>NZ_JAJLQX010000010.1 GCF_021295095.1 Phocaeicola oris
AAGAGACAACCTTTGGAAAGAAGTGGCGCATATACTTGCAGACCTTTTCTTGATAGAAATGCTTCAGACAACGGTAGCCTGAATCATGAAAAAGTATCAAGATTAGCATGATTTCTGCCTTGGACATGGTGGAATCACGGTGATACTTACGCTTTGTGGTAGGTGGAAGAGTATATTTTGCCATCATTGTATCAAAAAACTTGCAGAAATCATCTGCCATACAAAATATTTCTATAACTTTGCTTTCGGTGATCATAGCGATTGTTGTTAGTATTTTTTGTATTTCAGCACTATAAAAATATAACAATTTTCGCTAATCACCAATTTTATAGACAGTTATAATTCATCGAACTCACGTTAAATACTTTGACTTTCCTCGAAAGGTGGATATTTATATACCTTTGTCACATAGCGCGGACTGGGCACAGGATTACGATGTGTTCTACGTGATGGATGGACAGAATGTGAAATTCCCTTACATGACGAAGGCTGTCAATCTGTTTAATAGCAGTTTTTGGACTTCTTATTATATAAATGTGTAAAGCGTGTGGCCAATGCCGATGATTATTTCTTTCTGCCGGCAGCCGGCGAGGTAGAACCCGATTGGAAGTCCGGTGAGCTGATTATTAATAATGGAAGTTGGTATTTGTGCAGTACGGCCAATAATACTATGACGTCTGTTAATGAGGGCGCGGTAGCTTTACGTATTGAACCCACTTTGATAGAAATTAATACCATTATCTACCGCAGCTGCGTTTACAAGGCTTGGACAGCCCAATAATATAAAAAACAGGCCTTGTCAGCCGACAAACCGTCCAAACGAGTAAAAAGTAGGCATTGTCAGGCTGACAAAGTCTCCAGACGAGTAAAAAGCACGCTTTGTCAGGCTGACAAAGCCCTCAAACGAGTCAATCGGGCAATATGTCGCCTGACATTGCGTTTTATCAATAGTACTAACCCTTTAAACATTAAAAACTATGGCTAAAAAGATTGAGTACGTCCGGTTTTATCGCGTCAACGCAAACTCACCAAGGCGGAGTTTGAAATACAGCTCGGTCAGCTGGGCGGACTGCAGATAAAAAGGATAGGATAAACTGAAAAAACTTATACAATAAAATCTTTATAATCTTTAAATATCAGGGGGCTGGTCGCGGTGATACGCTCAGCCCCCTTTTTTATACCCTTGCTAATTTAACGTGAATTCGATGAAATAACAGGATGCCTATGTAGAAATCTACAAAGATGGATACGACCTTATAGTATGTTTAAAACGATGTTTTTCTCTTTTTATCAGGTTCTTTAAAATTGTCATAAAGAGATTAGTAAAAAAGAACCGTATGAATCACTCAACTCATACGTATAATCTACTTGTTTCACATAGGTGAAACAAGTGTATCACATCTGTGAAACGAAAAATTCTTTTGATGAATAAGGCAAGAGGTATGGGCACCTACCTCTCTTTGAAGTTCTACGAAACGGTTGTACGAGACAACCTCAGGAAACAGGTGGCGAAGATGAAGGCATACCTTCTCAAGATAGAAATGCTTCAGACAGCGATAGCCGGAATCATGAAAGAGAATCATTATCAGCATAATTTCTGCCTTTGACATCGTGGAAGAGCGATGATATTTCCTCTTGTGAACCGGTTTTATGGTATATTTTGCCATCATAGCGTCAAAAAACTTACAGAAATCGTCTGCCATACAAAAGATTTCAGTAACTTTGTTCTCGGTGATCATAGCGATTTTTGTTAGTATTTATTTGTATTTCTGCACTATAAAAATATAACAATTTTCGCTAATCACCAAAATTACAAGTACTTATAATTCATCGAACTCACGTTAATTTTGAATCAAATCCCTTTGAATATAGAGACTTTTGCTTTAATATAAACTAAAGAACAGTATTATGCATAAAGTTTTATTTATTTTAATAATGATATTACTTGTCTCTTGTGAAAGTAAACAAACAAAGAGTAGTAATGAGAAATCAAAAAAAACTTTCGTTAAACTTATGACACCAAATTCATTAGTAGATACATATAAAGAATTAAAATTAAGTGATTTGGCTGATTCTGTGAGGTACATCCCCTTAGAAACGAATAAAGATTTGCTTTTAGGTGATATTGGAGTTCAAGGTTCTTGCAAATATATACAAAATTCGTTTTATATTTACGATGCTCAGCAAGGCTGTATTCACGTATTTTCCTCAGAAGGTAAATTTCAAAATAAAATAGGAAAGATTGGACAGGGAGCAACTGAAATAGGACAATTCCTGGATTACACAACGGATGGGAAATTAGTTTATGTTGCCGATTTTGGGAACAAGCTACATCGTTTTAAAAAAGACGGAACTTATTTAGGATATGTTAATTTGCCAAAACAAGCTTATAAATTAATGTATATAAGTGAAGATAAAATTGGCTGCTATATTACAGACGATCAATTTAATAACACAAATAATGCTTATTCATGGCTTATTGTCAATGCAGTGGGAGATTCCATTTCATGTCGTAAAACTTTTAAAGTTAGAGAATCAAGCAAAGGAAAATCATATAATCATTATGTGTTACATGATTTCTCTACAGAACACCCACATGCTTATAAAGAAGCATTTAACGATTCTTTGTATTATTTTGATCAGGAAGGAAATATACATGCATATGGGCATATTAATTTAGGAGTACATAAAATTAATTCTTCGTTATCTTTTGATGAAGTGCTAAAACAAGGGCATGCAATACGCTTAAGTAGGATATATGATACACCACATTATTTGATAGCAAAAGGAAGATGTTTCTGTATAAAAGATAAGATGACTTGTTTTGTCTGGAATAAAGATACGAATGATTTTTTCTGTCTTCAAGATTTCAACATAACGAATGATTTGGGAGGTCCCGATTTCCAACCATTTAGTTGTGTTTACCCCGGTTTATTAATTGGTCTTGCAGAACTAGCAGACTGTCCGGAGGAATTTAAAAAACAATACAATATGAAACTTGATGATAACCCTGTATTGGTCATAGTAAAATGTAAACTGTAATAATCCTGTCCGGTAAAACTTTTTAAGTTACGAATAACTTATATATATCATCTATACAGTTATGTTCAGTAAAAAGGTTATCTAAAATATAATAATGATAATCAACCAATTGAATATATTTGCTAGATACTAATAAAATTATAAGGATATATGGACTCAACAATTGAATTTTAACCCAAATCGGTCATTAGAGCATTGTTATCATCTTTTTCTAATGACCGCCATTAGAAAAATGATTTCATATATCTTTGATTCATAGTTACTTGCTAACTTTACCACGACAAAATGCCATATATTATGATACGAGACTATGATATAAAGTTCGTGAATAAGGAAATCACTCCCTTCGGTGGACTTTCCTTGTTCTTCAAGATGCTTGTGAAATGCCGTTTTGAAGAGCATCTTGCGCAAAGTGGCATCCCTGTTCAAGATTCCAACAGAGGTTACAAACCTGCACAACTCATTTTGGGGTTGTTCGCCGGTGTATGGTGTGGCACGAACTGCTTTGGCCACCTTGACGTGGTACGTTATGATCAGGCACTCTGCAAACTGTTGGGCTGGGAGCGTGGAGCAGATCATCGTGCTTATCAGCGTTATTTCTGCAAATTCTCACAGGGCGTCAACCAACGTGTGTTTGGTGAACTGTTCAGTTGGTTCTTCTCGGAACTGTTGTTTGACAATTACACCCTGGACTTTGATTCTACGATCATAGTCCGAGAGGGCTTTCAGGAGGGGCTGCCAAAGGATACAACCCCAAGCGACCGGGCCGTCTGTCGCGCCATCCTCTTCTTGCCTTCGTTTCGGATGTGAAAACTATTGGCTGCGACCGGGCAACACCTCCGCAAGCACCAACTACCTTGCCTTCCTTGACGACACGTTCTCAAGGCTTCAAAACAAGCGGGTGGGATTAGTCCGTATGGACAGCGGTTTCTTTGCAAAGGACATACTTGACTATCTGGAAGCCAGGGGTAAAGTGCGACTTCTCCATAGACGATTTTGTTATGGACAACTTCTGGGGTACGGAGGCTTGCGGGAATTTCATCATTATGGCATACAATTTCCTTTCGCTTTTTAGGCATGCTATGATTAATTCCGACAAGAAGCAGTTCCTTAAGATCATACGCTATGAACTCATATCAACACCTGCGTATCTGGGCAAGACGAAAGATAAGCATATCCTTTATCTGGCCAGGTCGCTAAAAACGAGGAAATCATTTCTATCTATATGGGAAAAGATAAAGGAATTCTTACGGCCATACGACACCGAGAAATCCTAATGACCAATTTGGGTTGAAGGTCACCAGCGGACAAATAAAAAGGAGCTGTATTGCTGCAACTCCTTGATTTTCAATGTGGACCAGCCAGGGTTTGAACCTGGGACCTCCAGATTATGAGTCCTAAAAAATGATATTTTGTGATAGCCTACGATTTGTAAAAGTGCTGATAATCAACAGATTGCGATTTTGCAATTTTCATTGAAACTCACAAAATACCCCTGACTGAAATAGTTTGTTTACGCAATGTTTACGCAGAAATGCCTTTTGAACATTCTGTTTATCAATTCAATAGAGAATCCGTTATTTCTATTCCGATAACGTTTTTGTTTTTTTCAGCAAAATACGGCAAGGCCTTCTGACTATACATGGTAAGGTCTTCAGAAGGCTTCCGACTATTCTTTTCTTGTTTACGCAACAATTCTATATTGTGGCCTATCAAATAACAAATCTTTTATCAGCCAATCATATTGGGAATAATAGCATCTATCATAGACGATGGAACACCGCAATCTTTCGCTATACCCTCCCAATGCGAAGCAGCTTCACAAACATCATCGATAACAGATGCTGCATCTTTGATGTTGTTCTTGGAAGCAAATGTCAGCAAGTCATCTCGGGTAATATTGTCGAACTTCTCATTGATTGACATCTGATGTGTGGCGGTCCAACCGCCGTTGGGATTGTAGGCATAGCCCATATCATAAGCAGGCGAGAGATGCCACTTCCCGTCTTCTCCCATCAAGAAAGAGATATTCTTGGTATGATCATCTTGATTGCGAATAACTACGTTGAACACCATTCGACGGAACATTTGTCTTGCTTCCAGGTAAGACAATCGTAATGTCCGCATCACGTTGAAGGCTTGTTCGTATGAATAGGCTCGATGGAGTCGATAGTCAAAATGTGCAATTCCGCAAAGTGTCTGCATGTGTACCTTCTTCCCTTCTTTTCGATCGAACCGCTTTGTAAGGAAATGGGCACGTCCGTTTTCCTCAATGAGTGAGCATTCTGACATCTCTATGCCACAGGTCTTGGCTAACTTGTAGAAAGAATATTCCAGTCGTCCATAGTTCTCCGTCTCTCTGAATCCAGCCTTGGCAGATACTCCATCGAGTTTGATGAGGTAGTAGTCGAATCCAGCGGGAGCTTCCACTTGGCCAGAACGTACTTCACCTGTTTCTTTATTATAAGCAATGATGGCTTTAGCCCGTTGGCCACCGGCAGAGGTGCCAAGGCGCAGTATTTCAGCAATGGCAGCTTTCTTGTCGTCTTCCAAATTTGTTGCAAAAGAAGATTTTTCCGAAAGCGCTTCTTTGGCTACCTCAACCAATTTATCAATCTCAAACTTGGCTTCTTGGTTATAGGAAACTTCAATAGCCGGCTCAAACTCCAACGCCCCCATGCATCGTTTTCCTAAGAAACAGAGCGATTCAATAGGGTTGCCACTTGTGCGGCCTGTCAGAGACAACCATCTGTCGAACAGTGCACGTCCGTAAGTGTCGGGCAGAGAATCCGCCAACATGCCAGGCAAGCCCTGAAAGGTGTCCCTTCCCAAATTGGCAAAGGAATAGACCAGTCCTTCCCGAACTGGCATCATCAACGGTGATGGTTCCAAACCAAGGCCAATAAAACTTTGGTCATATTCAAATCTGGCAACTCCATACCTGTCATCCCAATTAAAGATGCCGACGGGTATGCCGAACATACTGACTTTCGCAACATCTACCATTCTGATTCCTCCTTATTTGTATTATTAAGTCGTCCAACTGCACGTTGGCGTTTGTGCTTGGCTGCATTAGATTGGACAAGTTCGTAGTATTCACTCGGGCTCAGCTGTTCTTCATCCACCAAAGGCTGAAGCACATCAAGTTTCCCTAATGTCCGCAATACTCTCAGCAACGAATCAAACGAGCCTATTTTCCCCTTCTCAATTTTCTTCAGTGAAGAAAGAGACACTCCAGCAGCATCTGCAAGACTCTGCTGGGTGATATTCTGTTTCAGTCTGACAGTCTTCAAGTGATTACCTATCCTATTAAGGATTAGGGCATCTGCAAGCATATAAATATCATCCATAATAGTTCAATAATAAACTTTTACGCCACAAAGATACAAATAATAGTTTAATAATAAGCTATTATTATGAAACTTTTTTCTTTATAAAGTGTTTTTTATGCTTTAGCCTCTTATATTGAAACCTAAAGTGCGGCTTCAAGAATTCAAAACTCACGCAAAAATATTTGCGCGAGTAATGTTATTCCTTGTGTATTTCTCTTGTAAGAACAGACCTATAGATTTATGCTTCTATAATATTGCCCATGCTTGTTAGAAGGAATGCCCTGCGACAATCCAAGCAAGCATATTGTTCTGTGATGATTGGGTCCGATTCTTGTTGGGTATGCCCAAAGACTTGATAGACATTGGGCAATCGCTCTCTCATGTACTGGTGGTCCGTTTCATCTGTCCATACGGGTGAGGGGTATCGTGCATAGCCCCAACGTGAAGCGGAAACATCCATCAGACCATTGAAAACAAAATCGTAAAGACTCTCTTCTGTTATCAATTTGTCATTGAGAGATGAGCAGATGCTATTCACATCATTCGGGTTGACTTCTGGCATCCTATGCCTTAGCCAACCGATATCTACACCAGCATGAGTGAAGAGGAAATCTTTCGCTTCTGTCCTTACCGTCATCGCCAGTTTGAACAATGATAAATTCTCAATAAAGATTTGATGAATCTCTTCATAACGTTCTTTGTCTTTGCGACTGCTGTTCATGTCTTTGTCGAAGTAATGGATGTCGTGATTACCCAATAGAAGTGTTACCTTGTCCATATTGGATTTCTTAAAATCAAGGATTTCCTTGAAATTCACGAGAGCCTCACTTGGAAGGATGTCCTCATAATATGTATATGGGTCCAGATAGTCTCCAAGAAAAATCACTGGCAAGTCAGGATACTTCCTTGTGGCTGATATCCAGAACAAACGCCCATGTATGTCTGGTATAATCAACAATATCGGTTTGTTATCTTTTTGTTTCATGTTCTTAACTTTTTATAGTTCAACATACTTTCCTGCATCAAATCCGTTCGAAAGATGCTCATCATTGAAGACATACCCCAATTGGTTGCTGACTATTCTAGTCTTGCCAATGGTAGCATCTATATTGGTATGGGAGTGGCCATATATCCATACATCGATACGGCTGTTGGTAATGAAGTCACCCAGTTCCGTAGCGAAGGCACTGTTGATGAGCGAGTCCAAATGTTGTGGTGCCACCACCTGCCGTGTAGGCAAGTGGTGGGTAACCACAACTATTTTCTCTGCCGTACTCTCCGCCACGCTTTTCCTGACGAAGTCCAAACAGAACTGGTGCAGTTGGTTATACTCGTTCACTTGAATGAGCTTCCCTTTGTATTTGGTCTGACGAAAGTCATTCAGCCCCTTCCACACGAAATACTTATCCTGTGCAGGAATGTTCGACCACAACGTACTCAGGATGAAGTCGGTGTCGTCAATCCGAATCACCTGATTCTGATAGATGCCTACATTGTCTTTGAGCATCCATTTCCATTGCAAGCCCCGCTCCATTACATCGCAAAACTGGTAATACTCATGGTTACCTGGAACTAACAGCACCTGACGGTAGTTGGCTGATGCCCACTTCCAGAATTTACTAAGTGGAGCAACCGTATTGTTCAGGTAGAACGTATCACCTGCCAACACAAGGACATCGCCTGTAACTGGAAACTCATTATGTTTGATGTACCTGCTGTTCGCTGCGAACTCCATATGCAGGTCACTCATGTATTGTATTCTCATTGCTCTTGTTCTTAGAATGTTTACCATACTCCATATAAAACCCTGACATCCTTGTCGTTCACAGAAGCCTTGGCTCCTTTCAGGAATCCTCTCACGGAGAGATGAAGGCTTTGGTAATACCAATACTCATCCTGGAAGTCCTCATAGATTTCCTTGATGCTCATTCCTTCATAACCAATCCCATCAGATTCATCCTTTGTTGTAGGCTCTTGCTTCAAAAACCTCTCTATTCGGTTCAGTTGTTTGGTGATCTGATAGTCACGTGATTGAAGAATTCTTACAAGCAAGTCCTTCTCTTGCTGCTCACAGAAATTACTAAGATCTGACAACATAAAATAGCCCTGTCCCATCTCATAGTCAGATAGTTCTGTCTTCATTTGGGGACTCACATCGTTAGGCAACCCCACATTCCCATAATCATCCAGAAAGTCACGGAAATGGTAATACCGACACCAGTAGCAACAGTTGTTGGCGAACCACTCCTTGCCTTCGTCTTTTTCGTCTTTGTATGACTTCAATTCCATTGGCATTTGCCATATAAGAGGCCGCCACTCGTTTCTGTGACGCACCTCTATGTGAAAACTTATATCTACTCCCATATTACTCTGTACTATTTTCGTTTGTATCTTGTTCTATAACTTTTATGCTTAGTATAAGTGCCTTCATCGCCTCGTTGAAAGTGGGATAATGGATGTCCTCAATCCCAGCTGACATTTGTCTGTTCCTCAAGGCTCCTACATGATAATAGCCTGAATATCCACTCTTTTGTGCAACCCCAAGATAGCAATCATATTTCTTCTCTATCTGCTTCCGGATTTCGCTAAGCGTAATAGGCTCGTTTGCCTCATCACGTATCAGATGATAGACTGGGTCGTGCAGCGGAATGCGCTTATCTAGTGCTACTTTGTCGTTTGGTTCCCATTTTGCATAGCGTACGATATCATCATACTGCTGGCGAGTCAGCTCTCCCTCCTTATCGCAGTCTTCTATATAAGGCACACTGATGACACCTTCATCGTCATCACCCTTCAGATAGTCGTGGAAAGTGAATGCCGAGATACGAACCATTCCGGTTTCTTCGAGAATGTGAAGGACGTTCTCCGCAT
Organism: Phocaeicola oris; assembly: GCF_021295095.1. Lineage (GTDB taxonomy): Bacteria > Bacteroidota > Bacteroidia > Bacteroidales > Bacteroidaceae > Phocaeicola > Phocaeicola oris. Next base: position 9,246 of record NZ_JAJLQX010000010.1, read on the forward strand.
CATGGAACACGAACGGAGCTCCCGATTCATAAAGAGCCATCGCAATCTCCAGAGCTTTGTCCACATAAGACGAATAGCTCACTCCCAGAGTGACAATCCACTTGCCGCCAGCATAGTATTGGGAGGCCCGAACGTTAGTCCTTGACAGGCCAAGTTCGCCATAATGGTCACATGCAAAGCTTTTAAAGTCTTCTTCACTTTCCAGGCTATATTCCTTCAGCGCATTATGTAGGCCATGATCCTGATAGTATTCTACATCGTCTTCGATATTGACGGCTTCTTTTGCACGCTCATAGTGGGAATCTTTCCAGAAGATTGTATCTGCAATGCGATAGTACTTACAGAAACGACGGATAGACATTGTGTCGAAAGGAGCAGGCACTCCCTCCTTTTTCCAATCGATTTCTTCTCCTTTCTTGACCGATGCGTACACCTTTTCTCTTCGAATCAGTTCCTTCATAACTCGGATGCAATATTCTTGGTCTTTCACCACCAGCTTTCCCTCTGGAATTATCTTGTTGAGAAACCGACTCTTTATTGTTCCAAAGCGTTGCCGATAAGGTAGATCTTCATCAATATGCTGATTGTATGCCTCTGGATTCTTTGTTATTTCTGCTACTCGTTGTTTGACGAGATGGAGAAGTGGCTCCAAGAACCAACTCATATCGTGAGCATATTCTTTGCCATCAAGATTCCTGTTGGTGAATATCACATACTCATGAACCCTGTCAGATATTTTCAGGAAAGTGTTCTCACGATAGGTTGAAGTAACGAGGAAGAACCATTGTTTCTCGTATGGATACTCCTCAACCAATGCTTTTCTGTAACTTACAATGTCGTATTCTACATATTGATCGTGCATATCTTCGAAATCTTTCCATTCTTCAGCAGTACCACGAGGTATTTCCAGCCAAATCATGCGAGCCTCGTCATCTTCGATAGGCTCAAAGATGGAGAGTACCTTCTGTATTTCCTTTACCAAGGCAAACGACTTCTCATCCACATAGAATTCTCCGTCGTGACCACTTTGGAGAACTCTGCTTATGATGGGTTGTATTATTTTGTAATCCATATTGTTTCTTGTTTGTTTATTCAAATATCATCTTCTACAACATACTCTTCACAAATATAGCAATATCGAGAAGGATTCTTTTCATAAGTCTCAATAGCGATTCTTACTTTTTGATATGGGAATACTCCTTCTTGATATGAGCATCGATGCCAGGAGTCAAAATACTCTATTATTTTCTCCTCGTTATTATATCTCACCTTGCAATGCTTATGGCATTTAGGATCGAAGTAAGAGGCCAAATCATTCCATCCCAAAAGATCGTCTATGGTAGAAGAGAAAGACAAGTAGCTTGTGCCCCCAGTTTCATCCTCGGCGAACTTTGTGTGGAATGAAATAGTTCCATCCTGTTCCTCAGAAACCTCAATCCATTTATAACGGGCTATTTCATTAGCACTCGTAACGGAATGTTCTTTTAGAAAGTTCATGAGCATTTCTATCGGGTTAAGTCGGTCCTCTGAACCAATCGGCTGATGAAAATTCAGGCTCCATTTCAGGTGCTCTGATATTTCCCTACGAATGTCAAAGGCCATAAACTCTTTTCTGTTGTTATCCAGCACCTCTCGCCCATATTGTGCGATGTCGTGACAGTGCACCGAAGCATAGCTATGTCTTCCCAAGGCATAATGGGCAGAGTACCATTGTAAGTCATTTTCTACAAGACGGTTCCGAAGGTCAACAACGTCTTTTATCTTCTTTCGGCGCAGATAATTGGAAATCTCTGCGGCTAATGCATGAAATTCAGGAGTGTCGTATTCGATATCTCTGAACTGTTTATATTCCTGAATGGCCTTGCTTCCTTCAGTAAGACCAATAGCATACCGATAGCCCATCCAGATTAAAGCCTCTTGATAAAGTTCATTTCCTTTTTTCTTTATGTCAATCTTCATTGTTCTTTTCATTTAAAGGGTTCAACTAGGAAATCGTATAGTTTTTCTGGAGTGCTTACATCAACAGGCTTGTCATTCACTCTTAGGGAGTTTACAATATCTCTCTTGCCGAAGTCTGCCTCAAATATCCACCATGAAACGTATTTTTCATCATCCTTTACAGATAGTTCAAGGAGGTGCACGCTCAATTCCCACAATACATTATGATATATAGGTGCATAGCTGCCTGGAAATGCCTGCTCCATGTGATAATTGATTTTATGGTCTATGTCACTTTGCTCTTTCAGTTTGTTCAGAGAGTTCACGAATTCGTCTTTCGTTATCATTGTCTTTTTGCTTAAAATTGTATTTTGATTATTTAAACTTATGGCAATACGCCATTAAGCCTCACCTTTTCAGCCGAAAAGATAAGGAAAGGATAATAGAGCGACTGTACTCGAGTCACTATACATGCGTAAAAGTCACTGCGAGCGCGCTCTTACTGTTCTGATGTTTTAATGGTGTGCATAAAATCTCCTCTCTGCGTGAAAACGCATTAATGGTTTAACATTCCTTCCAGACGTATTGTCTGGGTTTACTTTACTCTTTGCTTCGGAGCATCTTCCGAAGACTTGATAACTAACGCAAGAAAGTATTCTTGCCAATCCAGTAAACGGGAATGGGAGAAGACAGGTGGTAAGTCTGTTTTTTCATTCCTGGGTTCCATCCCTACACTAACGACATTACTCGCATCGCTTAACTTCTGCTTTCACGTCTCTCAGGAGTTCGCCTCTAACGTATTCGCCATACGGCTCATACCAAATGGACGTTCCCAACCAACAAGGCTACAGTTAGCTTGCCCTGCCCCTACGGGAACTATAGGCTAACCTATAAAATTAGCCGCAAAGGTACATGTTTTCGAACGATTAGCCAAAACTTTTCGAGACTATTTTTCGAGCCCATTTTGCTTATACACAGAGTGTATAAAAAAGATTGCCAGGAAAGGCCAACTCGTTGATTTTTGTTTTTCTTATCAACAAATTGCATGCAAATTTATTGTTTATCCCGTTCTTAGGTGTTAATATCTTATAAATTCTTGTGAGACTCACAGAATCTTCATATCTTTGCAGTGCTTTAGCATTTTGAGTGGGCCATGATCCCCAAGTGATGCTCTTCTTGTTTTTAGCAGGAAAGTGAGTCTGCTCACCAGTTCGTGGCTGGTAAAAACCATTCCGATGAATCATCGTGCGGAGGGAGTATTAGTCGGAAGATACTCTATCCAACTCCACATAAGAGGCTCTTCAGGGGTTGAGACCGATTAGCATAAGCCCGGTTACCCGACAGCGACAGAAGAGACCGAGATTGCACAGCTGCATTTGATTATTGCTTCGGCAATGGTCAAACGCAGTTGTTTTGTATATACCTGTATGTCAAAATAGCTGCAAGAGAGTGCTAAACATGTTTAATTCTAAAAGCTATTTTGACAATGAAACAGACAAAATCACTTCCCGTCATCAAGGAGCGTAACTGCAACGCATCCTTGGTTCTCGATCGTCGCACACAGCGACGTAACGTAAAAGAGTTTCCTCTGGCTATGCGTTTTACTATCGACCGCAAGTTCTTCTATCATGTCGTCGGAAGCTCATACACGGAAAAACAGTTCTCCGACATCTGCAACGCCACCAAGAGTTCATCTGACAACTATCGTGAGCAGCGTATGTGGCGTGAGACAATCGTGCCCAAGTACAAGGACTTACTCGCAGAACTCAACAAGGGCGGCATGTTCACCTTTGAAATGGTACGCCTTGCAGTAACCACTGGTAATCCGAACATCCAGGAGAAAGACAATCGCTCATTCATGAGTATTTGGGAGCAAGTCATCCATGACCTGAAGACCAATGACAACGGTGCCCGTTTTACGACCGGCCAGAATTATGAGAGTGCTTTGCATTCTTTCCGCGCCATCATGGGTGATGATGCCATTAAGGGATTCGACATTAATGTCGCAGAAATCCAGAAGTGGAAAGACGGCATGAAGAATGGAGTAGTAGGCAAGAATGGCAAGTTAATCGGGAAGATTTGTGACACGACAATTGGTATCTATCTCCGTGCTTTCCGTGTTGCATGGAATGAAAGTGTTCGTCAAGGATTCCTCAAAGATGTTCCCTATCCGTTCTCAAACAAGAAGGAGAAGAAACTAGTCAGCATCCTGGCTAGTGCAAAGAGGCGTAAATGCTACCTTCGTGTCAATCAGATGACGGAACTCTACAATCTTTTTATCTCCAAAGAATATCCTGATTATTGGCCTGAGTCATATAAAGCATCGGTTCACTTCTCGTTAGGCTTGTTCTTGGTTCAGTATCTCTGCAATGGCTTCAACATGGTAGATGCGGCCCGCTTGAAATACGATGACTATTACTTTCAAAATGAAGGTAAGGCATTCCGTTTCAACCGCAAGAAAACCGAAAATACAAGTATTGATGGTGCTGAGGTAACCATCCCTATCATCCAGCCCCTGCAGCATATCCTTGATGAAATTGCCGCACCACCCACCCGTGGCGGATATGTATTTCCGCAGATTCTGGGTGGTGCAGAAGATGAAGAAAATCGAAGGAAGAGGACACAGCAGGAGAATAAGAATGTGCGCGACAGAATGGATAAAGTCTGTCATGAAGTTCTGCATTGGGACAAGTCCATTAAACCCACAAACACCTGGTGCCGCCATTCCTTCGGCACTAATCTACATAATGCCGGTGTAGAAATTGACTACATCTCTGAGGCTATGGGCCATTCCAATGGTGACCATGCCATCACGCATATCTATCTTGATGCCTATCCGTTGGAAAAGCAGATGGAATATAACTCCAATCTGTTGGATTTGGAAGCAAAAGATTCCAAGCGTGATAGGCTGACAAAAGAACTGGCTGAACTTTCGGAATCCGATTTGGCCCAGATACTGAGCAACCTGAAGCAGTCTAACCAATAAATATCCATGCCATGTTTAGATTGAATTTCTCAAAGTTGTTCTCTGATTTCTCGCTGAGAAAAGAGAAAACGGATCTGTTCATCCGCACATGGAAAAGCCAGAACAAGGAAGTCTACGCTCAGTTCATAAGTGGCATAGACAACGTAGCAGATGGTGACCTTACCTTATTATATAATATGTATGCCCTGATGAAGGATTGTGTCCCGCCAGAGGCTCAGTCCTTCTACGACTGGTTCGGCGGTTTGCTGGCACAATCGCCAACCAGGACATCTGCTTTGATGTCTGATACACAATGGGCTGGCAAATACACCGAGAAGATAGCCCAGTGCATAGTCAATCGCCAACTGTGGTTAGGCATCAACTTGAAGACGGGTATGGTGGACATCTATACGTCTCAGCAAAGAGGGCTGTTGATGGTCAAATCCGGCACACCCATAGAGATATGGAATCGCTTGCCGCAATACATGAAGTCCTATTTCATCAGTCAGGTGGATAGGCTGACACGAAACTCCAAAGGCTGCATACTATTCAGCAAACTGGAACGCAAGCAACTCTATCAGGCCTTGTCTTTCTTTGCCAACATCTTTATGCTGGCTCATTCCGTGTTCATCCCTAGCTTTCTGGCAAACCTTTACGACAAGGTCATTGAGAAAGGCGATACGCTTGCCTATTGTATGTATTACTTCGTGGTTTTCGACCACGGACTCCCTCGCATGATGCAACTCCTCAATGGTATCTTGACGAAAGAAGAGGTTGATGAGAGTGGGCTGATATTGATTCGTAACTGTGTCCACTCCCTCGTTTACCAAAGCATGGAATTAGGAGCAGAGACCAAGGCATCCTGGGAGAATGCCGTGGAGGACTGCAATCCCGAAATCTGGAAGGATGTCTTGTTCCTGCTGCACAAGACAAAAGGGAAAAGAGGAAAGAAAAAGTCAATCCGAACTTTGGACGAAATCCTTATAGGTGACATTGCCGCCCAAAAGAAAAAGATACGCCTGTTTCTTGATGAGAATGAGGATGACATCTGCCTGGCTTATCTGCTCCTTGCCTTGGTTCAGACAGGCAAGGTTAAGGATGCCATCCCCTATATGACCTTCCATCGTGCCATGGAGCATTTCATGGGGCGACATATCGGACATGACATCCCTCAGAAGCGGTATGGTGAGTTGAAGAACGATTCTGGCTATTTGAGCCCTTACAGCAACAGTTGCAAACGGGCCAAACGCATCATCAACAAGTGGATTCGCATCTTTGCAGAAACGGACTGAAAAGGCTCTTTTTTCTTACCTTCTGTTAAAAGTCGGTCGGTTTTATTTCATGCAAATAAGACCGACCGACGCCCTTTTTATTATGCCATACCTTTGCCGTCGAAATCGATTTCAGAGAATGTAAACGAGGCTCTAAATGCCTCAATTGTTTAACAATTAAACTCACAAAAAGTTATGGAAAAGATTTTCGATATCAAACAACTGCTCCAGAAGCCTATCGCCATGATGACGGGCGAAGAGCTGGCCTTTCTGATTGGCAGCAGTATTGAGGCAAAGGCAAACGATGCAACGCCCATTGTTCAGAAACGCACCTACTACGGCATCGAGGGCATCGCCCAGGTGTTCGGATGCAGCGTACCAACCGCCAACCGCATCAAGCGCAGCGGCATCATCGATGCAGCCATCACGCAGATCGGGCGAAAGATTATCGTGGATGCCGACCTGGCACTTCAACTGGCAAAGGAAGCGGAAATCAACAAAGAAAAGCAAGTCTAATCTATGGAAAAGAAAGACGAGTTTATTCGTGTTGGCACTACCTATTATAAGATAGTGGACCAGCCACTCATCAACGGAGATACGGTAAAGCGGCGCATCCCTTGGAGTATCGAAGCCCTTAGGCAGGACTATAGCAAGAACTTCATTGCAGAGATACCAAGATACGATGGCTTCTGTACGGTTCCCGACCATTGCTTCTACAACAGAGAAATTGGAAACTTCTACAACTTGTATGAGAAACTCACGCACAAGATAGAGGCTGGGCAGTTCCCTCACATCAAATCGTTGATTGAACATATCTTCGGTGAGCAATATGACTTGGGAATGGATTACCTTCAACTTCTATACATGAGACCCACGCAGAAGCTGCCCATTCTCTTATTGGTTTCCACGGAACGGAATACTGGCAAGACTACATTCCTCAACTTTCTAAAAATGGTGTTTCAGGACAACGTAACCTTCAATACCAACGAGGATTTCCGAAGCCAGTTTAATGCGGACTGGGCTGGCAAGCTTCTCATCCTTGTCGATGAGGTGTTGCTCAGTCGCCGTGAGGATTCCGAGCGACTGAAGAATTTGAGTACTGCACGTACTTACAAAGTGGAGGCGAAAGGTAAGGACAGGTCGGAAGTGGAGTTCTTTGCTAAGTTCGTGCTTTGCTCCAACAATGAGTCCTTTCCTGTCATCATTGATCCAGAGGAAATCCGTTATTGGGTGCGTAAGGTTGAGCCACTGGAGAATGATGATCCGAACTTCCTTCGTCACATCGAAGAAGAGATTCCGCAGTTTCTGTTTCATCTGCGGCATGGGCGAAGCCTGACAACGACCAAAGAAAGCCGTATGTGGTTCAATCCGAAGCTCATCCATACGGAAGCTCTTGACCACATCATCTGCCACAATCGTCCTCGTGCCGAACTGGATATGGTGGAACTCTGTCTGGACGTGATGGAGCGGAACAATCTGACACAACTCTCGTTCTGTCCGAATGACATCCATACACTACTTATCAATACTCATGTGAAGATTGAGAAGTGGCAAATCCTGAAGGTGCTGAAGGAACGTTGGAAGTTGAAACCAGCAGACAATGCTTATCGCTATACTACCTATAACATCGACTACAACGACGTCACAAACTACATGGCCGTTCAACGAACTGGCAGGTATTACACCGTTCAGCGGGATTATCTGGAGCGATTGCGCTGTTGATTTGATGAATTGTTGAGCATGGAGCATAAAAGATAATACATCAATGCTTTGTAAACACATAAAACCTCAACAAACATTCAACAAACCTAAGCATCAATTATTTTTCTTTTGACTGGCAAAAAATAGTTATAATAATGGCTTATCTGCAGATTTCCATAACCTCGTCCTCAGCAAGTGGGACGAAAAAAACAACGATGCATAACATCTCCGACCTCACTCCATTGGTCACTAACCACTGGCTATTATTATGGGGTTGGAGGAGTAAGTATAGGTTTTGTGTCCCACTAAACCACAGCTCAAAAAGCCGGAAATACCAGATGTCTCACTTAAACACTTCGCAAATATGAATACCCCAACCCCTAAGTGCCCCAGCAAAGGCGGTCGCCCGAAGAAACCAGAAGATGAGCAACGGCTCTTTCCTGTCAAAGTATATTTCGATGAACAAAGTTACAAGAAACTGTTGAACAAGCGAAGGCGTACAGGCATATCTCTCTCCACGTTAGTTTACGAGTTGGCTGTCAACGGTTATGTCAAAGAACCCATATCCAAAGAGGAAGTTTCTCTGCTTCGCTCATTGGCTGGCATGGCGAATAATTTGAATCAGCTTGCACATGAGGCACACATCCAACATTTCTCCCAAATGGAAGATCGTGTGCAGCACCTGGCAAATGAAATCAATGAAGTACTAATACGAATAATAAGTGAAAGATAAACTATGATAGCAAAGATACATCCAGGAAATAACTTTGGTGGCTTGGTCAACTATGCCAACGACATCGAGAAAAAGGATGCGGTGGTTGTGGCATCCTATGGCGTTAGCCTTGCATCCAATACCGCCATCACTGCCAGTTTCAAAGTACAGGCAAAGACCCACTATGGTGTGAAAGATTTCGTTGGGCATATATCGCTCAGTTTCTCTCCTGAGGACAAAGACAAAGTAGATAATGAGCTGATGGCAAAGATTGCCCAAGATTATATGCGAAGGATGGGCATCGTGAACACGCAGTTCGTCATATTCCGCCATCAAGACCAGCCGCACCCTCATGTGCATATCGTCTATAACCGAGTCGATAATGATGGTAATATCATCAAAGGTGACTGCAGCTTTTCCAAGTCGGCAGCCATCACCAAGGCTTTGACCAGAAAGTATGGACTAACTTTTGGCAAGGGCAAGAAGAACGTCCGACGCGACCGCCTTACGGGAAAGGATGCCATCAAGTACCACCTCTATGACACCATCACCGCCGCCTTGAAGGACTGCATCACTTGACAGCAGCTCCGAAAGGCTTTGTCAGAAAAAGGCATTTCGCTAGATTTCGTCCGCAACAGCGATGGCAGCGTACGTGGGGTGACCTTCACCGACAACGAATACCAAGTGACTTTCTCAGGCAGCAAGATTGACCGCTCGCTATCATTCGGTAGAATCGATAAGAACATGGTGAACATCTATCAAATCAATGATGACCCAAGCGACCGTCCCGAGTTCTACCCACACTACGACACGGAGTACATTACCCATATTACTCAGCAATACGGGCAAAACAGTCAAGACCGCCAAAGCACACCTTCCGATAGCACCGAGGATGCCTTTAACTTCACTCAGGCAAGTGGTCAGGAGGGTGGCACATCGTCTGGCAGCGGTATTGGCGCAGCCATCGCAGAAGTGCTGTTACAACCACATGTAGTTCCATCATCCGGTGGTGGCGGAGGTTCCAGTTCGAAGGACGATGATGACGATGACAAGGAGAAGAACAAGAATAAATATTATACACCACGTAAACGTAAGAGATAACTATGGCAAAGAATAAACCTACTCCATTAAAGGACGAACCCGTGATGTCACTCGATGACATATGCACCAAACTTGATGAACTGACTGCTTCAATCGGAGCTTTACAGAAAGAACCATGCGAACCGGTTGTACCCAAAGTGAACATTCAGGTCAAAGGGCTGCATTTCAAAACAGAAGAAGAATTCCATGAGAAGGTCATCCTCCTCTATAAAGGTTTGGGGATCTATAGCCAAGAACAAGAAGATGCCTATATCAAGGAATTACACGATAAAGGGGAACTTTCCAACAGGGAGATGCTTCAGGCAATTCACAAGAAGACTTGTGCCATTCCGGATGATAATAATCATGTGCCAAACTCTTTGAAGGATCAACTTATACACCGTTGGCACAAAATAAAAGAGTGCATCCATATTGTGTTCTATGAACCAAGCAACAAATGGTATCGTAATGTCTATGCTTGGATAAGTATCATTTTGACGCTTATGTTCACCATCTATGAGGTTGTCAATGTGAAACGTCTGAAAGCATATAATGAAGATTTGCAAACCATCGCGGCCCAGCATCAGATGACTAGAGAGATAATCCGAGAGCTTCAGCCAGACTTGTTCGTTACCATCACCAGCTTTGATGACATGGTTCAGTCTAAAGGGTACAGCTATGCACATGAGCATTTTGAAAACAACCTACCAAAAGAAAAGCCAAAGAAGTGACCCTTCTCTGGTTCGCTCCTCGCAATTGTCCGACGGAATTCGATTTATTAGAATTGTTGCGGACAATTGCAAACCTTTTAAATAATTTTTCTACTCATCGTATTTTTTCAAGATAAGACTAAAAACACGTTTGACTTTTTTCTCTTTCAGCGAGCGTGATACCGATGTCCGAAAAGCACGAAAGTCGAAAAGAACCAACTGAGTGATTTTGCTAATGAAATATATTTCGCGAGCATAATGTAACCCGCACGATTTCAGACGCGCACCTCGTCATAAAAAAATATTTATGTCTTTATTGACTTGCGTCTAAAGTTGCGATAAAGTTCTCTAGATGCCTCATGCGGAATGCATAGTCATATCTTTCGGATAAAGGTTCCAGCTCTCTTGATAGAAACTCAATAGAAGGCATCCCAAATAATGCAATCAAACTACTAACAGCTTTCAAGACACGTTTACCTTTTACCCTTTTATCTTCCTGATTGGAATATTTTAAAAATAGTGTTCCAAACAGAATGGAATATTTCATAGTTCGAATAGCGACCTTTTTATAACTTTCATCTTTTTCTACCGGTCCTTTCATTGCAACGCAAAACTTAACAAAATATTCTAGTGACTCAAGCCCCACTATACTGATGCTTCTGTCGAGACTATCATAGAAAAGCTTCTGATAATAACTTTTAGTCATGGAGTCCATATCGTCAAATAGATAACGAGATCTGTTAAGATAGCATATCTCCATTGCAGCGAATATTGACAACGAAAAGAAATTCAAGTCATCCTTAGTAACCACATTTTCGCCTTTGGCATTTACTTGCTCAAAACGTTTACTTATCATTTTCTGATATTTTGTCAATACAGAAGTCGATAATTCGCCGTAGTCTTTAATATGCTTCTGGTTTATCAATATATCCTCGCGTTCTTCCATTTCTCTGTCATTGCTTGTCTCTGCAGAACCTTCCTCCTCTTCATCAATTATGGCATCGTCTATTGAACGGATTTTCTTTCTAATACTTTCTTCAATACATTCTATCAGTTTGGAAGTTCGGTCGATTTGTATTGTTCTCTTACTTTTTGCATCATCATTGTCATATTCTGGGTTGTATTTTAACTCTGGTAAGAATTTTTCAGAATTGGTTTTCTTTTCTGAAGAAGCTTTTATTTCTGGATAAACTTTTTCTTCTGTATCAATAACTAAATCCAGCATCACGTCTGAAAGCATTTCAGCGACCTCCATTCCATCATAACCATCATTTTCTATACGAGAAATAACTCTGTTAAGGCTGCGACTCATTTTGGAGGGATTTGTTGTAGCAAGGGAATCCGTTCTATTGATAAAGATCTTATTTGAAGTTCGGTCCCCATCAGTATTTATTAGATAGCATATTGATTGCATTTTATCTAAATTGACCTCTACTTCATATCTACAATCTTTTACGTGATTTGGTTTAAAGGAAAATACATCTAATCCATTGCTAATAGCAAGCAGGGAGTCCTTTGGAAGTCTTTCTTTACAGATTATAGATAGTTTACCCGATTCATATTGTATAGATAACAACCTGAACTTGCTTTTCGCTTCAGCTGTATTGTTTTCAGAACGACTTAGTTTCCAAACTGGCACATCAAGTTTTTTTCTGGTTTTCAAACCAAGTAAAGCAAGAAAATCTTTCTCATCAGATTTATATAAAACACAGAACTCGTCGTTTATGCCTCTTTTAGTCAATGTTCCAAGACCTGATTTCGTGGCATTCGCACTTCCAATGACACAATATTCAGTGCCAAAGGTCTTGAAGTGTATTATCTTTGCATGAAGTTGTCTGTCATATGTTTTGAAAACTGATTTACCTCTTTTCGTCTCATTGAAGTCAAAGAATTCTATTTTCTTGCTTTGTTGAATTCTACAAGGTGGTAAAGTACAATCCTTGTGAATAAGAACGTTTATCATAGCATTAGGGCAAAGTTGGGACAACGTGGTTAATGACTCTCCATCTTCATCAAAGAATGGACTAAGAACTGTTATATTTTGTACATCACTTAATGGGACTAAGTTCGATATTTGTTGTTGGATGCTTGATGAAGGTTCGTTGTATAGCAGAGCTGCATTTAACCCTTCCTGTACCTTCCACATCTTATGAGGTACAATTGTGAAAGAGGAATCTAAAAAAATACAATTGTCGGGAACTTCATGCAGAATTCTATTGCGTTCAAAATCACCACATTGTTTTGCAAAGTGTGTAAGATATTGCCAACATTCTTCTATGAGTGGACGGTGAGAGTCGTTTGCCTCATCAATCATAAACCCTGTGAATGCTTCATGATTCTTTCCATGACCAGTAACCGTTAGATTACCTGTCCCAAATACTACCAGCACAGATTCGTCTCCAACAAAGAAATTGATTTTGGGATGAAAAGCCCCAATAGCATTCATGGTCGTTACACTATATTCCCTACCTATACTCTTCATGTAGATAGGGTTAATGTATTCTATAGACTTCTCCATTTGATGGCAATCAACAAACACATTTATACTACATATCTGTTTACGATGAAGCATATTCAATAACTGATTGTCAAAATGTATTAAGTCAATAGCATACGTAGTTAAAATAGCAGAATGGTATCTGCCATTCTTACCTCCACTGGGAATATCTAATAATATAGCATGCTCATTCTTTTCCATAGTTCTCAATGAATTCATGAGCAATGTCGGTTAACTTGTTACTAGAATCGATATAACTCATGTCCTGCAGATAATTAAAAAGGGAATTAATACGCGGTGAGGTCTCAACGGGATAGCGTTGCTCAACCAAGACGATTCGTCCATCTTCAAATATAAATTTCCTTAAATCTGAATTGTTTTTTCCCATCTTCGCTATAGCAACCACCGTATGCTCCTGCATAATTTGTGCTATTAAAGAATCCAGGTAGAATGAAATCGGAAAAGACAAATAGCGAGCTACATATGATTTCAGTCCTTCGCTGAATATGCCACGCTGGCGTTTTAAATCATTATTATTTTCAAATTCGAGAATGTCTTTTTTACAATTCTCAAATTCTGTGTAAAGCTTTAACAGCAGTGAAATTGCATGGGTTGTCGCAAGAATAAAATCCTGACGTTTAACAGCATTCCTCAATTCATCATAGAGATAATCTATATTGTTGATAACCTTCTTCCTCCATTCATCAATTGTTTTATACTCATTCTCTTCACCCAAGTTTGACGTTATTAACTCTACTATATTTTGTGACAGAACTTGCATCGTCGGATTGTGTAGTTCATGAACCTTGCTGAGAATTAGACAGAATATGGTGTCTATGCTGTAATGCAAGCATTCGCATAAATAATAGAAATATCAACCAAATGAAGTAGCTATCTTTTTATCTTCTGAAACATAAAGGAATCGGTTCTTTACAAAATTATCTACATCTTTTCCGTTTTCAATATCTCGTAGTAATAGATATATGGTGTCTTTACGATAAGAATTATTGTCATCATCTTTTGTGAGTAGGTGATTTAGATATTTCCATTCTTCAGACTCCCTCTCTGTTTTATGAATAGCTAACGGCTGTAATTCGTTTATTTCTTCTTCGCTTATATTACCATCTTGAATGCATTCTAACAATAAATCCCTCAAGTCCTTGTCGACACTATTTTGCAGAGCTACAGCTAATTCTTTACCTTTATTACGAAGATAAAAACGTCCTTCCTCTATCTTTACCAGTTCATAGTATATAAGTGAACCTAAATAATACTGACCAAATGCTCCAGTTTTAAATGTCCAATATTTATCTTTCGATTCGTAGTCTGCACCATCTGCCAAATTATAGACACTCTCTTCGACAAGTTTGTACCGACCTTGTGAAACAAACAAAGCACCAACTATAGCACCAATTCCTTGATCCTTCATGATTAATGCTATTGCTAATTCTGCCCGACGAATAAAATTGTATTGGTGTATAAAGTTCTGTCCTTTTTTCTCTAATTCATCGTACTCGCTTAATAACCAACAGTAAATACTGTAATAACGAATGTGTCTTGTCAGATTGGTGAGACCAGGAAGTAATTTGCTATAGGTTGCAATAGAACTATTCTGAATTCCCAACGGATCTCGACCTCCTTTGAAGCCTTCATTCGACGCCCAATATATATTCGTTATTTCAGATTGCTTGTACTGTGACATGTCGTATGATTGTTTTTAATAATACATTTCTATATAGCTATATGCCTTCTCGAAAACGTCATTGTCTTTAATCTGATATTTAATCCAAAGGATAGAACGCAGTTTCTTCTTTATCTCACGTCTGGCAGTAACGCTTTGGAAAGCATCGTTGAACTGGCGAATGATATTGACCACTTCATTGTCGATGTCGTTCACCACTTGTTCAACAATGATAGGCGTTTCCTCCGACTTGATACTCTGGAAGAGATCTGTTAGCGCAGCTCTTGCCTGAGCTCGCTTGTCCATCGGCTGCTCAATCTCCTTTTCTGCTTCCAGTAATTCACGAGCCATCTGCAATAGTTGCTTTAGGAAATCAATGCTTGAAATCAGATTGTGTTCCATTCGCTCACGCAATTCATCCAGCTTGTCTGCAAATTTCTTGAACTTTGGGTCGCCTTTATGCTCGCCAAGTCGAATCTTAAGCATCTTCTCTACCTCGACTATCTTCTTCTCACGCTTCTTTTCGTCTTCCAAAACCGAGTCGATGATGTCTGCATCTACAACGAGGTCTTCAAGTGGAGTGCCAATGTCAATGGTGTCAATATTGTTATGGATTATCTCTATGGTCTTAGCTCCAAGCAAAGTCCATATCAGGTTTCCACCACTTACAGGGCGTACACTCTGATATACCTGCGCCAGCCAAGTGTAATCATTTGAATACGGAGCGAGGAACTCATCAGGCGAAATAATTTCCCAGGCTTTTGCCAAACGCGCAAAATGGCGTGCAAAATTAGTCTTTACGCCTTCTTCCTTTAAACATTGCTGGGCAGCCGTCAATCCTTCCCATCCACCAATGGTGCGGTCAATACCAGGGAAGAACTGAATACATTCTTGCATGAATGTCGGGATAAGCGCTTTTATCTCGTCCATGTTCTTGATGATGATCTTCACGCTTTCCTCGTCGAATGCAAGGCTCTTAGCCACATCCTCAAACACACCGACGAAGTCAACAATCAGTCCGCACTTTTTGTTCTCGTTATAGGTACGATTAGTACGGCAAATGGCTTGTAGTAGTGTATGATTCTTCATCGGTTTGTCAAGATACATACACTGAAGGATGGGCGCATCAAAGCCTGTCAGCAGTTTGCTGGTCACGATGACGAACTTCAAGGGTGATAGCGGATCGCGGAACTGGTCAAGCAACTTCTTCTCCTCGTCAAGTGTCCGCTTATATGCCTTATATTCATCAGCTTTATCCCCTGAAGTATGCATCACAATGGTTGTCTGGTCATCAGTGCCAAGTAAGGCATCCAAAGCCTTCTTGTACTTCACACAGCAGTCACGATTATAAACTACAACCTGCGCCTTCATACCCGTTGGCTCCACATACTCACGGAAATGATTCACAATGTACTTACAAACATCATTGATACGCTTCTCTGCCGTAAAGAATGCCTCTACACTTGTGCGTCGAACAAGTTCCTGCTTGTCTTCCTCGCTAATCTGGTCGGTTAGCGCATCAAACTCTTCCTGAAGTTTAGCCTCGTCAAGATGCATTTCAACAGGAACCGTCTTGAAGTTCAGTTCCAGCGTGGCCCCATCATCTACGGAGTTCTGGAAAGTATACTTAGAAATATAGCCATATTCATCCTCTTCACTGCCGAAACAAGCAAAGGTGTTGTGATCATTGCGGTTGATAGGTGTACCAGTCAAACCGAAGAAGAATGCATTCGGCAGTGCTGTTCGCATCTTCTTACCGAGGTCGCCTTCTTGCGTGCGGTGTGCCTCGTCCATGAGCAGGATGATATTGTCGCGGTCATCAATGACTTCACCATCGTTCAGGTCACCAAACTTGAAGATGGTTGTGATAAGGATCTTGCGCTGGTGAATCTTCGTTTCCAGTTCTTCTTTTGAAGAAATACCATCCACGTTTGGAATCTCTGCACGGGTAAAGTCACCTGTAATCTGGTCTTCCAAATCAATTCGGTCATCCACAATGACCACCGTCGGAGCCTTCAAGTCATTCTGGCGACGTAATTTCTGGGCAGCGAACACCATCAGCCACGATTTTCCAGAGCCTTGGAAGTGCCAGACGAGTCCCTTCCTCGGACCCTTTCCAGTCCGATATGTACCCAACACTCGTTGCACAATAGCTTCACCACCAAGATATTGTTGGTAGCGGCATACAATCTTTATCTTTCTGCCACCAGAAGTACCCGTAAATACCGTATAATAGCGATAGATGTCAAGCAGCCGTTCTGGAGTAATCAGTGAAATGTAGTTGTGCTCCACATCTTCAAGCGTACCATGTCGACGCTCTTCGTCGGCAAACCAAGGTCCCCATTTATCCACTGGACAACCAACGCCCGCATATTGCAACTCTCGTCCTTCACTGGCAAAAGTGAGGATATTTGGCACAAACATTTCTGGGATGCTCTTTTGATAGTGAAGAATATCAGTTGCACCATCAGCCCATGTCACAGAAGATTTGACGGGTGTCTTGGCTTCACCTATTACCATGGGTATTCCATTGATGATATACACCAAGTCAAGACGCTTGCCGCCTTCCTTGCTTTTGCGAGGAAATTCCCATTGATTGGTGACTACACAGCGGTTCTCTGACGGTTTATCGCTAAAGAAGCGGATGTTGATATTCTCTCCATCCTTGCCGAAAGGATAGGAGTTCTCTTCAAACAGCAATTGGCGGAAACGGTCATTGGCATTAATCAGTTCTTCTTGATTGTTGCCAATGCTACAAGCTGCACGGAGTCGATAGATAACCTGTGCTGCCTGGTCATTTTTAATATCATTGAACTTCTTTAGGGCTGTCAACAACCATTCTGTGACAAGCACCTCGTCAGGCAGACGAGGAACTTCCTGCGGCTCCACGTAAATCCAACCACACTTGCCTGCGGCGTTGATGAGCATCTGCTCAACGGTATTTTCTTCATTAAAGTATGCCATATCTTATACTGTTACTGGAAATTTGATTTCCTTTTGTTTTTTGTTTTTTTTATTTGAATATGTTATCGTTACAGTTCCATGAGGGTTATGACCTCTGACTAATGTAAATGGTATCTTAACCTCTCTACCTGGTTCAAAATCCATGCTTTTATGGAATCCAAACACCCAGAAAGTGTCTTCGTTTCCAGTTATTTGCACATTACATGCCATCTTTTTGCTTATATTCTTTACAACAAGATGCCTGTCGAAAATATTAATTTCGAACCTAATTTGTATTCTCGGAATAAGCCATCCTATAACATCTTTTATTATATTGATAATCCAATCCATTAGCTTGCAATTCTATATTGATTTAAAGATCCTGATTTATCGGCCTGTTTAGCAATGGTTACAAACTTCATCTGCTCATCGTATGGAGGCAACTCAATTTCTAACTCTGAAAATGCTGTCTGATTTAATGATTTGAAGGAAGTGCCTGTACCCATTTTCTTTATATTATCTCTTTGATACATCAAAGCATGATAAAGAAACTCTACGTTACATACATTATCGTGGCACGTCGCTCTACATATAGATTGATTGGTTGCACATTCTATCTTATTGATAGCCATCACTCCAATACTACCACGGCAAACAAACATAAGTGTATCCACAGGTATAATCTTGCATGTTGCATATCCTACATCTGTAACTTTTTCGCAAGTATCATATACATACTTGCTTTTCATATCTTCTGCTGATACCCATGGCTTATCTCCATTCCAATACTCAGGATGAGCTTTTGATGGTGTACCTCCAGTAGATACATCCGCAAAAGATTTTATCATAGTTAATGGATAGCCTTTATCTTTGAACATCTCGATAAATTGCGATTTGAGCCCGTCAAATCCTGATTTATCGGCCTGTTCAGCAATTGCAGAAAATTGATTTTGTAAACTCATTGGAGGACACGGAACCAATATTTTAGCTATGTCATTTGGTTTTATTTCAAAGACTTTTGTACCGTGTACATACTCAATTTTTGTGTGATTGAATAATATGGATTTAAAAAAGAAAGACATGTATAGCGGATTCATACTATGTTTATATATGGCCGCATGGCCTCCTACTGCAACTGGATAGTCACCTAACCAGGCAGTACTCTTACATGACCCTTCTATATCTTCACTTGTGATTGCTATAACTAAATCGCCCTTTGATGCAAATCTCGTTTTAGATTCTAAATCAGAAGATATTTCAGTGATGTGTGAAGTTATAAAAGGTCCCAATTTTGTATGTATCTGCCCGTAATGAATACAAGGAATGCCATGTTCTACAAAATCAGATTTCTGAAATCCTCCTCCGCGAGTGAAAGAACCTACTTCGCCCAAAGTTTTTTGTGGCCAATTACCACCTCCAAACATCTCGATAAATTGCGACATACTATCCAATGAATTTATGGTGAGACAACTTAACATTATTCTGATTCACCATTGCATATTGCAATGTTGTATCGAGACTTTGATGGCCAAGAAGATGTTGAACTTGCTCGATGGGCATTCCTTTATCTATTGCCATAGTAGCGAGGGTGCGACGGAACTTGTGAGGATGAACCTTTGGTATGTTCAATTCTCGCCCGAGTCGTCGAAGACGTATTTCGACACCACTAATTTGGAGCCGTTCATTTGGAGCCAACAGCGACACAAAGAGAGCTTCGTTTGTGTCGGTGCGGCTATTCACATATTTCTGAAGATGTATCTTGGTACGGGCATCAAAGTACACTTTTCGTTGTTTATCGCCCTTGCCGGTAACAATGCACTCCCTGTTTTGATAATCTATATCATTTCGGTTAAGTCGGACTAGTTCACCGACCCTCATACCCGTGGAAACAAGTAAGTCAATCAAAGCAAGATCACGCACACTGGAGCAATGGTCGCGCATTTGCTCCAGAGCTTCATCAGTATAGGTTTCCTTGACGGTCTTACCAACTTTTACTTTATGTATTCTGCGAACAGGACTCTTGACAATGTAATTTTCTTCTTCCAGCCATGAAAAAAAACTGGATAAGATACGGCGGATGTTATCAACCGTAACCTTGCTTGCACCACTTTCCTCTTGATACTGGTTCAAATATCCACGAAGGTCATCTGTGGTAATGTGAACGACTTCTTTCTCTATCTTCACGAGAGCATTGATGATAGTGCTCTTGTAATAAGAGATTGATTTGTCTGAGCAACCTTCAACTTTCTTGGCAGCTATGAAATTGTCAATAAGAGTCTGATTATTACTTTCTGTATGTACAGATTCTTTCTTAGTCACGGAAATATTGCGGAAAGTGTAATCGAGTACCTTTCGCAACTGGCTTAACTGCTCGTTATCAAGAACATTGAGCATAGCCTGTTCTATTTCATTAATTAAATTGTCAATCATACTTTTATATGCTTTGTTTATTTAATTAACGTGACCTTGTATTAATTTAATTGTTTATCAAACTCTTATAATAATCCTTTATAGCCTTAAGATATTCCTCTGTTAGCTTTGGATCTACTTTACGGACGGTCTTCTGCTGATAAAGAACCGAGATCTGATCAACAGTTTGCATCAGAATCTGTGTTGCCTCCTTTATCATATCTGGAAGTTGTTCATTGATCCTGTTATTCTGCGAATAGAACTTATTGCGTGAACCAGATGTTACAAAATGACCATCAACCATATCTGGACTGTAGATTATCACATCTGCTGGCTCACCATTTACGGCAGTATAATAAATACAACACCTTAAATCCCAAGGACCATTATGAACATACTCATTCCTGAATGTCTCAAACTTCCTTACTACCTCTGGATCTGTAAACAACAACCCATTTTGCTTAAGAGATGGATCGATATTCTTTATATTCGGCTTATACATCGCCTTTTCTTTTTTACAATGCATATCCTTATAATTAGTAAAGTCGTATTGGTCAAACATAAATTGCTCAACTGCTATTTTGGAAAGTAAGTCAAATATGGAGGCGTAAGACACAAATATGCTATTCAGTAGTACATGAGCTTGCGTCTCGCGTTCCCCTCCTTGTCTAGAACCTGATGTGTATTGCTCAGGCTTATAATTCATCTTGCAAGGCACCAATTTGTATAATTCTTGCATATATAGCATTACAGCCGATATTCTATCTTGAATAGCAGTAACAAGGCTCCACAAATCATAATAATAGATAAATTTATTAAATACAGGATGAGTCGCCTTTGTTCTCAATTTCTCGTAAACAACTTTTGAGGAACATCCTTCGGGATTAATGCCTTCATCGCACACCCACTTCGGTATGTTAGAAATTACCTTCTCGAAATGGATGTCTTGGAAGAGAAAAGCATCAATACTATCATATAGTCCAATGATGTTGTGTTCAGAGAATTCTTCCAGCAATTTTCTACATTCAAGAACTGGATGCAATGGATCATCTGCAATGGCCTTTTCATAAACCTCCCAGTCAAATCCATCATCATTATTATTTGAAGATTTATTTTTCCTAAATAAAGTATTAAAGAAATGCACTATACTCATATACTAATACTATTTTGTAAACCTATAGATTTTCGTTGATTAAGCTTTTGATGACTTTGTCTATTGCCTCTATTGATTTACGAAGTTCAAATCCTGATTTATCGGCCTGATTGTAGATGTTTTCAAACCTATTTTGTTCTTCAATTGGAGGAAGACCTACCATGAAGTTCTCAAGATAATTTGCTGGCACTCGTTTTTGTCCTCCGGTTCCAGTCATATTCTTGCTGGCTCTTTCTCTAAAAATCGGTAATCTTGTTAAAGCCAATAACCAATATGGACTAGATACGTTTTCTATAGGTCTAAGAACATGGAACTCTGTAGAACCCATGCCAATGTTATTCGTAAGTCCTTCTGCAATAGCTCCTTTACCATTTTCCATGCAAGGAGTTATCTTCGCAAACAAGACATCGCCATTCTCAAAATACGTAAAGCCCTTCTTGACTTTTCCGTATTCTTCATCTGTAACATCCTGAAGATAGCCATTTTCACTAACTGAAGGCATTGGTACAAATGAAACATTATCTGTATCTTCTAGCCCCAAGCTTGGTCTTCTTGGATTCAACTCGCAACAATCGCCAAGTTTCTTGAGCGGGTATCTTTGAACTGATGATAATGGATTCCCAAACATCTCGATAAATTGCGATTTCACCATTTCTTCAGTAGCGGTAAGAAGCTTCTTATATGATTCTTTCAGGCGATATGCCGCCCAAAGTTTATCTGCAAGAACTTTTTGCTCTGCCATAGGAGGTAAATCAAACTCGTAGTCATAAAGCATTTCTTTAGAAATACGCTTTGAATTCATTCCATCTGCGTGTTTGTTAGCATATGCCCAGAATACATTGCTATTTAGGATAAACGGTATGATTCTTATTGCATCCTGTTTTGAAATTCCTGTTCGATACTCGCAATCATCATAAATACGAAGTACAATAGAATCTCCTGATGTAAGGCCATCAAAAAAGGCAATACCAGCTCTTTTTAGGTATACATTACGTCTAGCAATAAGGATGTCATTCTTTCGGAATTCCTTAACTGATGAAGATAAAAGACTTTTATCAGTATAACGAGTTATAACAGGTTCGCCAGAGTCATAATGCTCCAAACCTACGAATCTGTCAAAAGGACTAGACTGAGCATCCTTAATGGCGACAGAAATATCTTGTGCAAAATCTTTTAATTTATACATGCTCTCTGTCAGTTATCATGTTAACCAATAATTCAAATTCATTGTTTAGTGATTCGCTGCTGCATTTCCAATTTTGAATAGAATCATCAATGTCAAAGCCTTCATCGTTAATCCCTTCAACATAATACGAAATACTAAGGACAGAATTTGCCTCAATAATTTCTTCGTTGGTAACCACCTTTGCAAAACCATCTATGTCAACAAAGCCATTATATGCATTTAAGATTTTCTGAATTTGCGATTCATCTAGATAGCTAAACGCATTTTTCCTAGTGACATCATTTTCAGCATCAATAAAAATAACCTTGCCTTTCCTCTCAACGGGCTTGTTTACCTGGCACACGAGAACACATGATATCATTGCTGAATTGTAAAACAAGTTATGGCCAAGTGCAATTACAGCTTCTAACGTATCCATCTTAACCAGATTTTCACGCATATCTCTCTCCTCTTTGCGGAAAAGGATACCATGAGGCAATAAAATAGAACAACGTCCTGTTTTAGTAGCCATAGAAGCAATGATGTGCTGAATGAATGCATAATCCGCTTTACTTTGAGGTGGTGTCCCAAGGAAATTACGTCCCCATTTATCATTCATAAAAGCTTCGCGATTCCATTGTTTTATGGCATATGGCGGATTTGCCAACACGATATCAAACTTTCGCAAATGGCTACCATCAACAAAAGCAGGATGAGCCAGTGTGTCTTCACGAACAATGCTGAAATCCTCCACACCATTCAAGTAGAGGTTCATGCGAGCAATGGAAGCGGTCAGAGCATTGATCTCCTGCCCGAACACCTTTACTCCTTGCCAAGGCTGCCCCTTCTGGCGTAGGAAGTCAAGGCACTTCACAAGCATTCCTCCTGATCCACAAGTGGGGTCGTAGATGCTTTCGTCGGGTTTTGGCTGGAGAATCTCAGCCATCAGCGTTACCACCGTGCGATTTGTATAGAACTCCTGTGCTGTGTTTCCTGCATCGTCGGCAAACTTACCCACAAGGTATTCGTATGCCTGACCCATCTCATCAGCAGGGCAGGAAGACAAGCCCAGGTTATAGCGAGAGAAGTCTTCAATGAGAGATGTGATGATATGGTCGGGCATCTTGTTTTTGTTCGTCCATCCATCCTTTGGCCCAAAAATGCCATCCAGACCACCAATGACACGACCATCTGCTTCTTCACCCGGATTGACCTGCTCAATGGCGATAAAAGCTTCTACCAAACGTTGACCAACATTCTCTGTTACCTCGCGCACATCACGCCAATGTGCACCATCAGGAATGCGGATAGCCAGTTCCTCAGCTTGCATACCTGCATATTCCTCTCCACCTTCTGCCACAAAGCCCTCGAACTGCTCGTCATAGACATCACTGATGCGTTTGAAGAATAGCAGCGGGAAGATATATTCCTTATAGCCGACAGCGTCTATCTGTCCACGAAGACGGGTGGCAGCACCCCAGAGGAACGATTTCAGTTCGTCCAATGAGATGGTCTCGTCTGGTCGACGGTATTGTGTATTTTTATGCTCTTCCATCTTTCTATGCGTTTATGATGTTTCTGAATTCCGCCTCACGAAACTTCACTTCCTCGTAAGCAGCCTTGAACGCAGCAAGCACCTCTGCATAAGGCTTAATCGCTTCGCGATGGTACTGCACATATTTGTTCGGCGAAAGGTCGTAGCCTTTGGCTGCAATTTCTTCGAGCGTGACCACTTGCGAGAAGTCTTCTACATTCTCGTAGTTGATATACAACTCATACAGCCGGTCAACGTCCTTCTGCTCCAGGATGTTTTGGGCACGCTTTTGCGTCAGAATCTTTGTGCCGTCTATCATCAGCACTCGTGCACTATGAGCGGCAGATTTCATCTTGCGAATAATCAGGAAGCACGGCGAAAGACCTGTCCCATAAAAGAGTTTATCACCAAGGGTAACAACAGCTTCCACCATGTCGCTCTTCACCAGTTTTTCACGGATGCGGCCTTCTTCATTACCTCGGAAGAGTACACCTTGTGGCATTACCACAGCCATGCGACCCTTTCCAGGAGCCATCGATACTATCATGTGCTGAATCCAAGCATAGTCGCCACACGAGTCGCTGGGCGTTCCCCAGATGTTACGACCATACTTATCAGAAGACCATTCTACTGAGCCCCATTTCTCCAGTGAGAACGGAGGATTGGCAATCACGCAATCAAACTTAGCCACCTCGCCACCTTGCAGAATCTTTGGGTTGCGCAGCGTGTCACCTTGCATGATGTTGAAATCACTGGCACCATGCAGGAAGAGGTTCATCTTGGCAATGGCCGAGTTGACCACGTTCTTCTCCTGTCCGAAGATGTTTCCACAGCAGAGGCTGCTGTGATTCATGTGATGCACGGCTTCTATAAGCATACCGCCACTACCACAAGCAGGGTCATAAACACTTTCACCTGGCTGCGGGTCGAGAATATGGACAAGTAACTGTACCACGGAACGAGGAGTATAGAATTCACCAGCCTTTGCCTTTGAATCATCAGCAAATTTCTTCAACAATATCTCGTATGCATCACCCATTAGGTCGGTGGGATAGTTTTTGTTGCCCAGCTTGCGAGTGCTCAGGTGTTCGATGAGGTCACGTATTTTCCCATCGGAAAGATTCTTCTTGTCCGTCCACTTCTGAGCACTGAACATACTGAGTACACCATAGAGCGTGTCAGGGTTGGCCAACTCTATACCACGCATGGCACCAACGATGGCAGCACCAAGATTCTCTGTACGTTCACGTACATCCTGCCAGTGACAACCATCAGGGATAACAAAGCGGTGCTGCTCTGGAAGCGAGGCGTATTCTTCATCGCCACCACTTTCCTGAAGGGCATCCAAGGTTTCTTCATCATACACATCGCTGATGCGCTTATAATAAAGTATTGGCGTTATATAATCCTTGAAGTTGTCCTGACTCACAGGCCCGCGTATGATATTGCACGCCTCAAATAGGAAGTTGTATAAGTTTTGTACACCTTCCAATTTCAGTTCCTGCGGAGTCTTAGGAATTTCACTGTTGTTTGATGCATTTATTCTTATTTTCTTAGCCATGTCATTTCTATTTTCTTTCCCATATTATCTTTCTTCCAAAGTAGTCGAACAGGAATATGGGGAATGCATTAAGTATAGCAACCTTACATTCATCCGTTTCGACATATTTGGAAAGTTGATTGCTAAAGACTGCCAGCTGACTATCGGATTCATCAGGAACTTCATTTTTGTCGTTACAGATGAAATGTGCCTTACTGACATTCATAACAACAAGATGTTTCCAGTTCGTCTTTGCATTGTCAATCTTCTCTTGTATTTTCGTTTCGTCGTCAGCTGGTTTGATGGTGAGAATGATATATTCCAAATTTCCTCCATTGAAAGAGAATTCATGAACTTGGTGTTTGAATCTTACTTCCTGGCATTGTTGACGTGTCACGGTGTATGTCCAATAGTCGCTGTCCGGTAACTCTTTTGTGTAGCGGAGCGACTCAACCATCGGATAATTGATATACAACTTACCATTCGCTGTTTCATCAGTAAAGAAGTCCAGCATTTCTGATAGCCTCTTGTTGTTCTCTTCAAGAGTCCGGGCCTTTTCTTGGAAATCGTAGTCGAAAAATAGGTATATTTCAGCCACCACGTCCTCTCTAATGTCTTTCAACGTTTCGTCACCTTTCTCAAGGAGAATCTCCTTAAGCACAGATACGGTATCTACTTCAAATGCTCCATTGAGAGAATCGTGCTCCATGAGCTTGGTATAGAGTGAGTATATATTACTATTGTACGTGCACACGAAGGTATCGAGCTTCTCTGGGAAGAAAAGCTGTTTGATAGACTCGAAATAAGTCTTATCGTCCTTGCCTTCAAATACAAACAGTATCATACTTCAAATGCACCAGCGCGGAATAGTTTCTCAATATTATGCCCGAATCGCAGTTCCTTCTCTGTGCAAGCGTGCAATGGCTTAATCTTGTTGTTCTGCAAAATGAAGTTGCAATCTGGGCGCAACAAATCGTTCGTCATCAAATAGGTATTGTGAGATGACGTGAAGACCTGACAATTAAGATTGAACAATTGCTTACATACCTCAAATGCCAACTTGAAATGGTAGAATGCATCGAATTCATCGATAAAGACAAAGGATGCTTCGTTCATCTTTTTTAGCCAGAAATATAGCAACTTCAACGACTGTGTACCCGTTGAAGCTATCAAGTCAAAAGCAATAACCCCATTCCCTATCTTGCAGAACAGGATCTTGTCCGTTGTCCTTGACTGAACAAACTCAAACTTTTGCCCACTAATTTTCCGCAGGAAATCAGCAAAGTCTTTAACTAATCTGTTTTTGATAATATACTCGTCAAGAATAGTTACCATGTTGTCAAATCCCATGTATTCATTAACCTTCAGGCATCTGAACCATAACATAGAATCGACAAAGTTGCGCATCCGAATCAAATAGTGGTCTTTGGCAAGAGGATAAGATGTCAGCAAGTAGTTCACTATAGAAATACTGTTGGCATTCATCTGCAGGTTCCGCTTTGCATCTGGATTTATCGGGAATTGTTTCTCATCGAGTTCAAGTGTATCTATCCTCCGCTTGAATACGGGCACACCATCAACAATCAGTGCTTCCTTTACAAGCGCTCCAAATACATTCTTGGAATATTTGTATTCAATTGCTTGATCGTCAAATTTAAACGTATACTCAAAATCTACGTTCAAATTAGAATCACCTCCATAGACAAAGTTCTGATAGTAGTCAGGTTTCTTAGATTTCTGTGTAAGATGATTAACTATATCGAATAGTGCTACACTGAAGTTAGTCTTACCTGAACCATTTGGTCCATAGATAATACCATTCTTAATTACTCCATCTTTAACAGCGTATGTGTTGAAAGAGTAATTGCTGGGATGTGATAAGTCCCATTCTATTCTTTCGGCAAAACCGCGGAAGTTTTTTACGGCAAATTTAATGAGCATAACCTTATTCTTTTAGATTTCTGGGGCAAATATACAATAAAGTTTTTAATTCCCGTAATTTTTTTACGGAAATATAACATTTAAGTGATGTTTTTGGTGGTTTTGCACCTGTTTTGACCTATCGAGGCCCAATTCCTGTGCAGAAATAAAGGTTTCCTATATGATAACAAATGGATAAAATACTCTATGAAACTCGATAAGATTTTTTGAGTCAAAATCGCCAACTAAAGCCGTTTGTTTACGCATTGTTTACGCAGACATGAAAAAAGCACTTGCGAGAAACTCGTAAGTGCTTGATTTTCAGTGTGGACCAGCCAGGGCTTGAACCTGGGACCTCCAGATTATGAGTCTGTTGCTCTAACCAACTGAGCTACAAGTCCAATACTCTTTTAGAATACTCCGAGTCTAAAGGGCAATTTAAAGTCATTCCTATTAAAAGCGGTGCAAATTTAAGCAACTCTTTCTGTTTCTGCAAATGAAAGTCCAAAAAAGTTAAGTTTCTCCTTTTATTTCTTATTCACTAAAGAGTCAACCAGCAAGTGCAATATTACGCATAATATTTGAAAAACTCCTTGAATGGTGTAGAGAATTTTAATTTTTCTATTGGCCTTCTGTTTCTTTTTGCTTGTATGCATTTGATTCTTTTGTCGGTGACAGCACTAATATCAGTCCCTTTAGGAATGTATTGCCTGATAAGTTTATTCGTGTTTTCAACAGCCCCTTCTGCCATGACGAAAAAGAATCGGTGAAATAAATCTTCAGTTTGAGATGCTTTGCAATCCATTCGTACTCGGCAAATTCACTCCCGTTGTCCGTTGTGATAGTCTTGAGCAATTCCCCTTTATAGGGTATAAGCAGTCTCCGGACGGTCTTTGCCAACGGCATAGCTTTTTCCCCTTGTTTGAGTTTCTCCATAATAAGGAAGTTTGTGCTCCTTTCTATCATCGTCAAGATGGCGTTACTGTCCTTGTCAACGATAAGATCCATCTCCCAGTCTCCGAATCCCTTTCCATCGGCTTCTGCCGGACGTTCATGTATGTTGACCCTGTTGCGGATATTGATACTCTTGGGCTGATGCCTTACAGTACTCTTACGATGATATTTCATTTTGTGCCTGCAGTTGGATGCCGGCTCCCCGCTGGCATCCTGACGGATGAGCTTATAGATGGTCTCATGGGAAACTTTTATGCTCTCTTCTCTTTTCGGATACCCAGAAACCTGTTTGGGAGACCATTGCTCGTTCTTGATATACTCCTCGATACGCCACCTTAGTATGGCAGACAAAGATCTGTTCCCCGGACTGCGATGAATGCGGAAGGAAGACATGTCGTCCGCCTTGTCCCACACATATTTGCAGTTCTTGGTCTTATTACGACGCAACTTGCGGCTAACTGTTGATTCACTGACACCGATAAGCTGAGCAATTGTCTTTTGTGTCATTTCCTTTTGGAGTCCCAGGTAAATTCCATACCTTTGCTCACGGGTTAAGTGCTTGTACATAAGCAATACAAAAGTAATTAATCCTTGGGAGACGGCGGTCTCCTTTTTTAGTTTGTGAGGATAAGTGCTTTCGGTGTTGCGTATGAACGTGAAAAGTGATGCTGATGAGTTGACAAGTTCATGCGCATGAGTTGGGCAAGTCATCCGCATGAGTTGATCGATTCATACGTATCACTTTGTTGTCTGATCTATATGATGATTATGGATAGAGCTGATGATTATAAAAAATCACGATATATGTTTATGTGCATTGCAGATGAGAATAGTGTTCGATATGGAACTGTGATGTTACCTGTAAAAAGAATAAATTCATCGTATTGTAATGTGGACAAGGATATAAATTTGTACTTTTGTGAGATGTTTGAGAAAAGTATGAAGAATTTTCAAAACCATAAAATATTAACAGGGCTATCCGACGAGCAAGTCCTGAAAAGTCGTAACAGGCATGGTGCCAATTTGTTGACTCCTCCTAAGCGACCTTCGATGTGGAAACTGTATTTGGAAAAGTTCAAAGACCCGGTTATTCAAATTCTTTTAGTTGCTGCCGCTTTATCATTAGTAATTTCGATTATTGAAGATGAATATGTAGAGACTATCGGAATATTTTTCGCAATCTTTTTAGCAACCGGCATAAGTTTTTATTTCGAATACGATGCGAATAAGAAATTTGACCTCCTGAACGAAGTAAACGAGGAGACTCCTGTTACGGTAATGCGTAATGGTAAAATTCATGAGATTCCTAAAAAGGAGATTGTTGTGGGTGACATCGTTATGCTGAATACAGGAGAAGAAATCCCCGCTGATGGTATCTTGCAGGAATCTGTGTCGTTACAAGTAAATGAATCGAGTCTTACCGGTGAGTTGATGGTTTCAAAAACGGTTGATGAGGCTTTTTTTCAGAAAGATGCCACATATCCGAGTAACTGTGTGTATCGCGGAACGATGGTCTTGGATGGTCATGGTATGATGGAAGTTACTGCTGTGGGTGATGCTACGGAGATTGGGAAAGTGGCGCGACAGGCAGCCAATGAGGATACGGAACAGACTCCGTTGAATGTACAATTGAAGAAGTTGGCTGATTTTATCGGTCGAATAGGCTTTACGGTAGCTGTTCTAACTTTTGTCATCTTTACCGCAAGAGATTTATATATTTATATTAGTGGCCGGACTATTGATGAATGGCAGGAAGGACTGTATATTGCCCAAATTGTATTGAAATACTTTATGATGGGTGTTACGCTTATTGTGGTAGCGGTTCCTGAAGGACTTCCGATGAGTGTTACTCTGAGTTTGGCACTTAATATGCGCAGAATGTTGAAAACAAACAATTTGGTACGTAAAATGCATGCCTGTGAAACGATGGGTGCTATTACTGTTATCTGCACAGATAAGACAGGTACGCTGACACAGAATCAGATGCAGGTGTACGATGCCGAATTGAAGAATACAGATAAAGAACTGATTAGCGAAAGCATCAGTGCTAATTCTACAGCTTTTCTTGACGAACAGGGAGTTGGTGTGGGTAATCCCACGGAAGTAGCTTTACTCTTATGGTTGAAGAATCAGGATATAGATTATCTTCGTGTACGGGAGAATGTAAAGGTAATCGATCAGATAACTTTCTCTACCGAACGGAAATATATGGCGACGTTGGTTTATTCGCTGGTTAAGGATGGTTATATTCTTTATGTAAAAGGCGCTCCGGAGATTCTGTTGGGAATGTCGAACGTTTCTTCCGATGAAAAGGAACATTTCGAGCAATTATTATCCGAATATCAGGCGAAAGCGATGCGTACTATAGCTATCGCCTATAAAAAATTCTCTTCTGATTCGTCACTTAAATGTGAGAATTTGATTCATCAAGGTAATTTAAACTTCTTGGGAATCTTTGCCATCAGCGATCCGGTGCGTTTGGATGTGCCACCTGCTGTACAGAAATGCAGGTCGGCGGGTATAGATGTAAAGATTGTAACCGGTGATACTCCCGGGACTGCGAGGGAAATTGCTCGTCAGATAGGATTATGGACAGAGAGAGATACGGATCGGAATCTGATTACAGGAGTTGAGTTTGGCGCATTGACTGATGAGGAAGCGTTTGAACGCGTTAAAGACATTAAGGTGATGAGTCGTGCCCGTCCGATGGATAAGCAACGACTCGTTCAACTATTACAGAAACGAGGTGAAGTGGTTGCTGTTACGGGGGATGGAACAAATGACGCGCCGGCATTGCATCATGCCCAAGTGGGGTTATCTATGGGGGCAGGAACTTCTGTCGCGAAGGAAGCCAGTGATATTACGTTACTTGATGATTCGTTCAATAGTATTGCTACGGCAGTCATGTGGGGACGTTCTTTGTATAAAAATATCCAGCGGTTTATTGTATTCCAGCTGACGATTAATTTGGTTGCTCTGGCCAGTGTGTTGATAGGCGCGTTTTTAGGAACCGAACTTCCGCTGACTGTTACGCAAATGCTTTGGGTGAATCTGATTATGGATACTTTTGCTGCGTTGGCTTTGTCATCTATTCCGCCGACACAGGATGTAATGAATGAGCAGCCACGTAAGGCTCAGGAATTCATTATAACGCCTTCTATGCGCAATAACATAATCGGAGTGGGATGTAGCTTTCTTATTATATTGATAGTGATGATTTATGGTATAAAGATGCTACCGCCTGAAATGGAACTTAGAGGATTAACTATATTCTTTACGGTGTTTGTTATGCTTCAGTTTTGGAATTTATTTAATGCTGGCGTGTTCGGAACAAACCATTCCGTCTTTAAAGATGCCGGTCATGCTATTGGAATGCTGAGCGTAGCCGGAATTATACTTTTGGGACAGATTATTATAGTTCAGTTTGGAGGTGAGATATTCCGAACCGTACCGTTGAGATTCACAGAATGGCTGTATATAATAGGTATTACGTCATTTGTTATGTGGATTGGAGAATTTTTACGATTTTTGAGACGGCTTAAAGTAAGGAGGCAAAAGGAATGGATACAAAGATAAAAAACTTGATTTTTGATTTTGGTGGTGTGATTGTTGACTTAGACTTTAGTCGGACTGTTAATGCGTTTCGTGCTGCAGGTTTCTTCGATATCGAAGAGAAGTTAAGTACCATTAAGCAGGATAAAATCTTTTTTCAGTATGAAGTAGGGGAATTGTCAACTAAATATTTTCGGAGAAAGTTACGGAAGCATTTTAGTTCTTCACTCTTTGATAAGGATATTGATTATATGTGGAATGCAATGCTGGTGGGAATTCCTTCATATAAGTTAGACCTTCTTCTTGAACTGAAAGAGAAGTATAATCTTTATTTGTTGAGTAATACCAATGAGCTGCATTGGGAATATGCTCAGGATTGTCTGTTCAATTATAAGGATCACGCATGGAATGATTTCTTTAAGAAGGTTTATCTTTCGTTTCAAATGCATCTTGATAAGCCTTCTCCGGAAATTTATCAGGAAATGATGAAAGATGCCGGAATAAAACCGGAGGAGTCTCTGTTTATCGATGATATAGAACTTAACTGCGATGGCGCAAGGCAAGTTGGTTTGAATGCTGTTCAGTATCGAATTGAAGATGATTTGAGGAAATATTTTGAGTAATGGATATAGTTACCGGGAATTCGGGTATTTGTTTATCGGAGAGTGTAGGGACCATCGGCTTTTTTGATGGTGTTCATCGTGGGCATTGTTTTCTTTTGGATCAGGTGCGGAATCTGGCAAAAGAACGTCAATTAGATTCATCGGTCATTACCTTTGAGGTTCATCCACGAAAAGTATTGCAAAGTGATTATCAACCGGAATTGCTCACAACTCCTGAAGAGAAGTATGATTTACTGGCTGTCACCGGAGTACAACATTGCATTTGGATGCAATTTTCTAAAGAGCTTTCATTGCTTTCTGCATTCGACTTTATGAAGTTGCTTCATGAAAAGTATCATATATCAGCTTTAGTCATCGGATATGACCATCGGTTTGGGCATAACCGAAGTGAAGGCTTTGAGGATTACTATCGTTATGGACAAGAACTGAAAATGGAAGTGGTATGTGCCAAGGAATTTGACTCGGAAGGAACGGCAATCAGCTCGTCTGTTATTCGTAAGTTGTTGAAAGAAGGGAAGATTACTCAGGCTAATGAGCATCTTGGGTATAATTATTTTCTGACTGGAACGGTAGTTGAGGGGCGTCAGATCGGTCGTGGAATGGGATTCCCTACTGCTAATATCCAATTGAACAATTCGGATAAACTGATTCCGGGTGATGGTGTTTATGCATCGTACGTTTATTTGAACGATCGGAAGTATAAGGGAATGCTGAATATTGGAAATCGTCCGACTATACAGAATGGCAAGGACCGCAGCATTGAGGTAAACATACTCGACTTTTCAGGTGAGATATATCGTCAGCCTCTTCGTGTTGAGTTGGTGAAATATTTACGCGAGGAGCGGAAGTACCCTGATATATCCGGATTAGTGGAACAAATGAAGAAAGATAGAGAAGTTGTCTCTCATTTGTTGGACGTGTAATCATATATATTTCTGTTTTTAGTTTTTCAAAAAAGTACTAATACATAGAAAATCTTTCGTTTAAAAGTCGTACCTTTGCACCGAAATTTTAGGTTTATATGCAAGATATTAGAAACATTGCTATCATCGCCCACGTTGATCATGGTAAAACAACGTTGGTAGACAAGATGATGCTTGCGGGGCACTTGTTCCGTGAAGGAGAGGATAACAGTGGCCAGGTGTTGGACAGTAATGACCTGGAGCGAGAAAGAGGTATAACTATCCTCTCAAAGAACGTTTCCATACGTTATAAAGGAGTGAAGATTAATATTATTGATACTCCGGGACACTCTGATTTTGGCGGAGAAGTAGAGCGAGTTCTTAATATGGCCGACGGTTGTATTTTGTTGGTTGATGCCTTTGAAGGCCCGATGCCGCAAACTCGTTTTGTTCTTCAAAAGGCTTTGTCTATCGGTTTAAAGCCGATTGTCGTTATTAATAAAGTTGATAAGCCGAATTGTCGTCCTGAGGAAGTCAACGAAATGGTATTTGACTTGATGTGTAATTTGAATGCCACTGAAGACCAGTTGGAATATCCGGTTTATTATGGTTCTGCTAAGAACGGGTGGATGAGTACTGATTGGCAAAAGGCTGCGGAAAATATTAATGCATTGCTTGATGGCATTATTGAATATATTCCTGCTCCTAAGCAATTGGAAGGTGCTTGTCAGATGTTAATCACTTCTTTAGATTATTCTTCCTATACCGGTCGTATTGCGGTTGGTCGCGTTAATCGAGGATCCGTCCGTCAGGGTATGGATGTTATGCTGGCTAAGCGCGATGGCAGTTTCATTAAGCAGCGTATTAAAGAGCTTGATACTTTCGAAGGCATGGCCCGTAAGAAAGTAGATGAAGTTGATTCTGGTGATATTTGTGCTATCGTCGGTTTGGAGAATTTCGAGATAGGAGAGACTATTTGCGATGTTGAAAATCCGGAAGCTCTTCCGCCCATTGCTATTGATGAGCCTACTATGAGTATGTTATTTACAATCAATGATTCACCATTCTTTGGCCGAGATGGGAAGTACGTTACTTCTCGTCATGTTCAGGAGCGTTTGATACGTGAGTTGGATAAGAATTTGGCTTTGCGTGTGCGTAAAGCCGAAGGTGAGGATGGAAAGTGGATCGTTTCAGGTCGTGGTGTTCTTCATCTGTCTGTTTTGATTGAGACTATGCGTCGTGAGGGATACGAGTTACAAGTTGGTCAGCCACAGGTTATCATTAAAGAGATTGATGGTGTAAAAAGTGAGCCGATAGAGGAGCTGACTATCAGTGTGCCTGAGGAATATGCCAGTAAGATGATTGATATGGTTACCCGCCGTAAAGGGGATATGACTTCTATGGAGACTCAGGGTGACCGTGTAAACATAGAGTTCGATATTCCGTCACGCGGTATTATTGGTTTGAGAACCAATGTGCTGACAGCTTCACAGGGCGAGGCAATTATGGCTCATCGTTTTAAGGATTACCAGCCGTATAAAGGCGATATTATTCGTCGTACTAACGGTTCTATGATTGCGATGGAAAGTGGAACGGCTTTCGCTTATGCGCTTGATAAACTACAGGATAGAGGTCGGTTTTTTATCAATCCTCAGGAAGAAGTTTATGCCGGTGAGGTTGTTGGAGAGCATGTCCATGAGAATGATTTGGTTGTCAATGTTACGAAAGCAAAGAAGTTGACTAATATGCGTGCTTCCGGTGCTGATGATAAGGCACGAATCATTCCTCCGGTGGTATTTTCTTTGGAAGAGGCTTTGGAATATATCAAGGAAGATGAGTATTTAGAGGTTACACCAAAGGCGATGCGAATGCGAAAGATTATTTTGGATGAGACAGAACGTAAGAGACGTAATAAGTCGGAAGCATCTTAAATTAAGAAAAGATTTCTATGTATTAAGTGCTGGGGGAGAGCTTCAGCACTTTTTTTGTTGTCTTTTGGAATTTTGAAAAAGATAAAAATACCCGAATCCATCGATGAAAATAGAAATGTTTGTTGATATATTTGGATGCAAGTACGTAGAAATAGATTCTTTGGTTTTCTTATATATTGGCATGATAAAAGAGTTTAGCCTTTATTGCCGTATTTCTTCTTCTGACAAACTTTTACTTTTCAAAAGAGATAAGATAATTCACTCAACTGATACGTATGAGTTGCCAAATTCTGACTTATTGATTCATAGATGCCTAACTTTTTCTTATATTGCTTGTAATTTTTTAATGGATACATTAACTTCGGACTCACAAAATTTGAAAGAACGGAATATATGTCAGCACTCGGAGCAATTCTTGGATTAATATTAGCTATTTTTCTGATTATCAAAAAACTGTCACCCGTATATAGCTTGATTATTGGAGCTATGATTGGGGCTTTGATAGGCGGATTTTCGTTAGTAGATTCTGTGAAGGTGATGACTGATGGTGTGAAAGATGTTACTCCGGCTATTATCCGAATTTTGACAGCCGGTGTATTGTCCGGTGCACTGATCAAATCGGGTGCAGCTACGACTATTTCGAATGCGATAGTACGTTTTATGGGTGAGAAGTTTGTACTAACTTCACTTGCTATTACTACTATGTTGCTATGTGGAGTTGGTGTGTTTATTGATGTTGCCGTAATTACGGTCGCGCCTATTGCGTTGACTATCGGAAACAAGTTACGTATTCCGACGCCTTTACTTCTGCTCGCCATGATAGGTGGTGGTAAATGTGGAAATGTCATTTCTCCTAATCCGAATACAATTATTGCTGCTGAGAACTTTGGCGCGGAGTTGTCATTGGTAATGGTGGCTAATATTATTCCGGCTATCGTTGGGCTATTGTTTACTCTTTTTGTTGCAGTTAAGCTGATTCCTAAGTATGGACCGATTTATAATCAGGCTGTTACGGTTAAGGAAGAGCAGAATCTACCTTCGTTAAGACGTAGTCTGGTTGCCCCCGTAGTAACAATTATATTATTGGCACTACGTCCGATTTTCGGAATAACTATCGACCCGTTGATAGCTCTCCCTATCGGAGGTATAGCAGGAATGGTAGCCATGGGACAGACCAACCGTTTATTAGAGAGTACGGAGTTCGGATTGCAAAAGATGTCAGGAATAGCAATATTATTAATAGGTACGGGAACGATAGCAGGAGTAATAAAGTCTTCATCTTTAAAAGATTGGATTCTTTCCGCTCTTTCCGGAATGAATTTAAACGAAGCAATTATTGCTCCCATATCCGGAGCATTGATGTCTGCCGCCACCGCTTCTACTACAGCAGGAGCGACGATAGCCTCCGCTTCTTTTTCCGACACTATTCTGTCTGTTGGTATTTCAGGCGTATGGGGCGCGGCAATGATTAATGCCGGAGCAACGGTTTTAGACCACCTGCCGCATGGTTCATTTTTTAATGCAACAGGTGGAGTGTGTGAATTGAACTTTAAAGAACGGTTGTGGTTGATACCCTATGAAACGATGATAGGAATTGTTTTGGCAACAAGCTCAACGATAGCTTATCTTATGATTGTTTAGATAACGCTATAGCATCTATTTTCTTCAGTTCTTCGGGAGTAAAGTCTGTTTTATTAATTGCTTTCAGGTTATCGGCCAATTGTCCTATCGAACTAGCTCCAACGATGACGCTTGTCACCATCTCATCTTTTAATATCCAAGCGAGAGACATTTCAGCTAACGTTTGGTTACGTTGTGTCGCCATGTCATTTAAAGTTTTGATTTGCTGCAATCTGTTTGGAGTGAGACTTTCTTTTTTCAAATGTCCTCCGTGAGCAATGCGGGAGTCTGTCGGAATACCATTCAGATATCTGTTTGTTAACAACCCTTCGGCTAATGGAGAGAAAGCGATAAAACCCGTACCATGTTCTTTTGCCTGCTTTAGAATCTCTTTTTTCTCAGGAGTCTGATCGAATATATTGTATCGTCCTTGATAAAGTAGACAATGTACGTCGTGTTCTTCCAGATAGCGATAAGCAAATTCTGCTGCATCTTGAGGATAGTTAGATATCCCGACATAAAGTGCTTTCCCTTGTCGAACGATATCTGCCAATGTCTGAAGCGTTTCTTCAAGCGGAGTCTTCGGATCAAAACGGTGGCTATAAAAAATGTCTACATAATCCAGATTCATTCGTTTCAGGCTCTGATCTAAACTTGCTGTCAGGTATTTGCGTGATCCCCAATCGCCGTAAGGTCCAGGCCACATGTCATATCCGGCTTTGGTAGAAATGAACAGCTCATCGCGATAAGGGCGGAACGATTTTCTCATGATTAATCCGAAAGTTTCCTCAGCAGATCCGTATGAAGGACCGTAATTATTTGCTAAATCAAAGTGTGTAATACCATGATCGAACGCATAATGTGCCATTGCCAATGAATTAGAGAACGGATTTACATCGCCAAAGTTGTGCCAAAGTCCCAACGAGATTTCCGGCAGCATAATGCCACTCTTTCCGCATCGGCGATACTTCATACCATTGTTATAACGGTCGGTAGCAGGTGTATATTTTGGATTAATCATATCTTATATTTTTGTTTCTTCTTTTGTTTTGAAAGCGAGAGCATAAAGTCGTATTTGTTTAATCATGGCAGCCAATCCGTTGCTGCGGGTGGGAGATAAGTGTTGACTCAGTCCTATTTTATCAATGAAATACAGATTAGTATTCAAAATCTCATCTGGAGTATGGTTGGAAAGAACTCGAATCAATAACGCAATGATGCCTTTTACTATCAGAGCGTCACTTTCTGCTTGAAAGAGAATTTTGCCATCCGTATAATCAGCTTGCAGCCAAACCCGACTTTGGCAACCATTAATCAGATTCTGTTCAGTTTTATACTTTGGATTTAGCTCTTTTTGTTCACTGCCCATATCAATCAACAATTGGTATTTGTCCATCCAATCATCCAATCCGCTGAATTCATCAATCACTTCATCTTGTAATTCATCAATCGTTTTCATGCTTATTGCTCCTTATAAATAACATTCATAACAGTTTGTCCTACCGCCTTTAGCGTGTTTATGTCGATATTTTCAAAAGTATCGTTCACCGTATGCCAAGTCGGTCCAAACGAAGATTGTTGGCAAGTTGGGTCATAATTAATGATATCCACACATGGGATGTGTGCATATTGATAGACATAATTATGATCATCGGTAACGTATCCGCCGTCTTGTTTTATGAAATAATTTCCAAAGCCTGCTTTATGCGCTTCTTTCCATATCTTTTTCATAGGTGAAGAAGCAGTTTCTCTGGAGAATCCCTCGTAGTAGAATGTGGAATTTTTACCTCCTACCATGTCAAGTAAAATACCAAAACGGGCATGATATCCGTCTACATGCGGACGACGTCCCCAATACTGAGCTCCCAGACACCACGTATCTTCTATATTTCCGTTTGTTTTTTCAAATTGAGGTGTTCCATAGTCTTCCGAATCAAAAAATATGATGTCAATACCTAATGGCGGTTGCTTTAATTGAATCTGACGAGCGATTTCCATGAGTACACCAACACCACTTGCGCCATCGTTTGCTCCATCAATGGGGGTGCGATGGTTTTTTTTATCCGGATCATTGTCAGCATAAGGGCGACTGTCCCAATGAGCACATAATAATATACGCTTTTGATTTTCAGGATTGTAACTGCCAATGATATTGGTTGATTTCAAGACTTTTCCATCCCAGGCTACTAAATCAGCATTCTGAGTAATTACCTTAGCTCCAAATTTGTTCATTTGGCCGATAAGATACTCACTGCAGTTTCTATGAGCCGCTGTGTTTGGCACGCGTGGTCCGAAGTCTGTTTGTTTCTTTATATATGTATAAGCACTGTCTGCGTTAAAAGCCGGAACAGGAATCTCTTTCTTTGTCGTTTCTTCCGTTTCTTCTATTTTATTGTTCCTGCTGTTAGCGCATGAGACTGCGCCGATTAGAGAGAGAATCAGCATTGGTAAAAAAAAGTATAATTTTATTTTCATATTCTTTTATTTATTTCGGTACAAAGTTAATTATTTCCTTGTACTTCGTTCATTACTCGTAGGAAGTTTCCTCCCCAAATCTGTTGAATGTCAACATCGGAGTACTGTTCTTTTAATAACATTTTAGTAAAGTTGATTAGTTCTGACGCATTAGCACAACCAGTTACGCCACCATCACCGTCAAAATCCGTTCCAATTCCAACATGTTCGATGCCCATGACGCTGACCATGTGATTTAAATGGTGAATTGCATCCATAACAGTAGCTTGTCCGTTGGTTCGTAAGAATCTATTATATAAAGTAACTTGGGCGACACCACCTTTTCTGGCTAAAGCAATCAATTGCTCATCATCCAAATTACGAGGGTGATTGCAGATGGCTCGAGCAGAAGAATGAGATGCAACAATAGGTTTGCTACTGATATCTAATGCGTTATAGAAAGTGTGACGTCCTGTGTGTGAGATGTCCACCATCATACCGACACGATTCATTTCTTTAATGACTTGTTCGCCAAAGGGAGTAACTCCCATATTCAAGTCATTATCTATTGCCGATCCGCAAATCTGATTATTTCCGTTGTGACAGAGTGTCATATAGACCACTCCGCGTTGACGAAATCGTTCTACATTAGTCATATCTTTTCCTATGGCATAACCGTTTTCGATACCTATGAAGATAGCTTTTTTGCCTTTGTCCTTCAACTTTTGAATGTCTTCAGGTTTATAAGCGATACTGACGGACGTATTATGCTTCTTTATCATGGCCTCAATTTCACTTAAAATACGGTCGGCTTTTGCAGTAGCAGCTTCTAAATCTTCATCAGATAGTCCAAGTTGTTTTAAGTAAGCTACCATAATAGTAGCATCCAACATCCCTTCTGTCATCTTATGAAGGTCGACCAATATTCGTTTGTCGCGACTTCCAAAATCAATGTGCCGGTCGAAAGCCATGGGAGTATCGCAATGGGTGTCTAATGTAATGAACTTGTTATGCAGGCTTTTAGCCTTTTTAAAGAAACTTGCTTCTTTAATGAGCCACTCAAAGATAGGCATCATTGAGGTGTCTCCGTTGCTAATAAAGCATTCCGGATGCCACTGTACACCAAGCATAGGCTTACATTCAGCGGATTCGATTGCTTCAATAACACCATCCGATGCTATGGCAGAAACCTTGAATCCGACAGCTGTTTTTCTTACTGCCTGGTGATGGAATGAATTAACAGGAATATTTTCTTTACCTATTATATTATATAATAAGGTATCTTTTTTGATTGTTACCGTATGGGAAGCG
The DNA here is from genome assembly GCF_021295095.1 of Phocaeicola oris. Taxonomy (GTDB): domain Bacteria; phylum Bacteroidota; class Bacteroidia; order Bacteroidales; family Bacteroidaceae; genus Phocaeicola; species Phocaeicola oris. Next base: position 49,812 of record NZ_JAJLQX010000010.1, read on the forward strand.
TAGGGGCGGTCTAAATCTTGGTTATGTTTGATGGTCTGTTTTTCTCTTTGAGAGTAAATATCCTGATAAAGTGTCCCATCCATTGCAAAGTTGAGGATTTGAATACCACGGCAGATTCCTAAAATCGGGATTTGTCGATCGGACGCCAGCTTTGTGAGGAGAAGTTCTTGTTTATCCCTGCGAGCATTAATATTATGCAATTCCGGAATTGGCTCTTCATTCAAACAGAGTGGATTAATATCTCCTCCACCGGTCAGAATTAAACCGTCAATAGTGTTTAAGACATTGAGAATTACATTTGTATCATCGGTGGGCGGCAATATAAACGGAATACCTCCCGCTTTTATAATGGACGTGTAGTATGCTTCCGCAAGTGTACACTCACTGTCGTGAAAGTTCCCTGTCAATCCGATTATCGGAGCTTGCTTGTAGTTGGGAAAGTGTTGAAGCAATTCTTCGTATACTGCGGAAATATCAAAAGGATTTGATTTCATACGCTCTTTTTTATAGATAAAACAAAGATACGCAGAAAATTTGTATTTTACTTATAATCGTCTTTACGTTTTGGATTCATTGGAAACCAGCCTCTCAAAACTCGTTTCCTTTGTTCAAATACTTCGAGTATACTCCAAAAACAGGAAAAAGAAAATACGCCAATAAGTGTGGATAGCAAAATATCTTTAATAAGCAGGCATGAAATAATGCCAACAATTCCCAAAAGCAGGAAGACCCACCAGCATTTTACTCCAAAATAATACTCGCTCTTTACCACGATAGGGTGAAAAATCCCAATCATTAGAAAAGTGCAAATCCCTATAATAAGACCGTCGAAATGAATATTATTTAGCGTTTCCATTCACGTCGGCATCTTCATTCGAGATGGGAATCTCACGCTTTATACTCTGATCAAGAGAAATTAGAGTCTCTGTAGATGTAACACCGGGTATTTCTTGAATCTTAGAGTTTAAAAGATCCATAAGGTGTTCATTATCGTGAGAATATAATTTAGTAAGCATTGTATAGGGACCTGTTGTGAAGTGGCATTCAACGATTTCTGGAATCTTCATTAATTGTTTTACGACTTCTTTATACATGGATCCTCTTTCAAGTTTGATGCCTACATAAGTGCATGTGCGATATCCTAAACTCTTTGGATTAACGATATAACCGGAACCAACAATGACACCCAAATCAATCAAGCGTTGAACGCGTTGATGGATGGCAGCTCGTGATACACCACATTCCGCAGCTACGTCCTTAAAAGGGATGCGTGCGTTTAAAGTAATAATTTCCAAGATCTTTCGGTCAAGGTTGTCAATCTTTTCCATAATTTGATAAAATTCATTTTGTAAGCAAATATAGACCTTTTTTTTAATTATTCTATCAAAAAGAAGAAAAATTGTATTTTTCTGCTCAAAAAAGGATATCGAAATACTCCAGTTCGAGAGGAAGAAACTTAAAATGAGATGTATTGATTTATATCTTCAATGGTATTTCCTACAAGTATAGATTACTTCTTTTTAGAAGAGCACACAGTCTTTTTAGAAACCGATCATGGACAGTTACTATTCCCGTGCATACAAATGGGGAAAGAGAATATGGTTGAGTTTCTATATTCATCAGAAAAATTATTTGTTTTATATAAGTGATTTAATCGTTTCACATAAGTGATTCACTTGTTTCACATAAGTGATTCACTTGTTTCACAGATGTGATACACTTGTTTCACATAGGTGAAACATAAGAATCATCTGTATGAATTGAACAACTTATATGAATCACTTTTCTTAGTCTCTTGATGATAAATTTAAAGAACCTAACGAAAAGAAGAAAACATCGTTTAAATATGCCGCAAGGATGTTTTGCCTTCTCGTTAGGCTCGATATGATTTTTTACATTAATAGTTAGTGTTATACTTTTAAGAAGATGCGTTTTCTATATAAAAAGTATAAGAAGAGCCAACATACAGTAATATAGCATATATCTTTCAAGGTAGGTTGGAGTATCTCTGAGAACTGTCGGACGAGTCCGTTGGTTAGCTGATTCGAAGTGTATTGGAAGTTGATGAATTGCTGCGCCAAATATATAGTAATAGGATTCATTCCGATAACGATGAAAGGAAAACTCCATTTGCGTAAATTGCGTACATCTATGATATAATAGAATAAGGCGAACATTAGGATGGAATACGCGCCGACAACAAGGACAAAGGTACTGGTCCATAACTTTTTATTAATAGGGAATATTGTGCTCCATGCAAGACCGACGATCAACATGATGATTCCGGCAGCGACCATATAAAGTACTTTCTTATTATCTGTTACATCTTTTCGACGAACCCATTCTCCGGTCAACATACCTAAAAGAGCAGTAGCAATAGCAGGAATAGTACTAAGTACTCCTTCGGGGTCGAGCATGCCTCCTTCAAGTGGGCAACTGGGAAGAATCATCCTGTCTAAGTAGCCTTCCAAGCAACCGTCGTGTGAGAAGCTGTCTGCTCCGGCCGGCGCATCGGGGGAAGCTATCAGGCTGACTAAATAATAGCCTATCAGGATAATGGCAACTATTCCAATGCGAGCTTTTGTCTTCGAATTGATATAAATCAGGGCAGCGAACATCCAACCCAATCCGATTCGGGCTAAAACGCTGGCATATCGTGCATGAGCGAAATCAAACGTGCTTAGTATGCCATTGTATATAATACCTAAAATGATTAATATGATGCCTCTTTTGATAATCTTTTTATAGATGTCTTTTCTGCTTTTCCCTTGCAGTTGTTGTTTGGCGTAAGAAAAAGGAAATGAAATTCCGGCTATGAAGAGAAACAGAGGGAAGATAGTGTCATGATGATGAAATCCATGCCATTCAACATGTTCCATCTGATCGGCTAAAGCCTGAAAGAAAGAGGTTGGCCATATATTAGCTAATGAAGCGATGAGGGCGGCGCCTCCCATGATGAAAAACATATCAAAGCCTCGTAAGGCATCCAGTGATTGCAATCGCTTTGGCAATTGAGCTGCGGCGATTTTTTTTTCTTTCGAAGAATTCATATTATATTATTCATTTATTATTAATTCAGATTTTAATGAAAATACGTTGGCGATACATAAACCAAAGAATTAGGAATATAATCATATAATTTCCAAAGGTAATCCAGACGGGATAATAAGTGTCACCCAAGTATTGTCGCATGCCATAGCCGAGAGATTCGAATGCGGATCGGAAGTTAATTTTCTCTCCTACGAAATAGGCAACAATGGAATTCATGCCATAAAACTTTAACCAATTTAAGCCTTTGCGAATACCCAGATAGTCAATGACAAAATAGAATAAAGCCATTAACAAAAAACTGATTCCTCCTGCAAACAGGCACATACTACAAGTCCAGATATGCTTGATGATAGGCATTTGTAAGCTCCATAATAAGGCAGCTACAATTAACCCGACTCCTACTATAAACAAAGTACGGGCTGCTCTTAATTTTTCTTCTTTTGCTTTTTTCATAATCTGTCCGGCAAACGCGCCCAGCATGACTGTCACTCCGAATGTTAAGCTACTCCATATCCATGTATAATTCGGATCGCCGCAGAAGCGTCCCATCATAGCCTGATCAACTTTATATGCAAAGTTTCCCGTAGGAGTCCAATCTCCACAGAATGTCATCGGAATCCAATATATAATTAGAAGAGCAGCTGTAGCAATAATCTGCTTTCTCATTCCTTTGCAATAGGCTAGAATAAATGCCGTAATCAGATAGCCGGCAGCTATAGATTGTAATGTGTTGACATATATGTGTATATCGTTTGGATCAAATCCCAGAAGATTTCCCTGACAAATCATACCTAATATAAATAATATAATGAAACGACGGAAGACTTTTTTCCAAAGGGCTTTGTGATTATTCGCAAATTTTGCCAGAGAGAAAGGCATGGATGCTCCGGCCATAAAGAGGAAGAGTGGCATTACCATATCCCAACAGCGGAATCCTTCCCATGGTTCATGACTGAACTGGTATAAAATAGGTTCTAATGTTGGATTGTCATAGGCCCTTGCCCAAGCAGAAAAAATTGGCTCAAAGCAAACTAACATGAAAAGATCAAATCCTCGGAGAATGTCGAGGGAAGCTAAACGACCTTTAGGCATTTGTCTGACGGTGTTTTCCATTTGTTTTGATTTACATATTTTTTCAAAGATACAATCTTTTTTATTAAGTATATATTCTGATATAAATAAATTAAAAAGAAAAAGAACAAAAATTAGTTTATGTAGATGATTTTTCATATTTTTAGCCTTGAAAAAGAATCAAGAAAGGCTAGCAGTATAATAAATAACATGAAAAAGTCATACCTTAGATTTATCTTTTTTGCTTTTGCTTTATGCTCTTCCGGATTAGTTTTGGCTCAAGAGCATGTTACTCGTGTCTTTGCCCATCGTGCCGGTCGTGCGGAACAAGACGAAAATACCTTGTCTGCGTTTCAAGCAACATATACAGCCGGAATTAATGGATTTGAAACAGATGTTCGCATGACCAAAGATGGAAATCTTATCATCTCTCATGATAATTCATTGCAGAGAATGACAACTTCCGAAGGTATCATTGAGGAGATGGAAACGGCAGAGTTGAAAAAAGTGGTAACTAAAAAGGGGCATAAACTATTGTTCCTTGATGAGTTATTAGATTTTTTGAAAGATAAGCCCAACTTATATGTTGAGTTTGAAATGAAAACCAGTGAAACAAATCTCTATCCGGATGATAGGATCCCTGAGTATTGCGAGAAAGTTTATAAGGCCATTAAAGCAAAGATGCCGGAAGATGCTGATTTTTCTATGACTTCTTTTGATTATCGTCCGTTAAGATATATGCGTCAGCATCACCCAGATATGGCTTTGTTGTATATATCGGGTAATCCATGTTGCGATCAGACTATAGAGGTTTGTAAAACGTTAGGAATAAAGCGTATGGGTGTTACTTTAGGAGGAACATCACGCGATGCGGTTGTTAAAGCTCATAAGGAAGGTTTAACAGTTAGTCTATGGCCCGGGACAAAAGTTGAAGACACCATATTGGGTATTGCGTTAGGCGCAGATTTGCTTTGTACCGATATTCCACAGCAAGTAAAGAATATGCTGAAGGTTAGAATGCCTGAGGTAAAAGTTAAATACTAATATATTACTAATTATGAAAAGAACATTATTTTGTGTAGTTACATTGTTTATGAGTATGGTCTCCTTTGCTCAGCAAGCATTATGGGACAGAGCACCGGTTGTTTCCCCGGAAATTCATGCAGACAATACAGTTACTTTTCGCTTAAAAGCACCGAAAGCTATCCGTGTTCAGGTTACCGGAGATTTTCTTCCTCCGCGTATTGTTCAAACTCCAAGGGGAGAAGCTGAAACTTCTGGTATTGCAGATTTGACAGAAAAAGAAAATGGCATCTGGGAATATACTACTCCACAGCCATTAAATTCAGAGCTTTATAGTTACGCTTTTATTGTGGACAATTTGAAAGTTTTGGATCCTGCCAATATAAATGTGAATCGAGACGTAGCAACACTGAGTAATATCTTCTTTATCAGAGGAGGAAAAGGAGATTTATACGAGGTAAATGAAGTGCCTCATGGGACGGTGTCTAAAGTTTGGTACGATAGTCCAACGTTGAAAATGAAGCGTCGTATGACTGTTTACACTCCTGCCGGTTATGAGGATAGCGGAAAGAAGTATCCTGTATTTTATTTGCTTCATGGCGCTGGTGGAGACGAGGAAGCATGGATGACATTAGGACGTACATCTCAGATACTTGATAACTTGATAGCTCAAGGGAAGGTAAAACCAATGATAGTTGTGATGCCGAACGGCAATGCCGACCAAGAAGGTGCTCCGGGATTTGCTCCTGCTGATAAATCAGAGTCAAGTAAAGTATTTATGCAAGGCTCTTTTGAGGAATCATTCCCAGATATTATCAAGTATATAGAGAAGCATTATCGTGTTATTAACAATAAAGCAAACAGGGCAATTGCCGGACTTTCTATGGGTGGATTCCATTCGCTTCATATCTCTAAATATTATCCGGATATGTTTAATTATGTTGGTTTGTTCTCAGCAGCGATTAATCCGCGTAAAGATGCAGCTTCTCCGGTTTATGAGGATATGGAAGGCAAATTGAAAATACAATTCGCTAAGAAACCTGCGTTATATTGGATTGGCATAGGCAATAAAGACTTCTTATATCAAAATAATGTCGATTATCGTAAGTTGCTTGATGCTAACGGATATAAGTATACTTATTATGAATCGGATGGAGGACATATTTGGAGAAACTGGAGAATATATTTGTCCATGTTTACACCGCTATTATTTAAATAGGTATAAATTGAAAACTACGGAGATGTGGTAGTAGCCCCGAGCAGAATCGAACTGCTATCTAAAGTTTAGGAAACTTCTATTCTATCCGTTGAACTACGAGGCCGTTAGTGAATAAAATATTTACTTCGCAAAGGTAGTTCTTTTTATGGATATGTTCGCAAGAATATTAATCTTTTCTTTTATTTGAGAATTTTACAATAGAAGAAGTGCTAACAATGAGTCGGACAAGAAGAATTTTCTTCTTTCCGACTCTTTTTTACATTAAAGTAACAAATATCTCTTTAGATTTTATTACATTTGTGATGTCTTATGAATAGAAAATTCTAAATTTTAATTAATTATTGAGACCTATGTTAAAAAGAATGCGATCTTTCTTGGCAATCGTTTTAATGATGATTGCTGCAAGTGTCAACGCACAGATTACTACCTCTACACTGAGCGGTAAAGTTGTTGATGCAAATGGAGAAGCCATTATTGGCGCAACGGTTCAGGCTACACATACGCCTTCTGGTACACATTATGGAACTGTTACCAATATGGATGGACTCTACACTATCCAAGGTATGCGTACGGGCGGCCCTTACACTGTTGAGATTTCCTTTATTGGTTATCAAACGGTAAACTATCCTGACGTTAACTTATCACTTGGTGAGATTTTCAATTTGAATACTACATTAAAAGAATCTTCAGAAGTGTTGGATGAGGTTGTGGTTATTGGTACGACTTCTAAGTTCAATAATGTGAAGACAGGTGCGTCTACCAATGTCTCGAACAACGACATTATTAATATGCCTACTGTTAATCGTAGTATTTCTGATTTGGCAAAGCTTTCTCCTTATTCGAACGGAATGAGCTTTGCCGGTGGTGACGGACGTTCTACAAATTTCACTGTTGATGGTGCTAACTTTAACAATAACTTTGGTTTGAGTTCTGCCCTTCCTGGAGGTGGTACTCCTATTTCTATTGATGCTATTGAGGAAATGCAGATTGTTGTTGCTCCTTATGACGTTCGTCAATCTAACTTCGTAGGTGGTGGTATCAATGCTGTTACTAAATCCGGTACGAATACATTTAAAGGTACAGTTTATGGCTATTATTATGATCAGAATCTTCGTGGTAACAAGATTAATGGCATAAGCTTGAATGGAGATGATGGTAAACGTACAGAAGAGTCTCAGAAGACTTATGGTTTCACTTTAGGTGGCCCTATTATTAAGAATAAGTTATTCTTCTTTGCTAACTTCGAGAAGAATGATGAGCCACAAGATGTAATTCAGTATCGTCCTTCTTCAGACAAGGTTGCTATTCTTCAGCAGGTTAAAGATAAATTGATTAATGATTATGGTTATGATCCAGGTGCATGGGATAACTATCCGGGAGGTAATACAAACACGAAGTATTTGGCTCGTATTGATTGGAATATCACTGATAGACATAAATTAGCTGTTCGTTTTAATAAAACCATCAATGAAGTTTGGTATTCTCCGAACGGTAACTCTTGCGATGATAACTATCGTAATCGTGGGTATAACCGTGCAAGTGAGATATCGACTGCATTCTCTAATAATATGTACAGTCAGAAAAATAATGTTACTTCATTTGCAGGTGAATTGAACAGCCGTTTCACTGACAAAATTTCTAACCAGTTGATTGTAACTCATACAAACATTGATGATCAGCGTGGTTCAAATTCAGCTTTGTTCCCTCACGTTGATATTATGTCTGGTGATTATAGTAGCGGTAATTTTATTCCTTATATGTCTTTTGGTCATGAATTATTTTCTTATAATAATGGTGTGACAAATAAGACTACAAACGTTACTGATAACTTCACTTACTATGTAGGTAACCATAAGGTTACTGCTGGTGCTCTTTATGAGTACATGACAGCGACTAATTCTTATATGCGTAATGGTACTGGTTATTATCGTTTCGCTAATTATCAGGATTTCTTGAATGGTAATCTTCCTTTGAGTTTCGCTTTGACTTATGGTTATGATGGTAATCCTAAACCTGCAGGTGTTGTTACTTATAATCAGTTTGGCTTTTATGCTCAAGATGATTGGAATATTACTCCAAAATTCAAATTGAATTATGGTGTTCGTGTGGATGCTTTGGTTTTCGATGATTCGGATTTGACTACTAATACAGCTATTGCAAACTATAATTTGGGCGGTCGTTTTATTGATACAGGTAAATATCCTTCTACTCATCCTCAAGTTTCTCCACGTGTAGGTTTTAATTGGGATGTACGTGGTGATAAGAGTTTGGTCATCCGTGGAGGTTCCGGTTTGTTCATGGGCCGTTTGCCATTAGTATTTTTCACTAATATGCCACAATATAGTGGTACTATCCAGGGTTCCGTTTTAAAAGGAGACTATAGCTCAAAAATAAGCAATGGTGAAGTTGTATATACAGAAGCTCAAAGAAAAACTTTAAGTAAACTCGTTTCTGGAGGTAAGATTGTAACAAACACAGACGAAATGATCAGAATCTTAGGCTTACCTACAGCATACGATCCAACAAGTACATCTCTGGGATCTAATGCATATATCTCTGCTGTTGACCCGGACTTCAAGATGCCGCAAATTTGGAAATCTTCTATTGCTGTTGATTATCAGATTCCGGTATCTTTCCCATTGACTGTAACTGGTGAGTTTATGTATAATAAGACTATTTATGGTACAATGGTTTCTGATTGGAATATCAATACTTCAGCTGTTGCAAATTCAAGATTCAGTGGTGTTGATGACCGTATTGACTATAAAGGTGTTGGTAGTTATACTTACGGATCATCTTCTGCGTATGTAATGACTAATACAAAGAAAGGGTATGGCTGGAATGCTAATATTACTTTGAAAGCACAACCAACTCAGAACTTGAACTTGATGCTATCTTATACCAAGACAGAGTCTAAGGAAATTACTGGTATGCCAGGTTCTGCCGCAAATTCTACTTATACAGGGCTTTATACTGTAAGTGGTGCTGAATTTACAGGCTTGCAGCGTTCACAGTATGTTATTCCTGATAAGTTATTGTTCAATGTCGGCTACTTTGTACCATTCAAGTTTTTCCATGGTGATGGCTTACATATTAATGCTATTTATACTGCATATTCTCCTAATGGATATAGCTACATTTATTCTAATGATATGAATGGTGATGGCAATAGTGCGGATTTGATGTATATTCCTAAGAATGAGACGGAGTTGAACTTTACATCTGAAGCTGATCGCTCTGCATTCTGGAAGTTCGTTGAGCAGGATAAGTATTTGAGCAGTCATAAAGGAGAATACGCAGAAGCTAATGCTGCTCGCTCTCCTTGGGTCCATAAGCTTGATCTTCGTTTGTCTGAGGACTTTACATTCAATATCGGTAAAACTAAACATTCGTTCGAGTTAAGTTGCAGTTTCACTAACGTGTTGAATATGTTAAACTCTAAGTGGGGAGTTCAGAAGTTCTCTTGTTACCAAACAAGTTTTGGAACAAATACAGTTAGTCCTTTGAAGTATGAAGGCAAGAACAATGCCGGTCAGCCAACTTATTCGTTTAATAAGGTAGGCGATGCTTATCCTACAGATACTTTTAATAAGTATTACGTAAATACAGGTCAGACTTGGCACGTACTTATAGGTTTAAAGTATAAGTTCAATTAATTTAGGATATTTCTAATAAAGATAAGCCAACTGATTTGCAATGAATCAGTTGGCTTATTTCTTATAAAATTGATTGCGCCTAAAACATCATTATATGCTGGTATATATAATAGGGGTTATTTTGTTGCTATAGCCTGCTAACCATAAAGAGATAGTCTCTATTGCCGCGTGGTTTATGTTGGCAGAGCTCTTTCTTTTCTTCTTTCTTTCACATTCTGATAGATTATAAAAGTTAATTCCTTCTTTTAACGTATTATTAAAAGAATAAAAATTGAATTTCTTTTGGGAATGTCTTTAAACTTTGCGAACTTTGTTGCTACGAATAATTAACTCATTATAACCTTAAATATTTTGATATGGCAGATGAAATGATTGTCAAGGAATTGGACCATGTTGTTGTCCGTTTCTCAGGCGATTCAGGTGACGGTATGCAACTTGCGGGAAACATTTTTTCGAATGTTTCGGCAACGGTTGGTAATGACATCAGTACATTCCCGGATTATCCTGCGGATATTCGCGCTCCACAAGGTTCTTTGAATGGAGTGTCTGGGTTTCAGATTCATGTAGGTGCAGGAAAGGTTTACACACCAGGTGATCAATGTGATGTCTTAGTAGCAATGAATGCTGCAGCCTTAAAGACGCAGTACAAATTTGCTAAATCTACAGCTTGTATCATTATTGATACAGACAGTTTTAAAGAGGCTGATTTAAAGAAAGCCGAGTTTAAGACAGATAATCCTATTGAGGAAATGGGTATTAAGCAGGATGTTATTGCTGCTCCTATCACCCAGATGGTAAAAGACTGTTTGGCAGATTCGGGAATGGATAATAAGTCTGTCTTGAAATGTCGTAACATGTTTGCTTTAGGTTTAGTTTGTTGGCTGTTTAATCGCGATTTAGAGATTGCGGCTAAGTTCCTTCGTGAGAAATTCGCAAAGAAACCGGAAGTTGCAGAAGCTAATATCAAGGTGATTTATGCCGGTTATGATTATGGGCATAACACACATGCATCTGTCGATCATACCTATAAAATAGAATCGAAAACAAAAGCTCCCGGTAAATATATGGATATTAGCGGTAATAAAGCAACGGCTTATGGATTGATTGCTGCTGCTGAACGTGCCGGATTAAGACTGTATTTGGGTTCTTATCCCATTACTCCTGCCACTGATATTCTTCACGAGTTGGCTAAGCATAAATCATTAGGCATTACAACTGTTCAGTGCGAGGATGAGATTTCAGGTTGCGCCTCTTCTGTTGGCGCGTCTTTTGGTGGAGCTTTAGCTGTTACTTCTACTTCCGGCCCGGGTATATGCTTAAAGTCGGAAGCAATGAATTTGGCTGTTATCACAGAGTTACCTTTGGTAATTATTGATGTTCAACGCGGAGGCCCTTCTACCGGCCTTCCCACCAAGTCAGAACAGACAGACCTTTTACAAGCTCTTTACGGACGCAACGGTGAGTCTCCAATGCCTGTGATTGCGGCTACTTCTCCAACGGATTGTTTTGATGCTGCTTATATGGCTTGTAAAATAGCGTTGGAACACATGACACCGGTCATTTTATTGACGGATGGCTTTATCGGTAACGGTTCAAGTGCTTGGCGTTTGCCCGATATCTCCAAATATCCGGCTATTGAACCTCCTTATGTTAAGCCGGAACAGGCAGGACACTATACTCCGTATATGCGCAATCCTGAAACATTTGTTCGTTACTGGGCTGTTCCCGGTCAGGAAGGTTATACTCATATATTAGGAGGCTTGGAGAAAGATAGTGATACCGGCGCTATTTCTACCGACGCGGAGAATCATAATAAGATGTGTCATCTTCGTGCAGAGAAGGTCGCTCATATTCAGGTTCCTGATCTGGAAGTGGTTGGAGATAAGGATGCCGATCTGTTGATTGTCGGCTTTGGCAGTACTTACGGCCATTTGTATTCAGCTATGTCTGAAATGCAAAAAGAAGGGAAGAAAGTTGCTTTGGTACAGTTCAAGTATATTAATCCGTTGCCAAAGAACACAGCTGAGGTGTTGAAACGTTATAAGAAGGTTGTTGTTGCAGAACAGAATCTTGGTCAGTTTGCAGGTTATTTACGTATGAAGATTGACGGTTTTGTACCTTATCAGTATAATGAAGTGAAAGGTCAGCCTTTCCAGATTCATGAACTGGTTACTGCATTCAACAAAATTTTATCCATCTAAAAGAAGACGCATACTATGAGTGAATATACAATTACTGATTTTAAAAAAGGACAGCCTCGTTGGTGTCCGGGGTGTGGTGACCATTTCTTTTTGGCATCACTGCACAAAGCAATGGCTGAGTTAGGTATTGCTCCTTATAATACAGCTGTAATCTCAGGAATCGGTTGCTCAAGCCGTTTACCTTATTATATGAATACTTACGCTATGCAGACTATTCATGGTCGTGCAGCTTCTATCTCTACGGGATTTAAAGTTGTACGTCCTGACATCACAGTATGGCAAGTCTCAGGCGATGGCGATGGTTTGGCTATCGGTGGTAATCACTATATCCATGCTATCCGTCGTAATATTGATATTAACATGATTCTTTTGAATAACCGTATTTATGGTTTGACAAAAGGCCAGTATTCGCCGACTTCTCCTCGTGGATTTGTTAGTAAGTCTTCTCCTTATGGCACTGTTGAAGATCCGTTCCATCCGGCAGAACTTTGTTTCGGCGCTCGTGGTCGTTTCTTTGCTCGTACCGTTGCGACAGATGCTCCGGGTACAGTTGCCATTTTGAAAGCTGCGGCTCAACATAAGGGGGCTGCTGTTTGCGAGATTCTTCAGAATTGTGTTATCTTTAATAATGGTGCTTACGATGCCATCTATACCAAAGAAGGCCGTGCCAAGAATACAATTTATCTGGAACATGGTAAACCTATGCTGTTTGGAGAGAGTCATGAATTTGGCTTGATGCAAGAAGGCTTTGGCTTAAAGGTGGTGAAGCTGGGCGAGAATGGGGTTACCGAAAAAGATATTCTTATTCATGATGCTCATTGTCAGGATAATACGTTGCAGTTGAAGTTGGCTTTGATGGAAGGTCCCGACTTCCCTGTTGCGCTTGGTGTTATCCGTGATGTTGATGCTCCTACCTATAATGAAGCTGTTGATGCACAGATAGAAGAAGTAAAAGGAAAGAAGAAGTATCACAACTTCAATGAGTTGCTGATGACAAATGATATTTGGGAGGTGAAATAATCAAATCCCGTGTTTGTAGATTTTGGGTTAAGGCTGAATTCCTTTTTTGGAGTTCAGCCTTTTTTGTTGCTTTACCCCAAATCGGTCATTAGGATTTCTCGGTGTCGTATGGCAGTGAGAATTTCTTTATCTTTTCCCATATAGATAGAAATGATTTCCTCGTTTTTAGCGACCTGGCCAGATAAAGGATATGCTTATCTTTCGTCTTGCCCAGATACGCAGGTGTTGATATGAGTTCATAGCGTATGGTCTTAAGGAACTGCTTTTTGTCGGAGTTAATCATAGCATGCCTAAAAAGCGAAAGGAAATTGTATGCCATAATGATGAAATTCCCGCAAGCCTCCGTACCTCAGAAGTTGTCCATAACAAAATCGTCTATGGAGAAGTCGCACTTTACCCCTGGCTTCCAGATAGTCAAGTATGTCCTTTGCAAAGAAACCGCTGTCCATACGGACTAATCCCACCCGCTTGTTTTGAAGCCTTGAGAACGTGTCGTCAAGGAAGGCAAGGTAGTTGGTGCTTGCGGAGGTGTTGCCCGGTCGCAGCCAATAGTTTTCACATCCGAAACGAAGGCAAGAAGAGGATGGCGCGACAGACGGCCCGGTCGCTTGGGGGGGTATCCTTTGGCAGTCCCCTCCTGAAAGCCCTCTCGGACTATGACCGTAGAATCAAAGTCCAGGGTGTAATTGTCAAACAACAGTTCCGAGAAGAACCAACTGAACAGTTCACCAAACACACGTTGGTTGACGCCCTGTGAGAATTTGCAGAAATAACGCTGATAAGCACGATGATCTGCTTCACGCTCCCAGCCCAACAGTTTGCAGAGTGCCTGATCATAACGTACCACGTCAAGGTGGCCAAAGCAGTTCGCGCCACACCATACACCGGCGAACAACCCCAAAATGAGTTGTGCAGGTTTGTAACCTCTGTTGGAATCTTGAACAGGGATGCCACTTTGCGCAAGATGCTCTTCAAAACGGCATTTCACAAGCATCTTGAAGAACAAGGAAAGTCCACCGAAAGGAGTGATTTCCTTATTCACGAACTTTATATCACAGTCTCGTATCATAATATATGGCATTTTGTCGTGGTAAAGTTAGCAAGTAACTATGAATCAAAGATATATGAAATCATTTTTCTAATGGCGGTCATTAGAAAAAGATGATAACAATGCTCTAATGACCGATTTGGGTTTATAATAAACTCTGTCCGATTGTTGAAGAAACCAACGAATTAGAAATAAGATACGAACAAATACAACAAGGCTATAAAAAAACGGGCAGAGTAAACGTTTTCGGAATACACATACAGAATACATGATGGAGACTTTATACAAATTAAAACATCAAATTTATGAATAAATTTATTTTACATTAATATTTCAACAAAAAGGAAAAAGTTTCCATTTTTTAGAATATCTATATTCAATTATAAAAACATTTTCCTATTTTCTATAATAAGAATAAATGCCCAAAAATCAACTTCTCATAAATAATAAAGGAAGAAATCAAGCATGGACAATTTTCATTTCCTTTATTTCTTTGGTTTTCAAAAGTATCATTTAATATTTTCTCCTTCGTTATAAATATTATATATATTATTAATTATCATATAATTATAGATCCATCTTCTCACTTTTACATTTCATTCTTTTCTTTTTTGAAAAATATTTCACTACTTTCTTGATATATAATCAGAAAATTAATATACCTTTGCTTCCACATATATGATTTCTTAAAAAGAAAAAGTTAATTTAATGTTTTACGACATAAAGTTGCTCAAAATAGGAAACAATTTAAATCATAAAAAATAAAAAGTTCTCCAAAATAAAGATGCCATGGAAATAAAAAACTTTACAATTACAAAACGTAACGGTACGACTGACCGTTTCTCTCTCGACAAAATTATGAATGCAATCATAAAAGCATTCAACTCTGTAGAAGAACCTATTGACTTAGGTAATCTTTCTAAAATTATCAGTCACTTGGATATTAAAGAAGGAATTAAAGTAGAAGACATCCAGAATCAGGTAGAGGAAGCGTTGATGAAAGAAGGGCACTATAAAGTAGCCAAATCATTTATGCTTTATCGCCAACGTCATACAGAAGACCGTGAGGTGATGGAAAAAATGAAATTCCTTTCCGATTACTGCCAAGCAGCAAACGCTGCGACCGGCTCAAAGTATGATTCAAACGCAAATGTAGAGCATAAAAACATTGCAACGCTCATTGGAGAATTACCAAAATCCAATTTCATTCGATTAAATCGCCGCTTACTGACCGAACGCATTAAGAAAATGTATGGAAAAGAGTTGGCCGACGAATACATTGATAAGCTGCAACATCATTTTATATATAAAAATGACGAAACAAGTTTAGCAAATTACTGCGCGTCTATTACTATGTATCCATGGTTGATTGGAGGAACTTCTTCCATCGGAGGCAATTCCACAGCTCCAACCAATCTGAAATCTTTCTGTGGTGGCTTTATTAATATGGTATTTATGGTATCAAGCATGTTAAGCGGTGCTTGCGCTACTCCGGAATTTCTGATGTATATGAATTATTTCATTGGGTTGGAATACGGAAAAGAATATTATAAAGAAGCCGATAAAGTGGTTGATCTATCCAATCGTCACCGTACTATTGATAAAGTAATTACCGATTGCTTTGAACAAGTGGTTTATTCCATTAATCAACCAACTGGTGCCCGCAACTACCAAGCTGTATTCTGGAACATTGCCTATTATGACAAATATTACTTCCAAAGTTTATTTGGCAACTTCTATTTCCCTGATGGGTCACAGCCTGACTGGGAAAGTCTCTCATGGTTACAAAAACGTTTCATGAAATGGTTCAATAAAGAGCGAACAAAAGCCGTGCTCACTTTCCCGGTTGAAACTATGGCGCTGTTAAGTAAAGATGGAGATGTAATGGATGAAGAATGGGGAGATTTTACATCTGAAATGTATGCGGAGGGGCATTCTTTCTTTACTTACATGAGCGATAACGCCGACTCTTTGAGCTCATGTTGTCGCTTACGCAATGAAATTCAAGATAATGGGTTCAGCTATACTTTAGGCGCAGGCGGTGTATCAACCGGTTCAAAGAGTGTATTGACCATCAACTTAAACCGATGCGTTCAGTATGCCAAGAACAAGAATATAGACTACATTGAATTTTTGGATCATATCATTGACCTGTGCCATAAAGTTCAATTAGCCTATAATGAGAACTTGAAAGAATTACAGAAAAATGGAATGCTTCCGTTGTTCGATGCCGGTTATATCAATTTAGGGCGCCAATATTTAACAATCGGAGTAAACGGATTAGTTGAAGCTGCTGAATTTATAGGATTAAAAATCAACGATAACCCGGATTATTTGCACTTTGTACAATCCATTCTTGGTGAAATAGAAAAATATAACAAACAATACAGAACGAAAGATGTGCTTTTCAACTGTGAAATGATTCCGGCTGAAAACGTAGGTGTCAAGCATGCCAAATGGGATCGGGAAGACGGGTACTTTGTACCACGCGATTGCTATAACAGTTATTTCTATATTGTAGAAGATGAAAGCCTTAGTATCATCGATAAGTTTAAAATGCACGGTCGCCCGTATATTGAACACTTAACCGGTGGCTCTGCTCTTCACATGAATTTGGAAGAACATCTGTCACAGCCACAGTATCGTCAGTTACTAAGGGTTGCGGCAAAAGAAGGCTGTAACTACTTTACTTTTAACATTCCAAATACGATTTGCAATGATTGCGGACATATTGATAAACGATACCTGCATGAGTGCCCTGTTTGCCATAATAAAAATGTGGATTATATGACTCGTATCATAGGTTATTTAAAACGAGTAAGCAACTTTTCTGAGGCTCGTCAGCAAGAGGAACATCGTCGCTTCTACGCGGGTACAGAGAAAATGACCAAATAAAAAGAAATAACAGTGTTGAAATATGTAAATACAGGGGTCGTCTTTCAGGAAATACCTGATGAGGTGACCCTTTCAATTAATATCTCCAACTGTCCATGCCGTTGTCCGGGATGCCATAGCAAATATCTGTGGGAGGACATCGGAACACCCTTGACGTCTATAGAGATAGATGCTATTATTGACAAATGTAATCAAGATATTACTTGTGTCTGTTTGATGGGCGGAGATAGCAACCCTTCGTATATCAACACGCTGGCAGAATACATTCATGTAACTCACCCAAAACTAAAAGTCGGGTGGTACAGCGGAAAAACAATTATTTCCTCTGACATTAATAA
Source organism: Phocaeicola oris (assembly GCF_021295095.1). Taxonomy (GTDB): domain Bacteria; phylum Bacteroidota; class Bacteroidia; order Bacteroidales; family Bacteroidaceae; genus Phocaeicola; species Phocaeicola oris. Next base: position 67,334 of record NZ_JAJLQX010000010.1, read on the forward strand.
AAGTAATTTCGATTACATAAAAATAGGACCGTATATCCGTCACTTAGGAGCATTAAAAAGCAAAACAACCAATCAAAGGCTATATAAAAAAGAAACCAATGGAGAATTTACCGATATAACATCTCGTTTCTGGAAGAAATAACTAACGTGAATCCGACGAATTTAAATAATGCGAGCCGTGTATCAAGAACTCTTTTGAGGTGATACATGACTTTTTTGTCAACTAACCATAGCAACTGCTACTACGATACGTAGGAACATGGAAAACAATATGGATGAGTTACCATATTCTTCAGAAGTATTTCTCGTTTCACTTAAGTGATTCACTTGTTTCACCTATGTGATACACTTGTTTCACTTATGTGATTCGCTTGTTTCACTTATGTGAAACAATAGAATTATCCGGATGAGTTGGGTAATTCATACGGATCACTTTTCCTCCATCTCTTTATGACAATTTTAATGAACCTGACAAAAAGGGAAAAACACCTTATCAACATACTATAAGACCGTATTCTACCTTCGTAGGTTTCTACATAGCCTCTCTGTTATTTCATCGAACGTTGATTAGTAATTAACCGATAACGCTCAGAATAGCCTCATCTGAAGCATAGGGCAATAACTTATGCAAGTGTTCTATCATACGTAACTTAGACTGTAACGGAGTTCGTTTGACAATTAACCGTTCCGGTCCGAAAAAATCTTCCGGAGTACAATATCGAGCTACTCCCCATCCATATCGGTTACCTTCTCTATCATAGCTATATTCAAAATCAGCAGTAATAATATAAGTTCCCATCTGTAATCGAGTAATAGCCCCATCAAAGCTTTCTTTTGTTGAACAAATTTTTTCTTTCTTTATCACATTCTTTGTCTCTTCTTCGACCAAGCGCTCTATTGGAGTCAACGAACGATGTAATCTCGGCTTTACATATCCACAAGCCCTTTTCAATTCTTTAGAAAGCAATGTTTTATGTTTTCTTAAAGTGTCTAAAATCTTTTCCTCATCAGATGTTATTTTATATAAGCTACGGCGATAATTCATAAAATCAGGAAACCAATCCATGCTGACATACATGGCCTTTTTCTTATAAAACTTTCCATAAGCTACATCACCTTCAATAATAACAGGTCCCTTCCATTCCCAAGGACCATCGGTTTCATCTGAGAACCAGAGTTCCTTCGGAGTAAACTCAGCGATAGAGAAATCATCAATCTCATTATTAAAAAAAGGAAGAAATCCCATCTTATTAATAAGATGTTCCATATTTCCTTTATTATAAATCTGATATTTCATACTATATAAGTTTCGATCCAAAACCTCCATCTTTTCCGCCAAACATAGCTAACTATTTGGCAGATTCTTCTTTAAGTACTGATCAAAGAGTTCTTTATAAGCATCTGTCACATGAATCACCTCATCTCCAATATAGATGCAATTATTTCTATCAACAGAACGAATTTTATTGAGTGATATAATATAAGAGCGATGAACACGCATAAAATCATTCGAAGGAAGCATCTCCTCCACGGCCTTCATCGTCAGATGAGTAACCAATGGTCGTTTCTCATTTTTTAAATAAAACATTACATAGTCTTTCATTCCACAGACATAAATAATGTTTGCAATATCAACCCGCTTTAACTCTCCATCTACTCTAAGATAAATACTTTCGCGCAGGTCTTGTTTCTGCGAAGAAAGCATCTCAAACCAATTCTTTGCTTTCTCGACCGAAGCAAGAAACTTATTATATCGGATAGGCTTGAGCAAAAAGTCGAGTGCGTTAACTTCATAGCTGTCGAACGCATATTCTTTAAATGCCGTAGTAAAAATAATACGAGTCTCCGACGGAACCATACGCGACAACTCCATGCCATCTAAATCGGGCATCTGAATATCTAAAAATAACAAATTGACAGGATGCGCCTTTAATTCGGTAATCGCCTGTACCGAATCATTATATGAGGCTTTCAACTCTAAGAAAGGAGTCCGACGGACAAAGTTCTCCAACAGACTGATTGCCAAAGGCTCATCATCGACGATTGCACATGTAATATTCATTGCGTTAAATTTTTAAGGGTAATTGTTACTTTATACATCTCGTCCTCTAAAATCTTCTCGAATGTATATTTTCCTTTATATAACAATTCTAAACGACGCTTTAAATTGTCCAAACCTATTCCTGAGCCACTTCTGTTCTTATCATCTTTGGGATAATTGCTATTCTCACAAAGAAAAAACAGTTGATTACCATCCGTATGCATCTCCATCCTAATAACCGATGGTTTACTATTACTTACCCCGTGCTTGAAAGCATTCTCAATCAATGAAATAAAAAGAAGAGGGGCAATCTTAATCGAACCATTTCGGATATCAAAGTCTGTTGTCACGGTAGTATTCGATCCACAACGTAACTTCATCAAATCAATATAATTCTCCATGAATTCTATTTCTCCGGCGACAGGAACAAAATCCTGATTGCTCTCATAAAGCGTATAACGAAGCAAATCGCTCAATTTAGCTATGCTGTCCTGAGCCGCGTCCGGATCAATCTGTATCAGGCCGGAGATATTATTCAACGTATTAAAAAGAAAATGGGGATTCAACTGATTCTTCAACCACAAAAGCTCTGCTTCCGTGTTCTTCTGTTGCTCTTCTTGAAGCATCTGGCGCATCTCATTTACCTTCAAAACGGATCGTATTCCAACTGCTACAAAAGCAACAATAAAGTCTAAAATAAAAATAAAAAAGAATCCAAATAAAATTGCGAATTGAGGAACTTCTTTCGGTATATTTGAGTAATCAACAAAGAAAACTGTAATATTTGCTAAAAGAATTACTCCTATATTTGCTAAAACAAACCAACCATATTTCTTCTTCTCAAATAGAAACGGAGCAAGTAAATAGAAATTAACAAAGTAAACAATAAGGAAAGGATAAAGTGCCTGTATGGTTCTAAAAACGAACTCAAATCCTCGTTCAAAATTAATCCCTGAAGAAAAACCTATCAGCCACATCAATAACAGAAGGGCTGCTATCAGCCCTATCTGTATATATAATATATTTCTATCTTTCTTTGTCATATTACAAAGCTAAGAATTCTTTTTGAATCAATTGCCTGAAATGTTATTAATCTGTTCACTTTCACTCTGATGCTCTATATAGTCATCATTCGAAATGTTCGACTTAATCTGCTTAGCCCGATGTTTGGTGTTTCCAAAACTCCAACTCACATTCAATAAAACAGCATTAACAGGTACACTCACTTTCTGCGTGGTTTCAAAATTCTTTCCTTTTGAATAATTCTTAATATTCAACTTACCAAAGAACGGGGTCACACCTATGACAGAAACGTTCAACTTGTCTTTGCAGAACGACTTATTGACAGTGGCAGACAAAATATTGAATCCGGAACGATACCCCTGAAGTGTATAGCTCTTTGTATTAGACATTGCATTCACGCTCAATTGAATCTTTGCCGGCAATGTTTGCTGTACACCCACCATTGCATTAGCTTGCCAACCATGATTACGAGTATCGAGTACCTTACTTTGCAAATCAACATAGCTAACTCCACCATTAAATAATATTCTGGTATTCTTAGTCAAAGACCAATTGACATAACTGTTCAAACCTGTTTGACGGTTCTTTACAATATTGCCATAAGTAGTGTTCAACAGATTATCTTGATAGAAATTATATTGTTCTATCGCATTGTTACAGAAGCTTTGACGGAACGAAAGATTCATCATAAACTTATTGCTGAACAGGTTATATACCATATTGATGTTATGAGCCTTCTCTACTTCCAAATCAGGATTACCATAAGTTAGAGAGGTAGGATTGGTACGATCAACATACGGATTCAAGTATGAAATACCTGGACGAGAAATACGCATATTATAAGTTAACCCTAAGTTACTTGTCTGTGAGATAGTATACTGCAAATTAGCGGAAGGAACCAAATTACCATAATTCTTTGTAAAGTCGGAACCGCTTCCAAATACGTACTTCACATCCTGCCAAGTATGCTCATAACGAAGTCCGCTCTTGAAACCAACTTTCCCAAACTGTCCTGCATACTCCGCATAACCGGCCAAAATACCATCATTATGCTTATAAAACATACTTCCCTTCTCATTATAAGTGTATTGTGGATCGGTACCCAAGTAATAAAGTGACTTAGATGAACTGGTATGACTGGTATATTTCGCGCCGAAATCTAAAGTCTGCCCTTTTCCTAATGGAGTAACGAAATCTATCTGTCCAATATGTTCCTGCGTTCTGTTTCTGGAATTAGAATAGCGGTCGGTCAAATCAAGATATGTATTGCCTTCTTCATCAAAAACACTATAGCTCTTCGTACGCTGAGGCGTTGTAGTATACATATAACTAAGTGTCATCGACCTATCTTTTCTTCCCAAATAACGTTGATAGTCTATGCTTCCGTTGAAAGATGTATTACGCATCTTGCTGTTTTCCTTACTGGAATAGCCGAATCCATTTCCATAAATACCTCCACTCATTCGGGTACCGGCAAGTCCATCTTCGTTTCTATTATCAAAATCCGTTATGCTGGCGGAAATACCTAAATTACTAATGGAATCAATATCCCAGCCCAATGAGATGTTACCCATGGCGAAGTTATTCTTCATGTTTAACTTCTGAGCATATTCCATTATAGATTTTCCATTGTCATCATGTTGGATACGATTCATATCCACAGTCATGTCATTCATTTTATTATGACTGTATAACATATTGGCACTCAATGAAACTTTCCCCTGCTGGGCACTGACATAACCGCTACCAACGTAGCCTCTGGTTCCGATCATTGCTCTGACTGTTCCATTATATCCGTCCATGCTTTGCTGAGCCATCCCATTCTGCTTGTTCAGGATAAGATTTAACACACCGCCCACACCTTCTGCATCGTATTTAGCTCCCGGGTTGGTCACTACTTCAATATTCTTCACTATATTGGCAGGCATGCTCTTAAATATCTGCGACGGGTTTGAACTCATCATCACATTAGGCTTCCCATCAACATAAACTTTAAAGCTACTGCTTCCGTTCACTGTTATGTTATCCTGACCGTCTACAGTTACCATCGGCACTTTACGTAACATTTCTAAAACAGTATTCGACTTTGCGTCCACATCGTTCGACACATCGTAACTCATTTTATCAACCTCCATCTTAACAAGTGGTTTCTGAGCCACAACTTCAACCTCTTGCAACTGACGCATATCATCTTTCATGTAGAGTGTTCCTAAGTCGAGTGTTGCCTGACCATTCAACTCAAAGTTGCGAGTTACACTTTCTTTTCCCACAGAAGAAAAGAAAATGATAAAACTTCCTTTCCCGCTGACCGGTTGATTAAACGTGCCTTCCAAATCTGTTACCGACATGGCAATCGGTGTAGTAGTATCCTTTCCCTTAAATATCCGAATGGTGGCATAAGGCTCCCCCTCGTTCGTTAGAGAGTCGAGTAGAACACCCTTAACAACTGTCTTTTGCGCAAAAACCGACTGAACCAACATCAGCATTGCCAATGTAAACAAAACTTTAAGATTCTTCATTTCTTTATTTATTTTTATTTGTTTCTAATTTTAAAGCGTCCTTCTTTTTAGTAATCACAAAACGCTTCGTTTTCCTTTCCGATACAAATGTAAGATGGGGTGAAATAGAAACAAGTGACTTTTCGACGAGTTCCCCCGTCTCTTTCGACGAAATAAATTCGATAGAATAAAAGAAGTTTTGAAAATCATGGCCGTATCCGGACGTAGTATACTGATAATTAATAAATTATTATAAGAATCAGCTTTTATCTTTATTATAAAAAATAAGCATCTCATAAACAAAAGAAGTAATACATATTATCTGTCTAAGTGATATGTATCATTTGCTCAAATGAAAAACATCATTCATTAAACTCGCCTTTGTATCAATTTGATTAATAGTAAGAGTAAATCGACTAAATATTTTGACTTTTTCACCGAAATATTTGGCTTTCTCTTTTATATCCCTACCTTTGTGAAAAATAAACATTATATCATGAAATTTGCAGAGTTTAGTAATCCAATTTTTGAGAAATCGATTCTTGATTATCATGTAAAAGATGACGTGGATACTCCAATTCTAAATCCGTATCCACTAAAAAGTATAGAATATTATCTATACCTGAAGAACTGGATTGATACCGTACAATGGCATCTTGAAGACATCATTCGTGATCCGGACATCCATCCGGATGAAGCACTTAAAATAAAACGTAGAATTGATAAATCGAACCAAGATCGTACTGATTTGGTGGAACTTATTGACAGTTACTTCCTTGATAAATATAAAGACGTAAAAGTGTTGAACGATGCAACTATCAATACGGAAAGTCCGGCATGGGCTATTGACCGCTTGTCTATTTTGGCTTTGAAAATCTATCACATGCAAGAACAAGTCGATCGCAAATACACTACTCCGGAACATCACGAAGCCTGCGTGAAAAAATTAAATGTATTAAAGGAACAACAAGTCGATTTAGGCACTGCCATCAATCAGCTTTTAGATGATATAGAAGCAGGACGCAAATATATGAAAGTATACAAACAGATGAAAATGTATAACGATCCTGCCCTTAATCCGGTACTTTACGGCAAGAAATGAAACTTCTCGTTATCCGTTTTTCCGCTTTAGGCGATGTCGCCATGACTATTCCTGTGATCTATTCTGTGGCGAACAGATATCCCGATCTCAACATTACAGTGTTGAGTAAACAATTTGTTTCCCCACTTTTTACCAATTGCCCGAAGAATGTAACATTTCGTGGTATCGATCTCAGCCAGTATAAAGGAATCAACGGATTATATCGCTTGTTCCGCGAACTGAAAAAAGAACAGTTTGATGCAGTCGCCGACTTACACGATGTACTTCGCAGTATGATACTTCGAATCTTCTTTAAATTGAGTGGCACCCAAACTGCTCATATAGATAAAGGAAGAGCGGAAAAGAAAGCATTGACGAGAATTAATCATAAAATTATCAAACCATTAAGGACCTCCTTTGAACATTATGCCGACGTATTTAAAGCATTAGGATATCCGGTCGAAATAAAGTTCGACTCAATTTATAAAGGAAAAGGTGATGCTGAACTGTTCAAATCAATAGCCAATTTAGATAAAAAGAATCATTGGATTGGCTTTGCTCCTTTTGCCGCCCACAAAGGAAAAGTTCTACCGATAGAAACAGTAAAATTACTCATAGACAAGCTCGCAGCAAACCCCAAAAATCAAATTTTCCTCTTTGGAGGCGGTGAAAAGGAGAAAATACAATTGGAAATACTGGCTGGTGACAGCGAACAGGTAACTGCCGTCGCTGGAAAACTCAAGATGAACGGAGAACTTGCCCTGATGAGCTATCTGGATGTACTTGTTTCCATGGACTCGGCAAACATGCACTTAGCATCATTGGTCGGTACACCGGTTATCTCGGTTTGGGGAGCGACACATCCCTATGCCGGATTTATGGGCTGGAACCAAAAACAAGAAAATGCAGTACAAATAGACTTGCCGTGCCGCCCATGTTCCATCTTTGGAAATAAGCCGTGCCATCGCAAGGATTATGCTTGTCTATACAAGATTCAAACAGATACTATCCTTCAAAAAATAAATCATATCATTGAATCATGAAAGTGGTTATCAATCCGAAGTACGAATCCGAACGCCCGTTTATTGAACAACTACCTGTTATTTTTAAAAAAGAAGGTGAATTCATTTACAATCAACGAAATCAGGTGAAACGATTCCTCATTAATGGTAATGAACGCATAATAAAAAGATATAAAACTCCCGGTCTTATTCAACGCGTTATATATTCTACCATTCGAAAAACCAAAGCTCGCCGAGCTTTCGAATTTGCTAATAAGATGAGTAGCTTGGGAATTGATACGCCCGAGAGTATCGCATACATAGAACAAAAAGACGGATTATTATTCAGCATAGGCTATTTCATTGCCAAAGCATGTTATGATAAAGATCTACGTAACGCTTTACGCGATCAGGATATATTCGATAAAGAATTGGCCAATCAATTAACCACATTTCTTGTATTGATGCACAAGAAAGGAGTGATGCACGGCGATTTAAATCTTTCGAATATACTATACAGAAAAGAAAACGACCATTATCACTTTACGGTAATAGATACTAACCGAAGCATCTTTAAAGAACACTTAACCCAACGGGAATGTTTGAATAATCTGAAACGTCTCACCCATCGATCAGATCTAATGGATTATATTATCCGTCGATACGCTCAACTTCGCGGTTGGAATGAAGAAGAAACAATTTCCATTGAGCACAAACTTGTCCATCGTTTCGAGAACAAAGGAAAATGGAAAACCTATTTCAAAAAACTTTGCCCATAGTCACCTATCAGAAAGCTTCTTCCTGCCGGTGGAGCCACTCCTCTTTTGTTCGTTTCCACCGGTTATGTGTCCAAAGCCAAAAAGAAGGAGCACTCTGAATACTCTTTTCCAAGAGTTTCGCATACAGATCAGTCAAATGATAGTCGGGGATATCTTTAATATCATCTGCCACAAATTTATAATCACAGTGGTAATACCCACGACTAATTCGCTTAACATCTGCATAATATACCAGAGCATCCACTTTCTTTCCAATTCTTTCCGCACCAATAAAAAAAGGAGTATCGTGATTCAAGAATTCAGTAAAATGATGAATGCTGCTCCACTTCGGAGCTTGGTCGGAGATAAAGCCAATGATCGTCTTTTGCTTTTTCTGGCGCAGCTGAAGAATCGTCCGCAATGCCTCTTTCATTGGAATGTTCTCTCCTCCGTACTGACTGCGTATCTTCAGAAACAACTTATCAAAGACCTTACTATATAACGGATGATAGATTTGCGTACAAAGCATCCAGTCGGGAGCCCAATACGCAAAAGAAGCTATCCATTCCCAATTACAGTAATGCCCTAAATATAAAAAACAGAAATTCTTATCTTCCTTTTGCATCCGCTCAGCCATCTCATCTATTCCTGAGAACGTCATATGTTTCTGCATCCATTCCTTTGACGCGCTGAACAATTTTATGGTCTCTACAATATAATCACAGAACCAATGATAAAAATTCTTTTCTATACGAAGCAATGTAAACGCGTCTTTATTGGGAAAAGCAGAAGTCAAGTTCTTCCGGACAATCTTTCTACGATACCTTATTATATAATAGACCAGATAAAAGAGCAAATCGGAAAACAAATATAGCACCGTCAGAGGAAGAAGTGATATAAGATATCCTACGCCGTATAAGATATAATAGAGAATATTCATAATTTAATTAATAAGTATCACTATTTAATCTGACAGATTGGTATACCTAACAAGACAGCTTCAATAACCACTGGGAAATACTTATATTCCAACTTATGAACTCTCTGGGCTAAACTCTCGGGAGTATCATCAGGCTTTACAATACACTTAGCTTGGAAAATATTCGTTCCCCGATCATAATTATTATCAATATAATGAATCGTTATTCCGCTCTCATTATCTCCGTCAGCAATAACAGAAGCATGTACTCTCAGACCATACATTCCTTTTCCACCATGCTTCGGAAGTAAAGCAGGATGAATATTTACAATTTTATCCGGATATGCGTTTAGAATCTCTTCAGGTAATTTATATAAGAAACCGGCGAGAACAATAAAATCTACATTATATTTTTGCAATTCTTTAAGCGCAACACCATTCGTAAAATCAGAATTTGGAACGAATTTCACTTCCACGCCAAGTTTCTCTCCCCGTTGAAAAACTCCAATATGCTGTTTATTAGCAAATACTACCACAACTTCTGCTGTTTTTCTCTGCTGAAAATAACATATAATATTTTCTGCATTAGTGCCTTCTCCTGAGGCAAGAATCGCTATCTTCTTCATATTTTAACTGTTTAAATGCACAAAAAATAAAAAAATGTGCAAAATCTGCAATTTATTTGCTCGAATATTTGCTCATGACAAGAAATATTTATTCCTTTGCACCCGCAAAGAAACGAAAAATAAATCAATTTATTAACTAAAAAAATTAAAGTTATGTCTGAAATTGCATCAAAAGTAAAATCTATTATCGTTGATAAATTAGGTGTAGAAGAGTCAGAAGTCACCAATGAAGCTAGTTTCACTAATGATTTGGGAGCAGATTCATTGGATACAGTAGAATTGATTATGGAGTTTGAAAAAGAATTTGGTATTTCAATTCCTGATGATCAGGCTGAGAAGATTGCCACTGTAGGTGATGCTATCTCATACATCGAAGCAAATACTGGCGATAATAAAGAAGCTTAATAATTATCTCGATTATTTAAAATGGAATTAAAGAGAGTAGTAGTAACGGGTCTTGGTGCACTTACTCCGATAGGAAATACTGTCCCTGAATATTGGGATGGTCTTTTAAAAGGTAAAAGTGGAGCAGGACCTATTACTCATTTCGATTCGTCCAAATTCAAAACTCATTTTGCATGCGAAGTAAAGAACTTTGATGCAGCCGAATTTATCGACAAGAAAGAGTTGCGTAAGATGGACTTATACACTCAATATGCAATTGTAGTAGCAAAAGAGGCTATCAAGGATTCAGGAATGGATCTTGAGAAAGAAGACAAAGATCGTATTGGAGTTATCTATGGCGTCGGCATCGGCGGTATCTCTACTTTTGAGAAAGAAGTTGAAGAATACGCTGCAATCAAAGATACCATCGGACCTCGTTTCAATCCGTTCTTCATTCCTATGATGATTTCTGATATTGCTTGCGGATACATCTCTATTGAGTATGGTTTCCGTGGTCCGAACTTCACTACTACATCTGCATGCGCTTCCTCATCTAATGCAATTGCGGACGCATTCAACTACATCCGTTTGGGAAAAGCAAACATAATTCTTGCAGGAGGTGCCGAAGCTGCTATCTTCCCTGTTGGAGTAGGTGGCTTTAACTCTATGAAGGCACTCTCAACACGTAATGAAGAAGCAGAACATGCGTCTCGTCCATTCAGCAAATCACGTGATGGCTTTGTCATGGGTGAAGGTGCCGGATGTTTGATTCTTGAAGAGTTAGAACACGCTAAAGCTCGCGGCGCAAAGATTTATGCCGAACTTGCCGGTGTTGGAGCTTCTGCCGATGCTTATCATATCACAGCTTCTCATCCTGAGGGGTTAGGCGCGAAATTAGTTATGAAAGCAGCTCTGGAAGATGCCGAAATGACTCCTGAAGACATTGATTATATCAATGTTCACGGAACATCTACACCTGTTGGCGATGTTTCTGAGGCTAAGGCTATCAAGGAAGTATTTGGCGATGCTGCATACAAGTTAAATATCAGCTCAACAAAATCTATGACCGGACATCTGCTTGGCGCTGCCGGTGCTATCGAGGCAATAGCTTGTACTTTGAGTGTAAAGAATGACATCATACCTCCAACTATTAACCATGAGGAGGGTGATGATGATGAAAACATTGATTACAATATGAACTTTACGTTCAATAAGGCTCAAAACCGAACAGTTCGTGCAGCTTTAAGCAATACATTCGGATTCGGTGGGCATAACGCATGTGTAATCATAAAAAAATACGCAGAATAAGTCGTGTATAACTGTTTAATAGATAGAATAAGACTCCTGTTCCATAAGGATAAGGAGTCTTATCTTCGTTTTTACCATATCCTCGGATTCTATCCACATAACATCAGTTATTACAAACAAGCATTACTACATAAGTCTTTATCGGTCAAAGACAAAGGACGATGGGTTAACAACGAGCGACTGGAATTCCTTGGTGATGCTGTGCTTGATGCTGTTGTAGGTGACATCGTTTACCGTAAATTTGAAGGGAAACGTGAAGGGTTCCTTACGAATACCCGCTCAAAAATAGTACAACGCGAAACATTAAATCGTGTAGCAGAGGAGATTGGCTTAGACAAACTGATAAAATACACCACACACCAATCGGCTCATAACAGCTACCTGTCGGGAAACGCTTTTGAAGCAATCATCGGCGCAATTTATTTGGATCGCGGATATAAGGCTTGTCAATACTTCATTGGACATCGTATCATCGGACCGTATATCGACCTTAATAAAATATCCACTCAAGAAGTTAACTTTAAGTCGAAACTGATTGAATGGAGCCAAAAGAATCATTTTCTCATAGATTTTCAGCTAATAAACGAATCGCACGATCAACTCTACAGTCCGACTTTCGAGAGTGAAGTGACCGTTGAAGGAATTATTACCGGACATGGTCAGGGATACTCTAAAAAAGAATCGCAACAGAAAGCCGCAAAAGAAACGTTAGAAAAGCTGAAGATAGATAAAGACCTGAAAGAGCAAATTATAGAGGCGAAGAATATACGCGACGAACAGGAAAATCCTGTTTTAAGAGAGTCGCTTACCAACGAAATCTATAAAGACGATACCGCTTCGGTTCCTGTACCTGAACAACAGAATCCACTCGACGTGGAAGAAAGAGAAAGATTCACCACAAGCTCAACCGAAGATATCATCCACGCAGCCGAAGAGGAAGCTTATAAATAAGTTACCATACAATAACTCAAAACATGTTGGGGTGTGCCTATTTTGACACGCCTTTATCCGGTTTTGCTAAACGGGCAAGCCCGGGACTCTTGCGTGTCCGACTTTCTTGCGCTGTCTATTAAAACAGCAGAGGTTGCCCGATAGTGTCCAGCGAATCAGAATGCTTTCCATGGTAGTGTCTACTGATTCTGTTAATATAGCAGAAAGTGTTCAGCTAAATCAAGTAAAGTCATGAATATCACTTTATGAAACCATTTTGATGAGTTATAAAAGTGATACGTATAAGTTAGTCAATTGATGCGTATGAGTTGATCGATTCATCCGCATGAGTTGAGTGACTCATCCGCATGAGTTGCTCGGTTCATCCGCATGACTTTTCCTCCATCTCTTTATGACCATTTTAATAAACCTAATAAAAAAGGAAAAAACTCTGTTTAAACATGCTATAAGGCCATATTCCACTTTCGTATGGTTCTATATGGCCTCTCTGTTATTTCTTCGAATTCATGTTATCTTAAATATATAAATTCTTAAAAACTAAGTTTTGTGGAAATCAAAATCTATGTTTACATTTGTATCATGTTTTTTAATCTTACAATATTTAATACACAATGAAAAAGATATTATTAGCTACGTTATGTTTTGTGGGCTTTACTGCTTGCTCTGCGAAAAAAGAGGCAGAGACTGTTGATACATTCAGAAAAGTGGATCAGGTCGATTTCTCTAATGTTCATATTCACGATAACTTTTGGTCTCCTCGGTTGGAGAAACATATTATGGTGACTTTGCCGGTTTGTATCGATCAGATAGAAAATCAGACGGGACGTATCCGTAACTTTGAAAATGCGGCAAAACGCTCGGGAGAGCACTCCGGAATATTCTTTGATGACTCTGATGTTTATAAAGCAGTGGAAGGTATGGCATACAGTTTGATTAATCATCCCGACACTGCTTTGGAGAAGAAAGCAGACGAGTGGATAGACAAGTTCGCTGCCGCTCAAATGCCTGATGGATATATTAATACTTATTATACATTGACAGGTTTGGATAAACGCTGGACCAATATGGATAAGCATGAGATGTACTGTGCCGGACACATGATAGAGGCTGCCGTAGCTTATTATGAAGCGACCGGTAAGCGGAAGATGCTGGATGTGGCACAACGGATGGCCGACTATATGATGACGGTGTTCGGACCGGAAAAGCGACATTGGGTTCCGGGGCATGAAGAGATTGAAATGGCTTTGGTCAAGTTATATAAGGTGACGGGAGAGAAAAAGTATGTAGACTTTGCCTATTGGTTGCTTGAGGAGCGTGGGCATGGCTATGGTTCCGATGGTAATGTGCCTAATGGTTGGAATCAGAAGTATTATCAAGATGCTATTCCTGTCCGTGATCAGGAGAAGATTAGCGGACATGCTGTTCGCAGTATGTATCTGTTCTGTGGAATGGCCGATGTAGCTGCTTTAAAACAGGATTCAGGCTATATGGCGGCATTGAATCGTCTTTGGGATAATGTGGTTCTTCAAAATATGTATATTACCGGAGGTATCGGGTCATCATCGCATAACGAAGGCTTTACGGTTGACTATGATCTTCCGAATAAAGAGGCTTATTGCGAGACTTGTGCCTCTGTCGGAATGGTTCTTTGGAACGCACGTATGAATGAGTTGACCGGTGACGCAAAGTATGTGGATGTGCTTGAACGTTCGATGTATAATGGAGCTTTGGCGGGTATCAATCTGAAAGGTGATCGTTTCTTTTATGTCAATCCATTGGAGTCGGATGGTGACCACCATCGTCAAGCATGGTACGGGTGTGCTTGCTGTCCGAGTCAAATTTCCCGTTTTCTGCCTTCTATTGGTAATTATATTTATGGAACATCAAAAAACGCCGTATATGTCAATTTGTATATAGGTAATGACGCGAAGTTCAAGATGGGCGAAAAGGAAATAGAATTTAATATGGAGACAAATTACCCTTGGAATGGTGCTGTGAAGCTGACGGTAGATAGCGATTTTAAAGAAGATATTCGTATGCGTATTCCGGATTGGTGTAAGGATTATACGCTGGCAGTCAATGGCAAATCGGTTACTCCAACTATAGATAAAGGTTATGCTGTGTTGACCAACAAATGGAAAAAGGGTGATGTGATAGAGCTGAATATGGATATGCCGATAGAAGTGAAGGCTGCTGATTCACGCGTAAAGCAGGATGCGGGTAAGCGAGCAATTCAGCGTGGTCCGTTGGTATATTGCATGGAAGAGACCGATAATAAGGATCATTATGATGAGTTGACTTTATCTTCGGAAACAAAGTATGTTTCTGAATTCGATGATACTCTTTTGGGGGGAGTAGTAAAGGTTCGGGCAAATGATAAGGATAAGGTGATAAATTTCATTCCATATTATGCTTGGGATAATCGTGAAGCCGGTAAGATGAAAGTTTGGATAGACTATACGGAATGATGATGCCATAAAGAATAATGGTATTATTGCTGTATTAATTTTTTTAATGTTTTAAACAACTTTTTTGGCAAAAAAGTTTTCTAATTGGAAAAAAAAGAATAAAATTGTACTTCTTTTCTTGAGAGTGGAGATACGATTTTATTCTTTTTCCTTCAATTATTTTTAGAGAGAGGAGATGTAACTGTGATTATAGAAGAATCTGTAGATTATCATGTAAGATTAGTGTTTTTACACTTCTATTTTCCATGCTAATCATGAAACTAAAGCAAGTTTTTAAACGGATTGAACTTTTGAGAAACTAATATTGTTAGTCATAAATAATATTGTCAAAATGAGAAAGAAAAATTTTCTAGCAATTTGTTGCTTCGCGTTGGTCCCGGTGACGGATGCTTTAGCAATCAACACGTTTCCTGTAGACAATTCATCTGAGATTACCCAACAGAGTAGGATCACGGTGAAAGGTAGCATTAAGGATAGTAAGGGTGAGCCTGTTATTGGTGCTGCTGTTAAGGTAAAAGGTACTACGATTGGTACCATCTCTGATTTCGATGGAAACTATACGTTGGAAGTTCCACGTAATGCTATTCTCGAAATTTCGTATGTTGGCTACGACTCTCAGGAAGTAGCTGTAAGTGGTAAGAGTACGGTCAATATCACATTGGCGGAATCTACAGAGCAATTAGGTGAGGTTGTTGTAACAGCCATGGGTATTGTTCGTAATACCCGTACTCTTTCTTATTCCACCCAATCTGTCCGTGGTGATGAACTTACTGCGGCAAGAGGTACTTCCGGTAATGTTCTTGATGCTTTGAAAGGTAAGATTGCCGGTGCCGATATCAATACCACTTCTCAGTTGGGTGGTGCTTCTCGTATCGTTCTTCGTGGTGTTAAGTCTGTTGGTGGTGGTGCTAACGCATTGATTGTCATTGATGGTGTTCCTATTCAGAATCCGAATACCGGTAATATGGGTTCTGAGTGGCAAAGCTATATGGGATCTGATGGTGCTGTCGATATCAATCCTGATGATATTCTTTCTATGGATGTCTTAAAAGGTCCGTCTGCGGCAGCTCTTTATGGAAGCGACGCGGCTAACGGTGCTATTATCATTACAACTAAGTCTGGTAAGGAAGGTCACTTTGAGGCTACCTATAATGGTAGCGCTTCAGTTGACATGCCTGTTTACCTGATGAAGATGCAAAACACTTATGGACGTGGTAACGGTGGCGTCTACGCAGAAGGAGCCGGTGAAAGCTGGGGAACCAAGGCTGCATGTTATCCCGATAACTTCAAGGATGTATTCCGTAATGGAACTACTTTGAGTAATTCTGTTAGCTTCCAAGGAGGTAATAAGGACATGAAAGGATTCGCTTCTTATACTAATAATCATAGTATAGGTAATATTCCTAATAACTTTATGAACAAGAATACATTCGATGTTCGTGTCCAGTCAAACTTTATCAAGAACTTATCTACAGACGCGAAGATTACTTATTCTCAGTATAAGATAAATGGCATGCCTCCCATTGGTGATACCGGTTTGGGTATTGATGATTATATCATGCCTCGTGATATGTCAATCTCAGAATTGAGAGATTACGAAGGAGTTGATGAGGGTACAGGTCAGCCGGTTCGTAAGTATTGGACAGTTTCTTCCGTATTCGATAATCCTTATTGGGTTGTGAATCATACTCGTCAAAACCAGTTTCGTAAACGTTTGTTGGCTTTGTTCAGCGTTAAGTATGATATTACCCCTTGGTTGAATATTCAGGGGCGTTACAGTTACGATTACTATTATAATAAGGATGTTCGTACTGCATATCATGGTACACGTACTTGGACTGGTCAGGTTAATACCGGTGGTTACATGGGCGATTGGCGAACTGAAGATACGCAACAGAATATGGATGTCTTGTTGAATGGTGAAAATCATTTTGGAGACTTCAAATTAACATATAACTTAGGCGCTACTGATATTAAGAGTAAGTATAATGGTATAGGTATTACCGGTAACGGATTATCTATTACCAATAAGTTTCATTTAGGTTTTGCTACTGCTCCCACAAACAATTGGGGTTGGAGTAAGTCAGAGTTACAAGCTGTATACGGTACAGCTCAGTTGGGTTGGAAAGAGGCGTTATATTTGGATGTAACCGGTCGTAACGACTGGTCTTCTACATTACCGGCTAATTATAGCTATTTCTATCCGTCAGTTGGTTTAACCGGCATTCTGAGTGAGTTGTTCAAGATGCCGGAATGGATCAGTTTCTCTAAGTTACGTGCATCTTGGGCAAAGGTAGGTGCCTCTGCTGGTGCTTATATGTTGACAGAGTCATATAGCTATGATTCTAACAATGGATATGTCGGCACTTCCGATACAAAGATGATTCCGGACTTGAAGCCGGAGATGACGACTTCTTGGGAAATAGGTACCGAGTGGAAGTTCCTGAATAATCGCTTGGGCATTGACTTCACTTACTATGATTCTCGTACTAAGAACCAGTTGATTACTGTTGATATGCCCTGGTCCTCAGGTTATTCAAATCGGTATATCAACTGTGGTCGTGTAGACAATAAAGGTATTGAACTTTCTATCAATGCTCGTCCTATTGAAACTAAAGACTTCTTATGGTCAACCACCGTTAACATTGCCCATAATAAGAACAAGTTGGTTACATTATACGAAAATCTTAATCAGTATCAGATAGGCGGTTCTGCTAAATTCTCTACTTTGTGGTCAGTTGTTGGTGAGCAGATAGGTGAACTTCACGGACAGACTTGGCAGAAGAATGCAGCAGGTCAATATGTTGTAGATGCTGACGGTTTGCCGGTATTGACAGATTCAAGTGAAAAGATCGGTAACTACAATCCTAAAGTACAGATTGGATGGAGTAACTCTTTCAATTACAAACGTTTCAATTTGAATTTCTTGATTGATGGTAAGATTGGTGGTGTCTTTATGTCTGCTACAGATGCTGTTTTAGCATTTTATGGTGTTGGAGATTACACAGCAGAACATCGTGAAGGGAGTTGGGTTCTTGATGCTGTCACAGAAGATGGTTCTCAGAACACAAAAGCTATTACATCAGAGTCTTTTTGGAAGAAAGTTTCAGGTGGACGTTACGGTGCTGCCGGTTTCTTTACTTATGATGCAACAAACTTCCGTCTGCGTAATATTCAGATAGGTTATGATATTCCTTTGAGTGGTGAACTTACTAAGTATATAAAGACAGCCCATATAGCTTTGACAGGTCATAACTTATTTTTCTTCTATCGAGGAAAGAATAAGCTGAAGATTCCGGGATTAAAAGATCGTTCTATTCCGGTCGATCCAGATCAGGCAGTGGGTGCCGGTTCTTATCAAGGTAGTGAAATGGGTCTGTTGCCGTCAACAAGATCTATAGGTGTCAATCTTAATTTAACTTTCTAAATTATTGATCAATATGAAAAAGATATATACATTATTTATAGCTGGTGCGCTTTTACTGGGTGCTAACAGTTGTACAAGTGATTTTGATGAGATCAATACAAACCCTGCGGCATTTAACAAGCTAACAAACGATGACTATGCAGGAATGCTTCGTAGAGCCGCTCGCTACGGTTTGCTTGGTGGCGACTATCAGTTGAATCAGGGTTTACATTCCGATTTGTATGCGCAGTATTTTTCGACAACAGTTACGTACTTCAGTTCCGACCGTTATGAATATCATACAGGTTGGGATTATTATCTTTGGTATGTTGATTTAACTACCGTTGCTCCATGTTGTAAAACGATTCAGGCTAATTTTGCGGAGAATACTGCAGAATATGCTATCTCGCAGATTATCTACGCGGCTTCATTCCTTGAGTTGACCGATAGGGCAGGTGCTGTTCCTTATGGAGCAGGCAATGGTGAGGCAGCGCCGTTTGTTGATGCTCGAACTGCATATCACAGCATCTTGGATGATTTGGCTCATGCAGCTTCTGTTTTGAGTAGTTCTTCAAGTACTATTTATGCCGGTCGTGATATGATGTTTGGCGGTGATGTGGCAAAATGGGCAAAATATGCTAATACTTTAAGATTACGTACAGCTATGCGCCTCGTTAATAAAGAATCTGATTATGCTAAAACGGAAGCTGAGGCTGCATATTCTGCGGGAGTTATGACTTCAACAGCAGATGATGCTTGGTTCGAGCAGACAGGCGTTAACGATTTCCGTAACTATCATGCTCAGACAGGTGTATGGAATGAGTTTGGCATGAGTTCTACCATCTATTCTTACTTGAAG
Source organism: Phocaeicola oris (assembly GCF_021295095.1). Classification (GTDB taxonomy): domain Bacteria; phylum Bacteroidota; class Bacteroidia; order Bacteroidales; family Bacteroidaceae; genus Phocaeicola; species Phocaeicola oris. The sequence continues at coordinate 86,657 of NZ_JAJLQX010000010.1, forward strand.
GGATGGAGTGATCCTCGTTTGCCTATCTTCTTTCAGCCGGCAGCTTCTACCGGAGTATTCCATAGTGCACGTAACGCTATGCCGTCTTCCGATATTACTATCGCTAATCAGACAACAAGTTCTTATGTTTCAAACATGGGAACGAAGTGGATTGTTTACGATGGCACGTCTCCGAGTGGAAACTACAATGTTCCCCGTTTAATTTTACCTGCTGCCGAAGCTTACTTCCTTCGTGCGGAGGGTGCTTTGAGAGGATGGAACATGGGGGGTACTGCAGAGGAGCTTTATTATAAAGGCATTGAAACAAGTATGGCTCAGTGGGGGGTATCTGCTTCCGACGCTAATGCTTATAAGGCAGTAATTACCGATCCGGCCGCTCCCGGTGATTATTATAATTCTCCGGCTGTATGCACTAATCTTCCGGTTAAATGGGTAGAAGGCGATACCGAGAAAGAACTGCAGCAGATTATTACCCAGAAATGGTTAGCACTCTATACGGCTTCTCCTAATGCTTGGGCAGAATATCGCCGAACAGGATATCCTATATTGTATAACATTATTAAGTCTGATGATACAGACATCCAAGTCGGACAGTTTATTCAGAGATTGAAATATCCTGATCAGTTGAAAAACTCAGAAGGCGAAGATGTTATGCAAAAAGCTATTGAGTTGAATGGTGCTTCAAAGGATAGTCAGGCAACTAAGTTGTATTATGCTAAATAACTGAAACATTATAAGTTGAGAAAAGGATGTATCTATAATGGGTACATCCTTTTTTATATATAATATTTTAGTGTCGTGATATTCTAAAGAAGGGTTGAGTGTATATTGTGCAGCTAATTTCTTTACGATTGGTATCTTTTGGGAATAATAACGTCTTTTGAAGAGTATATTGCGTTATTTGGAATTCTTCACCATCTTCCTTTTATAAATTTGCTTTATCGAATCGGACAATCCGGAATATAAAAAAGATTTAATAGTGTAAAATACCTTTCTTCCGGTAGAAAATAGAATTGAGTATAAAGAGGAATTAAATAATATTTCACAGATACTACTTGAAACGTAAATTATGAGAGCTGATGGAAGGAAAAGAGCAAGAAATCATACATGCATTAAAACGTGGAGAAGAGCAAGCTTTTCGTTATGTATATGATCACCATTATATTATATTGTGTAAAGTTGCAAATGATTTTGTAGAGGATCCTTCTTTAGCAGAGATGATAGTTGAAGATGTGATTTCCCATTTATGGGAGATTCGGAAAACATTGGATATACAAAGTTCTTTACGAAGATACCTTATGCGGGCTGTACGTAATCGTTGTATTAACTATTTAGAATCGGAGCAAGTAAAGTGGGAATCTCGTTTTTCAAATTTCCCGTATGAAATACCGGAGAAACATTTCCTTTTTGAAAAAGATATACAGCATCCGTTAGGGTATCTCTTGGAAAAAGAAATGGAGAATGAAATTATTAAAGCGGTGAAAGCTATTCCTTATGAATCTCAGAAGATTTTTAGAGAAAGTCGATTCGATCACAGGAAAAATGAAGACATTGCCAAAGAATTAGGAATATCGGTCGATACCGTCAAATATCATATAAAAAAATCATTAGCCTTTTTAAGAGAGAAATTAAGTGATTATTTAACGTGAATTCGATGAGTTCGATGAAATAACAGGGGGGCTATGTGGAAACCTATGAAAGTAGAATAAGCCCTTAGGGGATGTTTAATCGGTGTTTCCCCCTTTTTGTCAGGTTCGTTAAAATTTTCATAAAGAAGATTAGTCAAAGTGATCCGTATGAATTACTCAACTCATACGGATGATTCATTTGTCTCACAGAAGTGAAACGCTTGTCTCACAATAGTGAAACACTTGTCTCACAGGAGTGAAACACTTGTCTCACAGGAGTGAAACGAAAAAATCTTCTGATAAATGCGGTAACTTATGAGGTTCTCTTTCTTTATTCTTACGTATCGGAGTCGGAGTAATAGCTGTTATGTTATTGATTTCTCCAAAGATTTGTGTCTGTTTAAGAAAGAATTTATAAAAAAATAAAGCATTTTCTTTACCCTCTTCCTCTTTTTGACTGTCATCTATATATGAAACAGGGAGAACATATAGATAAAAAGTATGAGTATGATGTGGATAAGGAACTTTGGTTTTCATCCATTGCAGCTAATGATATGTATACTTATGATGCGGAAAAGGCTTTCCGGCGATTTCAAGAGCGAATATCTTCAGATCGAAAGGAAAGGTCTTTAGGTCGTACGCAGTGGAAATTTGGGTATGTTGCCGCTGTGATGCTTCTTTTAATCTCGGTTTCCATAATGTCGTATTGGTATGGAAAGCGACAGCTTGAAAAGAGTTTTGAGGATATTGTAGTAGAAGCTCCATTAGGATCGAAAACTAAACTTCAACTGCCAGATGGTTCCGAAGTATGGCTTAATGCGGGTTCTCGCGTTGTTTATTCGCAGGGCTTTGGGGTAAAGAATAGAAAATTAAAATTCCAAGGGGAAGCTTTTTTCACAGTAAAAGCAAATAAAAACCTTCCTTTCCGTGTACAGACTTCAGAACTAAATGTGACCGTACTTGGTACAAAATTTAATTTCCGGAATTATCAGGAAGATGAAGAGGTTGTAGTTGATTTAGAAGAAGGGCGTGTATCCTTAGATAATCAATTAAAAAAGATGGATACTCAATATCTTATACCATCGGAAAAAATGACATTGAACAAGCAAACCGGTGAGATGAAAATTTCCTCATCCAAGCCATTGGAAGTGAAAGGGTGGATCAATGATGTTTTATTTTTTGATGAAGAATTGCTTTCAGACATTGTTCTTGAATTGAAGAGGATTTATCATGTAAAGATCAAGATTGCAGATGCAGAGCTGAAAAATGAGCGTTTCTATGCTTCTTTTAATCGGCAAAATCAGAATATATATGAAGTCATGGACATGTTGTCAATTACATGGCGATTAAAATATAAAATTGAGAATGATACTATTATAGTATATAAATAACACACTTATGTTAAACCTTAAAATAATACAATTATGAACAGAAAAATCCTTTAGACTCCAAGGATGAAAAGTGAAAATACCAAGGGATCTGATAACTTCAAGGTATTGACATTTCAATCCTACAAAAATAGAATATGGGGTCTGTAATGAAACTAACAAATTTGTGTATTCTTTCTGAAAGATCCGGCTTATTTTTATTTTTAATTCCTAAAAACAATTAATTTATGATTGCTATAAGAAAAGCCATTTATGTGGGGATGCTATGCTGTTTTCTGTGCGAAGCGGCAAATGCTCAAGGAAATTTTATTCTGAAGATGGATAATGTAACTATCAAGCAAGCGATGGACGAATTAAAGGAAAAGAGTGGATATTCTTTTATTTTTTCATCTTCAGACTTGGATACGAAGAAGAGAATTTCTGTCTCTGTAGAAAATGAAGATATCGGAGAAGCCGTACGTCAAATATTAAAAGGACAACAGGGTTTAACGTATGAAATCAAAGAAAAGAACATTATTATTCATCGGGTAATTCCAGCACAAGGAGATGGAAAAAGGAAGAGAGTCACAGGAAAAATTCTTGATTCCAACAAAGAACCTATTATTGGAGCTAATATTTTTGAAAAGGGAGCAACTAAAAATGGAACAATTTCTGATGTGAATGGAGATTTTTCTCTGGAAATATCGGAAAGAGGTATTTTGCATGTTTCGTATATTGGCTATTTGGATCAAGATATTTCTGTTAATGATAAAGGAAATGTTCAAATCATCCTAAAAGAGGATGTTAAGACTTTGGATGAATTGATTGTTATCGGTTATGGAACGGCTAAGAAGTCAGATTTGACAGGGTCTATTCAACGGGTAGACGCTAATACATTCAAAAATCAAAATATGACTCAAATCACTGATATGATTTCCGGATCCGTTGCCGGTCTTAATGCGACTCAAGGGACAACTGCAGCCGGTGGAGGAAGCATTGAAATACGAGGGCAGTCTTCTTTAAAGGCATCTAATGAACCGGTTATTGTTTTAGATGGATCTATATTTAATGGTAGTTTCCGTGATATTAATCCTTCAGATGTTGAATCTATTGATATTTTGAAAGACGCTAGCTCAGCAGCCATTTATGGTTCAAGAGCTGCCAACGGAGTTATTATGGTTACGACTCATAGAGGAAAAAAAGGAAAGCCGAAAATAAATTTTTCTACTCAGTTAGGAATTTCGGATTTAACAAATCATTTTGCTCCTTATGACGCAAAAGGATATCTTACTCTGAGAAGAGATGTCATGAGAGCTAAGGATGGTAATCAACATCCTTCTTATTTTTATGATGATCCAAATAATTTACCGGCCAACGTTACATTGGAAAATTGGCGGAATGCTAGCAATAATCCTCAAGCGGACAACACTCAAGAGTGGTTAACTCGATTAAACTTTTTCCCTATTGAAATAGAAAATTATGTCAAAGGGAATTCAATTGACTGGCAAGATGAAGTTCTCCGTACAGGAACTAAACAGAAATACGATTTGAGTGTCAATGGAGGTACGGATAATCTGTCTTACTTTTGGTCTATTGAATACCAAAATAATAAGGGAGTAATCAAGGGGGACGATTATTCAACTGTCAGAACTCGATTAAATTTTGATTTTAATATCAATAGTTGGTTAAATGTAGGTATCAATACTCACTTTTCTGATCGAAACGAAGATGCTGTTTCTGCCGTATTAGATTGGGCTTATTATTTAAGCCCTTATGGTTCGATGTATAATGAAGATGGTACATTAAGATGGTATCCAAGTTACGGAACTATTGAAAATCCGTTTATTGATTACGCAGGTTTGGATAAAGAAAGAAGAGTACATTCTCTTTTCGCGACCATGTATTCTAATATCAAGTTACCTTTCGGATTTAATTATAAAATATCTTTCCAACCATATTATGAGTTTATTAGAGATTATAGATTTTGGTCTTCTCAAACATTTACAGGAGGAAGAGATCATAGTGGAGGATACGCGACAAGGACAAATTACTCTTCATATAGTTGGATGTTGGATAATATTGTGACATGGAAAAAGCAATTTGGTGCTCATCTTTTTGATGTAACCCTCTTATACAGTGCGGAACGAATGAAATCATGGAACTCCTTTGCCGCGAACCAGTCTTTTATTCCTAATGAAAACTTAGGGTATAGCGGGCTTCAATTTGGAACAAATCCAGCTGTTAGTTCTACAGATACGGAAACTTCGGGAGATGCTGTTATGGGAAGAATTAACTATACGTTATTGAATCGTTATCTGTTGACAGCTTCTATTCGTAGAGATGGATATTCGGCTTTTGGATCCAAAAATCCGAGGGCGACTTTCCCTGCTATCGCTTTAGCTTGGAAAATCTCTGATGAAGAGTTCTTTAAAATTCCGAATGTTTATCAGTTAAAGCTAAGGGCATCTTGGGGAAAGAATGGTAATAGGGCTGTAGGTCCCTATTCTGCATTAGCTCAATTGGGGTCAATCATATATTATAATGGAAGTGAAACTAAAGTTGGAACATACTCAAGTACTATGGCAAATAAAAGTTTGTCATGGGAAAAAACAGAGGCTTTTAATCTTGGTCTTGACTTGGGACTCTTTGATAACAGGATTGATCTTACAGTAGATGCTTACTTAATGAAAACACATGATTTGCTGATGGATAGACAACTCACCAGAATAACAGGTTACAGAAGCATAAGTTCTAATTTAGGAGAATTACAAAACAAAGGATTAGAAATTACTTTGAATACCGTTAACATTGATCGTCCCAATTTTAAATGGCGTTCGAATGTAGTTTTTTCAATGAATAGAAATAAAATATTGAAGTTATTTGGTGATTATGAAGAAGTTGAAGAAAACGGGAAAACAATAAAAAGAGAAGTACCTGATTATACAAATAATTGGTTTCCAGGTAAAGCTATTGATGTAATTTGGGATTACAAGATTAAAGGAATTTGGCAAGAAAACGAAAAAGAGGAGGCTGCAAAGTATCGTTTGGAACCAGGTGATTGGAAGGCAGAAGATGTTGATAAAAACGGGAAATATGAAGCACTTATCGACAAGCAATTTACAGGATACAAACAGCCTCGCTATCGGATTGGCTTTCGAAATGATTTTGAGTTTCTCAAGAATTTTACAGCTTCATTCTTTTTTAGGGCGGAGTTAGGGCATAAAGCTGCTTTTCCACAAGCACTACATCGTAGTGGTTCCGACTCTTACGATAAGATGAATATTTGGAAATTTCCATATTGGACACCAGAAAATCCGATTAATGATTATGCCCGCTTAACAACAAGTATCAACGTATTCGGCGGAGGTTTGTTAATCTATAAACCAAGATCTTTTGTCCGCTTACAGGATGTGTCTCTTTCTTATGCTATTCCAAAATCCATCCTTGGACGTTTTGGAATAGAAAGTATGGACATCTATTATTCCGGACATAATTTGTTTTATTTTTCTAAATGGCCAGCATGGGATCCGGAATCTTTAATGGAGCCGATGCCCAGAACTCATATTTTAGGTCTTAGGATTTCTTTATAATTAATAAAAACAGAAAGATATGAAACAGATAATAAAAATGGTTTTCGGTGGATTTATTCTTATATCCATTTTATTTTCATGTAGTGATGACTTTTTAAAAATAAAGCCTAAATCTTTTTTTACTCCTGAAAACGTATATGTTGATAAAGCAGGTTTTGAGTCAGCTTTAGTTACAATGAAAGCGGATCTTAAAGCAGAACATACCGGTTATATCAATTATATTGCTGCTGATTTTTCAGCTTCTGATTTAGGCTCTCCATGGTCACAATTAGATTTTTACAATTTAACACCAAGTTCTTCCAGATATTATCCCTATCTAACATTTTTCACCAATGTTTACGGGGCAATAAAAAATACTAATGTCGTTGTTTCTCGGATTGACGATATAGAATGGAAGAGCCAAGAAGAACGAAATCAAATCCTTGCTGAGGCCCTTTGGTTTAGAGCTTATTGGTATTATAGATTGATCAATACCTATGGTGATATTCCGTTTGTTGGTGAAGAAATTACATCTCCCAAACTGGATTTTTATACTCATAGCCGATGGGCTATTTTGAATAAGTTACAAGCTGATTTGGAATTTGCAGAGAGTTGGCTACCAGAAAAAACAGAACCAGGGACTCCCTCAAAAGGGGCTGCTCGTCATTTATTAACAAAGGTTTATCTTGCTAATTTAAATTTTGACAAGGCAATAGAAACTGCAACCAAAGTAATTAATGGACCTTATAAATTGATGACTCAACGATTCGGTATTGATAAAGATAAGTCTTTTAGAAATTTAATTTGGGATCTTCATCGCCCGCAAAATTTCAATTTACCGGAAAATACAGAGACGATATTAGCTACGGTTGATCGTTATGAGGCACCTCCTGCTGCAAGAACACCAGGATTATATACAATGCGTATTTACCATCCTCAATGGTTTCAACCGCCTGTTCTGGATAGTGAAGGAAAGCAAGGAATGATTGGTGAAGGATTAGAGTATGATTCTTTAGGAAGAGGAAATGCGAATGTTACGCTTACTTACCATTATCAATACTCTTTATGGAGTTATAAAGGAGAACGCTGGTATAATACGCAAGATTTAAGAAGATCAGATGCAAATTGGGTAGATGTAGATGAGATTCTCTATAATAATCCGAATTCTGTCGACTTTGGAAAGCCGGTAAATACTAAATATTTTGCAAATCCAATTGATACTTTTATTTCTATTTATGCAATGCCTTTCTATATCACATATGCTCCTCAGCAGGATGCAAAGGCTACGCCGGTAGGAGGAAATTATGACTGGTATGTATTTCGATTGGCAGAGACCTATCTTTTGAGGGCGGAAGCTTATTATTGGAAGAATCAATTGGCAGAAGCAGCTGATGATATTAATATGATAAGAGAAAGGGCAAATGCTTTACCAATTAGTCCGGAAGAGGTTACTGTCGACTTTATTTTAGATGAACGGGCACGAGAACTTTTTGCAGAAGAGCCTCGTCATTCGGAATTGATACGAATTTCCTATATTTTAGCGAAACTGAATAGGGATGGGTATAGTCTTGATCAATTCAGTCAGAAGAATTTTTATTATGATCGAGTAATGAAGTATAATAAAACATACGAACAAAAAGTTGTCAAATTAGGAAATACTGCTAATATGGCTCCTTTTCATGCACTTTGGCCGATACCTGATCATATTATTCTTGCAAATACGCTTGGAGTAATCAATCAAAATATTGGATATAATGGAGCTGAACATAATCAACCACCATTAGAAAAGATAGAATAGTTACTTCCATAAGAGTATGATTAAGGAGATTTCAAGAAATTATACAACCGGATTGGGAGTGAAAAATGAATTTGTCTTTGACCTAAAGATTTATGCAAAATAATTAAATAGAATTATAAATGATTAGAAAATTTCTTGCTTTGACATTAATTTCCGGATTTCTCCCCCTTTTGGTGGGAGAACATCCGGATTTCTCCGTTTCCAAAGGGAAAAGGACGGAATGGATTTCATTATTTAATGGTTATGATTTTGAAGGATGGCGAGGAGTAAATCGAGAAAATTTTCCAGAAAAAGGATGGAAAATAGAAGATGGGGTAATTATCTGCACTGGAGAAAATGGTGGAAGTATTATCACTATTGAGAAATATGGCCAGTTTGATTTGAAATGGGAATGGAAACTAATGGATAAAGGTGCTAATTCCGGAGTAAAATATTATGTGAATGAAAGAGCCGGCGATGAGGGGAGTACTTATGGCTATGGAATAGAATATCAAATGATTGATGATGCTGATTGGGTTGGCAGTGGAAGAATGCAACCTAACGATTATCATACAACAGGTGCGGCTTATGAATTATATCCTCCTTCATTCAAGAAAAAGTTAAAACCGGTAGGAAAGTGGAATAGAAGTGAAATTATTTCTCGGGGAGGAAAAGTAGAGCATTGGTTAAATGGGAAAAAGATATTAGAATATGATAGGAAGAGTCAAGATTTTAAAGATAGAATAGCAAAAAGCAAGTTTTCTGAAGTAAAAGGATATGGATTATTCGAAGATGGGCATATTCTTTTACAGGATCACGAAAGTGTTACTTACTTTAGGAATATTCGCATAAAATTATTGGAATAATTATAAAAAAAATAATAATAATGGAACGAAGAGCTTTTATTAAGCAGATGGCTATGGCAAGCATTGCTGCAGGGTTGCCGGGAGGAGTAGTAGCTAATCCTTTCATGCAGAAAATGACATCAAATAAAAAAGAAGAAATGATATGGGCAAACTTAGTCCATTTGGGTTTCAATATGTGGCTGGACAATTCGCATACCATATTCCCTGGGGTAACCCCCGATGTGTGTAAACAGGATTTTCAACCAAAGAATTATCTTGAACAAAATACCTGGGCTTTGGAATATCATCCTTTCTTAACGTTTGATGAAGTAGTATGGGACAAAATACTTCTTGATATGAAAAAGGAAGGATTCAATATGGTAATTCTTGATTTAGGGGATGCTGTCCAGTATGAAAGCCATCCGGAAATAGCAATAAAAAATGCGTGGAGCACAGAGAAATTACGAGCAGAATTAACAAAGATGAGGAAATTAGGTTTGGAGCCAATACCTAAGCTTAATTTTGCCACTGCTCATGATGCTTGGCTGGGTGAATATTCTAGAATGATTTCTACAAAGAAATATTATGAAGTGTGTTCAGATCTTCTTTCAGAAGTAATAGAATTGTTTGATACGCCACGTTTCTTTCATATTGGTATGGACGAAGAAGATGTTTATAATCAAAGAAACTTGGATTATTTAGTTATTCGGCAAAAAGAATTATGGTGGCAGGATCTTTATTTTTATATTGATCAATTGGAAAAAAAGAATGTACGTGCATGGGTATGGTCAGATTATGCTTGGGCTAATTCGGAAATGTTTTATAAAAAGATGCCAACATCTGTATTGCAAAGTAATTGGTATTATGACGCAGAATTCGATTTGGATAAAATAGAGGAATCAAGAAAGATTATGCTCGAAACTTATTATGAATTGGAAAAGCACGGATATGATCAGGTTCCTACGGGTAGTAACTGGACTGTTGATACAAATATGGAAGACACAGTGAAATATTGTAAAGAAAGAATTAATCCTTTACGCTTAAAGGGCTTTATGATGGCTTCTTGGAGGGTTACCTTAGATCAATGCCTTGGAAAGCATGAAGATGCGATTAAACAATTAGGACAAGCTAAAAAGGACTTTTATAAAGAAATATAAATGATTAAATATAATCGACTACAAATGTTTTTTTTAGTGTTACTCCGTTTACTTATAGGGTGGCATATTTTTTACGAGGGAATGGTTAAGTTGTTAGACCCACAATGGTCTTCACTCGGTTTTTTGAGGCAATCCAATGGACCGTTATCTGGTTTCGCCCAATGGATCATTTCGAATTCTTCTGTATTGTCGATCACTGATTTTCTAAATATTTGGGGATTGATTTGCATTGGTTTGGGATTGCTTACAGGATTATTCGCTCAAGTAGCTTCCATTGCAGGTTCTTTGTTGATTTTTATTTATTATTTGAATTATATACCTTTTATTGATACTCCAACAATACTAAGCGATGGAAGTTACCTATTAGTTAACAAAACATTGATTGAAGCTGTTACTTTAGGTGTATTGGCGTTATTTCCAACGAGCCGAATCTATGGGTTAGATCGTTTTCTTTATAAAAATAAAAATCTGAATGATGGAAACAAATAATGATAAAAAGATACATACGGAAAAAGACGAGCAGGAAAAGATAAATCCCGGGCGTCGGAATATTTTGAAGGCAATGGTAGGTTTTCCTGTCGCAGGCTTGCTGGGTTTTGGTATCCTGAAGAAAAAAGATTATGATGCAGAGCGTAAACAGATAATGTTGAAAGAATTGGAAATGGATTCGTTCGAGTATCCGGAATCAGATTATGGACAGTTGAAGTATCCCGGAGATTTAATCCGAATCGGATTCATTGGATTCGGTAGTCGGGCAAAATCTTTAGCTAATGCTCTTGGTTTTATGCATCCTACGGATATAGAAACTCGAAAAAAGAATAACTCATTAAAAAACTGGCAACAACAAGAATGGATGAATGTCGCCATTACCGGTATTTGTGATGTTTTTGATCTTCATGCCGAAGAAGGTATGGCAACAGCAAGCAGTAGTCTGCATCCGGGGAAAACACCGACATTAGGAGTGAAACGATATAGAACTTATGAAGATATGCTTGCCGATCCGGAAATAGATGCGGTTGTTATTGCTACTCCTGATCATCATCATGCACGTATGGCAATTAATGCTATTCGTGCAGGAAAACATATTTATTGTGAAAAATCACCGGCGATACGTGAAGAGGAACTTTTCGAACTGTATGATACAGTAAAAAACAGTGAAAAAGTTTATCAGCTTGGGCATCAGATTACTCAGAGTGTCGTATTTCAACAGGCAAAAGAAATTATTCGGAAAAAGATATTAGGAAAAATTACATTAATTGAAACAACGACTAACCGAAATACGGCTGATGGCGCATGGATTCGACATTTGGATTCAGAAGGGAATTTAAGGCCGGGAGATGAAAAAACAATAGATTGGATACAATGGTTAGGAAATACCCCTTATGTGCCTTTTAGTATCGAACGTTACTATAATTGGACCCAATGGTTTGAGTACGATATGGGAATGATTGGACAACTGTTTACACATGAATTTGATGCTGTTAATCAACTTCTACACATTGGAATTCCTAAATCGGTTACTTCTTCCGGAGGAATTTATTACTGGAAAGATGGTCGTGAGATTCCGGATGTATTGCATTGTATATTTGAATATCCGGAACGGGAATTAACCCTTTTATATAGTGGAGATTTGGCTTCGAGTCGTAGTAGAGGAAGAATATTCTTCGGCAATGAAGCATCCTTAGAATTAGGTAGTAATGCAATTATTACTGCCGATCAAAATTCTTCACGATATGCTCAAAGTATTCGTTCCGGGGTAATCGATTCCTCTTCTCCAATGATGTCTTTCAATCCAAATGCAGGGCAGATTGATGCCGTGACTTCCGCATCCGAAAAGTATTATGCATCTCGTGGACTTACTACAACATCTATTAATGGGAAGCAAGTGGATGTTACTCATTTGCACATGCGGGAATGGCTCCAATGTATTCGAAATGGAGGGACGCCAAGCGCCAATATCGAAATGGCTTTTCAAGAAGGTATTACATGTATTATGGCTAATCGTTCTTATTTAGAGAAAAGAGCAGTCTTTTGGGATGAGACTGCAAGAAAAATAATATAGAGCGATACTACTGTCCCGTTAAATTGGACAAATAGGTCTTTTAAATTATTGGAATATAGTTTTTACGCACTTTTTGGGGAGCCAACGGACTTAAATTCGTACCTTTACAGCTAAAATTAAATACCTCTGTTCGGGAATGTAGTCTTTTCTAATTTTTGATTAAGCAAAAAATTTTACTGTGGAGCAATTATTCAATAACTTTGATAAATACGTATGAATTTAATAAACTGTCGGCTTGCCTTTTTATATGTTTATTCGTTTATAAAAGAAACTACCTTGATTCAGTATATAGCGTAATGTTATTCTGCGAGATAGAAATCACATCTGACATTTTTATTCTTGTACTTTTTTTAGGGTTTTTACTATCGTTGTTCCTCCTTTTTCCAGTGAAGTATCATGTGGAATATTTGTTTTCCATGCTCCGTTGGTGAAGTCTGGAATATTGATAGGAGCAGAATGATTGGCAACAGACCATTCACTTAGCGGAGCAATTACGCTCCATGTAGCGGCATCATATACGTCCATATCCATTGGTAAGCCATTTCTTAAACAATCGATTAAACGCCAGTCCATTAATAGATCCATGCCTCCATGTCCTCCAATCTCTTTGGCTATCATCTGCATCCTTTGTGTAATTGGCGGATTATATTGTGCTTCTATCTCTTTCATTTTTTCTTCTGAAAAGCATTTTTCGTAATTATCGGCAGTTGATAAACGGTAAGGTAATGGATATTTTTGTGCGAATCCTTTGGTTCCACTAATTAAATATGAGCGTGAATAGGGACGTGGTGTTGTTACGTCGTGTTGAAGCATAATAGTTTGTCCTGAAATTGTTTTAAGAATGGAAGTATTCATATTTCCACGAAAAGTTTTATTTTCAAATTGCTTGAAATAATTTTCTTTCTGCGCAAGCTCTTTAGCATAAGTATTCATTTGGAAATCATCAGTTGACATCGAGACCATATAATCTAAACGATTTCCCCGATTAATATTCACGACTTGTGCTATCGGCCCTAATCCATGTGTTGGATATAGATTTCCATTACGGGACATGTTTTCTTTTAATCGCCAACTTCTTCCGGGTTTTCCTCTGAAGAATAAATCTTTACCAATTTCATGGATATAAGCACCTTCACAATGCACAATATCTCCGAAAAAACCATTTCGTGCTAAATTCAATGTTAGCAATTCGAAAAAATCATAGCAACAATTCTCTAACATTACACAGTGTTTCTTAGTCTTTTCAGAAGTCTCTACTAATCTCCAACAATCCTCAATAGTTGTAGCTGCGGGAACTTCTAAAGCAACATGTTTATCATGTTCCATTGAATAAATTCCAATTGGAGCATGTAAATCCCAAGGGGTTGCCACATAAATAAGGTCTATATCTTCGCGTTTACACACTTCCATCCAAGAATCTTCTTTGCCTGCGTAGATAATAGCGGGATGTTCTTCGTTTTGAATCCTTTTTTTTGCTTTCTCTGCATGTTCCTTTAATTCGTCGCAAATTGCCATGATCTTGACTCCATCAATATGGCTGATTCTTTCTACGGCTTCTCCACCTCTTGAACCGACTCCGATAAAGCCTATACGTACGACGTCTATCTTAGGGGCTGCATAGCCACACATATTAAATAGTTGTGCATGCTTTTTATATGTCTCTTTATATATTTTATCTAACATTTTAGAAAACATTTTGTCTTTTGTGTTTTCTTGTCCCATAAAATAACTTGGCACTATTGTACAAAGTCCGGTAATACCGGTTATTCTGAGGAAGTTTCTTCTATTAATTTGCATATTTTGAGATGTTATTTGATAGAAATTGGCAAGTGGATTTATTATTTTACCAATAATCGAAGTATTTCTACAATATCTTTTTCTTGTTAAGTTTTCCAATACCTTTAAAAGACCATGATTGAACCTTATGTCCATACAAAGCAAAGAATATCAGGTAAAGATAACAAGGTATCAGCAATCCATAGGCCTTTTGCAAGCCTATCAAATCGGCAAAGTATCCATACAATACGGGCATGATGGCATTCCCACATAATCCCATTACTAATAAAGTGGAACCGAGTTTGGTGAATTTTCCCAATCCGTGGATAGACAGAGGCCATATTCCAGCGTAGACTAATGCGTTTGGTAAGCCTAAAGAACATAAGAACCAAATGGAAAGATTTGCCGTATGTCCTAAGAATGTTACATTTTGATTTGCGAATATCACGCCGAAAGATAGAAACAATCCTATAATACAACAAATTTGTAACATTCTTGTCTGTGATAAATATTTCGGTATCAAAAAGATTCCTATCAGATAACCTATAATGGTAAAGCTCATAGTATAGGAAGGAAAGACTTTTGCTTCGAGCAAGTCAATGCCCATTGAACCGGCATAGCTGATAATTGTATCAATGGCAACGATTTGAGTTCCGACATGTACGAATATGGCAATAGCTCCTAAAATTAAATATGGGAATTGGAAAATAGATGTCCTTTGAATATCAATAGTCTCCTCCTTGTTATTTTCAATCGGATCAATTTCAGGGAGGACAGAATAACGGATAAAAATACCAAAGGACAATAAGATTACGGCTAAAACCGAGTATGGAAATATAACACGCTCTATCAGATCATCCAGCATCGCGTTCTTTGAAGCTTCATCTAACATTCCGGAATCAAGCAAAGCGAATATATCTCCATCAGTTTCTTTTAGAATAACAGCGGCAAAAATCAGAGGCGCAAGTATTCCCGCTAATTTATTACATATTCCCATAAAGCTGATCCGCTTGGCTGCGCTTTCTATCGGACCTAAAATGGTTATATAGGGATTCGCCGCCGATTGCAACATTGTCAATCCCCCACCGATTACAAATAATCCCGAAAGGAACAGTCCGTATGCACGAGTGAGTGCCGCAGGAATAAAAAGAGAGGCTCCGACAGACATGGCAATGAAACCATACATTATGCTTCGTTTATATCCGATTTTTTGAATGATAAAACCAGAAGGTATTGATAAACAGAGATAAGCAATATAAAAAGCGAAAGCGACAAAATAAGATTGGAAATGAGTCAATTCACATGCAATTTTAAAATAAGGGATTAAGATTGAATTCACCCAAGAGACCAATCCGAAGATAAAAAACATAACCCCCACTATTACAATTGCTATAGTTATATCTTGTTTGCTTAACCGGCTATCTTCAAGTTGCTTCATGTATCCTGTAGAATTAATTATTGATGGACTACAAATTACAGTTTCATTTCAAAAGTGGGCTGATATTCACGGGTCCAGTACTTATCAGCCTCTTCGTCATGGAGAATATGACCATTCAAAGGATCTATATCCAAGGTATGCCCAACACGTGTTGAAATATTCCCCAATTGCATCAATAAAGAGCTTAAATGTCCTATATTCACATCGGCATGTAATTTTGTCCCTTTTCTGATGGCGTCAAAGAAATTATTGATATGGATAGCGTCTAATGTTTCGGCCGGATTCATCAAATTGCGAGGATCAATGGCTATCTGACTATATTGCTCTTTAATAATTTTATTATCCATATCAAAAACAGAGTAACCATTGGTACCTGTGATCAATAAACTACCTTTATCTCCGTAAAACATAACACCGACACTATTTCCTTCGACAGTTTTACTATTACAGCTGCGCCCTTCGTATGTTAAAGATTTCTTACCATTATAGTCAAAGTTAATGACTTGCGTATCGGGAGTCTCCCAATCATCATTACCATAATATCGTCCACCGATAGCATTAACTTTCGTTGGGAAATCCAGTCCCATTCCCCAACAAAGAAGGTCAATCATATGAGTACCATTATTCAAGGCTTCACCTGTTCCCCAATGCCAGAACCAATGCCAATTATAATGAACAATATTATCTTTATACGGACGGCGAGGTGCCGGTCCCTGCCAAAGATCCCAATCCAACCAATCCGGTACTTTCGTTTCTTTTCCTATGCCAATGGAAGGACGGTTATTCGTATACCACGCTTTACCGAAGTATACATTTCCGATAATTCCATCTTGAACCGACCGGATGCCTTCTATTACATTGGGCCATGAACGCCTTTGTGTACCAATTTGATAGACTCTGTTATATTTTTTGACGGCTTCTATCAATATTTCCCCCTCGGAAGGGCAATAACTGGCAGGCTTCTCTGAGTAAACTTCCTTTCCGGCCTGCATAGCCATCAATGAAGCAAGTGCGTGCCAATGGTCGGGAGTGGCAACGATTACAGCATCAACATCCTTTGAGTCTAAAGCTTTTCTAAAGTCGGTAACCTCAATGGGACGGCTCCCTTGAACTTTCTCAACGGCAGCTGCACATCGTGCAGCTGCCCGTTTATCAACATCACATACATACGTGATGACACATCCTTTTTGTTTGACAAAATTAGTGGCAAGCGCGGCACCTCGAGAATGAACTCCTATAGCAGCAATTTTAATCTTATCATTTGAGCCTATAATGTGAGAGTAACTTTTTGCGTTTAGATTGGTAAAGGTGTTTCCCAACGATAGAACTGTTGTTCCTAAAAATGCTTTCTTTAAAAAATCACGTCTTGTTGTCATATTATATTGTTCTAATTAGAATTAAGCAGTTGAGCAAAGATAGTTTTATTCTTATTTTTCATTTGCTAAAATGACGCTTTAAAGTTCTCAAAAAACGTCAAACTCCTATTTGACTTGTAAGAATCTTAATCAGAAAGTTCTCTTTCTAAAACCATACTGATGAATCATGGGAGTGAATCGTATGAATCATACAACCATACGGATGATTCATTTGTTTCACAGGAGTGAAACACTTGTCTCACAATAGTGAAACGCTTGTCTCACAGGAGTGAAACGAAAAAATCTTCTGATGAATACGGTAACTTATGAGGTTCTCTTTCTTTGTTTCTGCGTATCACTTTCCATGTTCCTACGTATCGTTTCGCTGTTTTAAAAAAGAATCTACAACATTTGTTTAATTAAAGGAAGAAATTATATGTTATAGCGTTTTTTGTCACAATAATAAAAATAAAAAGCCCCGAATTTCTTCGGAGCTTTAGTAAGTTTATCAGTAGTAATAATTATGCTTTCTTTGGTAAGGCTTCTTTAATAACCAACTGACGACCTTTGAATTCTGTGCCGTTAAGTTCAGCTATCGCTTTAGCTGCAGCTTCAGCATCTTCCATTTCAACGAAACCAAATCCTTTTGAACGGCCAGTCTCACGATCTTTGACAACCTTGGCAGAAGTAACTGAGCCATAAGCACTTAATAACTCTTCCAAATCGTCTTCCTTAACTCTGTAGTTAAGGTTTCCTAAATACATGTTCATAAAAAATAAAAATAAAAATAAATAATAAAGTTGTTTGTGGATAAGGACATTTTTGTCATCTTAACCGGAACAAAGGAACACATAAATTTTTGATTCGCAAGTGAAAAATGAATTTATTTTTTCTTTTTTAAACTAAATCATAGCCAACATAAAATAGATTAGCGAATTATAAACATATTTTTTTATTGAGTATTTGGTAGTTGAGAGATTAAACACTAATTTTGCAACCCAAATAGTTTTGAATAAGAAAATAATATAAATAGTAAAGGGATGAATATTTCATTTGAGAAGATTGACGATGTAGACGCATTGCTCACCGTCAATATCGACAAGGCAGATTGTCAGGAAAAAGTAGATAAGGCATTGAAGGTATATCGTCAGAAAGCTAATATTCCGGGTTTTCGTCGTGGCATGGTTCCTATGAGCTTAATCAAACGTCAGTTTGAAAAATCGGTTTTAGCTGAAGAGATTGATAAGTTGATGGAGGAGAAAGTGAATGCCTATATTAAAGATAATAAGATTCAAATGCTTGGCATGCCATTGCCAAATAAGGAGAAGAGTAAGCCGGTGGATCTGAATACAGATAATTTTGAATTCGCTTTTGACATTGCTTTGGCTCCGGAATTCAAAATTGAGTTGGGTAAGGACGATAAGATTCCTTATTATATTATAGAAGTGACTGACGAAATGGTTAATCAACAGGTTGACTCATTCCGTGACCGTGCCGGTAAATATGAGAAAGTTAACGAATACAGCGACAATGATATGATGAAAGGGCTGCTTGTTGAACTTGATGAGAATGGCAATGCAAAGGAAGACGGTATCAATATAGAAAGTGCTATGCTGATGCCTTCGTTTATTAAGAACGAGGAGCAGAAAGCAATCTTTAAGAATGCTAAGGTTAACGATGTATTGACATTCAATCCTGCAATTGCATACGAAAATAACGATACAGAACTTTCTTCTTTATTAAAGATTAAGAAAGAAGAAGTTGCCGGTCATAACGGAAACTTCACCTATCAGGTAGAAGAGATTCAGCATCTGGTTCCTGCAGAATTTAGTCAGGAGTTTTTTGATCAGGTTTATGGTAAGGACGTTGTTAAGAGCGAAGAGGATTTCCGTCAGAAAGTTAAAGATGGTATCGAGGCTCAGTTGAAAGGCGATAGTAATTATAAGTTCATGATTGATTCCCGTGAGTATGCTATGAATAAGGTTGGTAAACTGACTTTCCCCGATGCTTTATTGAAACGTATTATGCTGGAGAATAATAAGGATAAAGCTGAGGAATATGTTGAGTCTAATTACGAAGGGAGTATCAAAGAACTTACTTGGCATTTGATTAAGAGCCAGTTGGTTGAGGCTTTTGGTATTAAAGTTGAAAATGGGGAGATTAAAGAAATGGCTCGTCAGGCTACTTTAGCTCAGTTTGCTCAGTATGGTATGTCAAATATTCCGGAGGATTTACTTGACAATTATGTTAAACAGATGATGCAGAAACCGGAATCAGTGGATAACTTAGTTAATCGTGTTATCGAGAATAAGTTAGGTGCTGAGTTGATTGAAAAGGTCACTTTGGATAAGAAGACAGTTACATTGGACGAGTTCAATAAACTGTTCCAATAATTAGCTGTTTTGGCAGTATCCAACTGCTAAAACTTGCTAAAAAGAGGAAGTTTCTTTCTTATACTTCGTTTCAGGTATAAAAGTTGTGGTTAGTTTCACGTATTTTTATTTAGCGAAGAAGAAATAAACCTCCTCTTTTTATCACTAACAATGAAGGATTTTACAATGATTGACGATTTTAGAAAATTTGCCACTCAGAAATATGGTATGAGCGGTATGGTACTCGATGATGTTGTTAAAGCACAAAACGGATATTTGAATCCATATATCTTGGAAGAGCGCCAGTTAAATGTAACACAGTTAGATGTATTCTCTCGTTTGATGATGGATAGAATCATATTTCTGGGTACTGAGATAAACGATTATACAGCAAACACATTACAGGCTCAACTGCTGTATTTGGATTCTGTTGATACCGATAAAGATATTTCTATTTATCTAAACTCTCCGGGCGGTTCGGTTTATGCCGGATTAGGCATCTATGATACAATGCAGTTTATTAACAGCGATGTGGCGACTATTTGTACCGGCATGGCAGCTTCTATGGCAGCGGTGTTATTGGTTGCCGGGAAAGAGGGTAAGCGTTCTGCTTTGCAGCATTCTCGTGTGATGATACATCAGCCGATGGGAGGAGCTCAGGGGCAGGCTTCTGACATTGAGATTACTGCTCGTGAAATTCAGAAGTTGAAGAAAGAGTTGTATACGATTATTGCTGACCACTCACATAATTCGTATGATAAAGTGTGGGCTGATTCAGATCGCGATTATTGGATGACAGCCGATGAAGCGAAAGCTTATGGTATGATTGATCAGGTAATGATGCGTAAACCGGAGGCAAAAGGATCAAAGTAATAGAATACTTAATTATATATACATAGTAAAATTGGAAGATAAGAAGAAAAGAAATAAACGTATCTGCAGTTTCTGCGGGAGAACAGAGGATGAAGTTGGGTTTTTGATTACGGGACTTAACGGATGTATCTGTGATCAGTGTGCTGAACAGGCTCATACCATAGTTGCCGAAGCTACGGAAGCTAAAAATAAAGCTGCTAATCAGTTCCATTTAGATGAAGTCCCTAAACCAATGGAAATTAAGGCATTCCTTGATCAGTATGTCGTCGGGCAAGATGATGCTAAACGCTATTTGTCTGTTGCGGTATATAATCATTATAAACGGTTGATGCAGAAAGATTCGCATGATGATGTGGAGATTGAGAAGTCGAATATTATTATGGTTGGTAATACCGGAACTGGTAAAACATTGTTGGCTCGTACCATTGCTAAATTGTTGAAAGTACCATTTACCATTGTTGACGCGACAGTTTTGACAGAGGCCGGTTATGTTGGTGAAGATATAGAAAGTATACTGACTCGTTTACTACAGGTTGCTGATTATGATGTGCCTGCTGCCGAGCGTGGAATTGTGTTTATTGATGAGATAGATAAGATTGCACGAAAAGGCGATAATCCGTCTATCACTCGTGATGTAAGCGGTGAAGGAGTTCAGCAGGGGTTGTTGAAGCTCCTTGAAGGATCTATAGTCAATGTTCCGCCTCAGGGTGGCAGAAAACATCCTGATCAAAAGTATATTCCGGTCAATACAAAGAACATTCTCTTTATTTGCGGTGGAGCATTTGATGGTATAGAGCGTAAGATAGCTCAACGTCTGAATACACATGTCATTGGATACTCTTCGGTGGAGAATGCTGATCGGGTCGACCGTTCTAATCTGATGCAGTATATCTCTCCTCAGGATTTGAAATCATTTGGGCTGATACCTGAAATTATTGGTCGTTTGCCTATTCTCACTTATTTGAATCCGTTGGATCGGACTGTTTTGCGTCGTATTCTCACAGAGCCGAAAGATTCTATTATCAATCAGTATGTTAAACTATTTGATATGGATGGCATTAAATTGACGTTCCAGCCAGAAGTGTTTGAATATATTGTGGATGAGGCTGTTCAGTTTAAACTCGGTGCTCGAGGGCTTCGATCCATTGTAGAAACTATCATGATGGATGCTATGTTTTCCTTACCTTCCGAGAAAGTTACCTCTTTTGAAGTAACAGTCGATTATTCTGAGAAACAAATGGCAAAAGCTAACCTGTCGCGTCTGGAGAACTCCACAAATTGATATTTATATCTTATTTATTAAGAATAAAAGGTTGTTTTGTAAAAAAGTTCCCAAATAAATTGTTTTATTTGGGAACTTGTTTATAACTTTGTTAGTATTCAATGAACGGAGGAAGACATTGACTCACATTAATTATGTTTTTACGTACAATGGCAGAAAAAAGTGAACTAACGAAAGCGCTGAAGAAATATTTTGGATTTGATACATTTAAGGGAAATCAAGAAGCTATTATTCGCAATCTTTTAGCAGGAAAGAATACATTTGTACTGATGCCTACCGGTGGAGGAAAATCGCTCTGCTATCAATTGCCTTCTCTTCTGATGGAGGGGATAGCTATTGTTATCTCCCCGTTGATTGCGCTGATGAAAAATCAGGTGGATGCCATGCGCGACTTTAGTGACGAGGATGGTGTCGCGCATTTCATTAATTCTTCTTTAAACAAAACCGCCATTGATCAAGTTAAGAAAGATATTGTTGATGGTAAGACAAAGCTGCTTTACGTTGCTCCGGAATCGCTTACCAAAGATGAAAATATAGAATTCCTCAAAACGGTGAAGATTTCTTTTTATGCTATTGATGAAGCGCATTGTATATCAGAGTGGGGACATGATTTCCGCCCGGAATATCGCAATATTCGTCCTACCATCAATAAAATAAGCGATAAGTCTGTGCCGGTTATTGCTCTCACCGCAACTGCTACACCAAAAGTTCGTTCAGATATAAAGAAGAGTTTGGACATTCTTGATGCTCGGGAGTTTGTTTCTTCTTTCAACCGTCCAAACTTGTATTACGAGGTTCGTTCTAAGACGGCGGATGTTGATAAGGATATCATTAAATTTATTAAGGATAATTCCGGAAAATCGGGTATTATCTATTGCTTAAGTCGTAAAAAGGTAGAAGGACTGGCTGCTGTTTTGCAGGCTAATGATATCAAGGCTCTGCCATATCACGCAGGTATGGATTCTGCTACACGAACGGCGAATCAAGATGCTTTCCTGAAGGAGGATATTGATGTCATTGTTGCCACTATTGCATTTGGAATGGGTATTGACAAGCCGGATGTGCGTTTTGTTATCCATTATGATATTCCTAAGAGTCTTGAAGGATACTACCAAGAGACAGGTCGTGCGGGTCGTGACGGAGGTGAAGGTGTTTGTATTACTTTCTATTCGAGCAAGGATTTGCAGAAGCTGGAGAAGTTTATGCAGAATAAACCTATTGCTGAACAGGAAATCGGTCGTCAGCTTTTAAGGGAAACATCTGCTTATGCGGAATCTTCTATATGCCGTAGAAAGACGTTGTTGCATTATTTTGGAGAAGATTATTTGGAAGATAATTGTGGTAATTGCGACAATTGTTTGAATCCAAAAAAGAAGGTAGAGGCAAAAGAACAATTGTGTTCCGTTCTGGAAACGGTTTTGGCAGTGAAAGAGAATTTCAAGGACGATTATATCATTAATATATTGATGGGTAAGGAAAATTCTGAAATTATTGCTCATGGCCATGAGGAATTGGAAGAATTTGGAACAGGAATGGGCGATGATGAGAAGTTGTGGAGTGCTGTTATCCGTCAGGCATTGATAGCCGGTTATTTAATTAAGGATGTAGAAAGCTATGGATTACTGAAAGTTTCACCCGAAGGGAAAAAGTTTCTTGAGAATCCGGTCTCTTTTAAGATTGTCGAGGATAATGATTTTGAGGAGGAAGAAGAGGAGACTCCTGTTCATGGCGGTGCCTCTTGTGCAGTTGATCCGACTTTGTATTCTATGCTGAAAGACTTGCGTAAGAAGATGTCTAAGAAATTGGATGTCCCGCCTTATGTTATTTTCCAAGATCCTTCTTTGGAGTCAATGGCTACTATTTACCCTGTCACCGTCGAAGAATTGCAGAATATTCCGGGGGTTGGAGCCGGAAAAGCAAAACGCTATGGAAAAGAGTTTTGTGAACTGATTCGTAAACATTGTGAGGAGAATGAGATTGAGCGTCCTGAAGATTTGAGAGTTCGTACGGTAGCGAATAAATCAAAGATGAAAGTCGCTATTATTCAGGCTATTGATAGAAAAGTTGACTTTGAGGATATCGCAGAACTCCAAGGACTTGATCCTGATGAGTTGCTTAATGAAATTGACGCTATTGTCTATTCCGGAACGAAGTTGAATATAGATTATTATTTGAATGAGGTGATGGAAGAAGATCAGGTAGAAGATATATACGACTATTTTAAAGAATCGACTACCGATAGTATCGAGGACGCGATGTCTGAGTTAGGTGAGGATTATTCTGAGGATGAGATTCGTTTGGTTCGAATCAAGTTTATATCCGAAATGGCAAATTAAGGTCATATTATACCTTATTATATATATAGATCAATCAATCCGTTGTTCTTCATCGTATTCAAACTCGATCAGTTTGAGTGTTCAAAGTGACGCGTATGAAGATGAAAACTGATCCGTATGAGTTGTTCGATTCATCCGCATGAGTTGCTCAAGTCATCCGCATGAGTTGCTCAAGTCATCCGCATGAGTTGCTCGGTTCATGCGTATGAGTTTGCGCCTCCCTGTTCATCGCTTTTATCCTTCCTTTGCGTGTCTTTTCAATGCCGTGATCGTCATTTCGCGTATTTTCTCCCGCTTCTCCGGGCACGTTCCCGAAATCTTTTTCGTCTCTAGCATATTGAGAATCAGCGTATTGTTATAAAGGGATGGAAATAAGTTAAAAAAAAGCATAAAAAGATTTGCGTGTTATTTAAAGTTGTTCTACCTTTGTACCCGCTTTCCGCAAGGGAGCGCATCGATCTTTGAAAGAATGACAAACAGACAAAGCAGTACAAGCGTTCCGTATT
>NZ_JAJLQX010000011.1 GCF_021295095.1 Phocaeicola oris
CATTCTTTTTAACATTTGAACTGTTACAGAATATACAGTTTTTTTATTCATAAGCTTTCAAATGCTGCAAAGGTAATGAATAAAGGACATTTGAGAGGTTTCAGCCTACCAAATGTCCATTACGCCTAAAAAGCATATTAAGGTGTAATGTGGGAGTGCCTTATAATGCTGAAATAAATACTCCCAGTACATTTTATAACTTTTGTTTATGGAGAGAAGCAAATCTTGGTGGAAGAAAATTCTATCTAAAGAAATTCTGACAGGAACAGTTGCTTTGTTCATGCTCTCATTTGGAAATGTTGCGTTTGCGGCAATTCCTGATGTGAATGTACAAGCACAACAGACAAAGAAAATTACTGGTACAGTAATAGACGCATCCGGTGCCCCTGTAATAGGCGCAACTGTGATGCAGAAAGGAACATCTAACGGAACAATAACCGATATAGATGGTAACTTCACACTTGATGTACCGACTGGAAGTATCGTTGTTATATCCTATATGGGATACGTTACTCAAGAGATAACAATAGGTACTCAACAAAACTACTTCGTGACTATGCAAGATGATTCTAAGGTTATTGACGAAGTGGTTGTTACTGCTTTGGGTATAAAAAGATCTTCTAAGGCTCTGGGATATGCCGCTACTGAGCTTAAAGGAGATGAACTTGACGCCAATCTGATCAATCCTGTGCTGGCACTGCAAGGTAAGGTTGCCGGTGTAGACATTAGTGCATCAGACGGCGGTATGTTCGGTGCTTCAAAGATATTAATACGTGGTGCCTCTACTCTTGGAAAGAACAACCAGCCTATTTACGTGATTGACGGAATCATACTTGACAATGCCATTGTGGAGAATGATGCTGACTGGGGATCAGGAGGTCAAAATTATGGTAACGAACTAAAGAATCTTAACCCTGACGATTTTGAGACTGTCTCCGTTCTTAAAGGCGCGGCAGCTACTGCGCTTTATGGCTCACGCGGCTTGAATGGTGCTGTGGTAATCACCACAAAGAGCGGTAAGAGCAAGCAAGGACTGGGTATCAGTTTTTCTCAGACACTTGGTTTCGACTGCGTGACAGGCCAGCCTGACTTGCAGAATGATTATGCTGAGGGTTTATTCTCGGGATTTTTACCCGGATCAAATCCGTATGACAGCTATGATATGTTCTGGGGCGTGCCAACAGATCCTAACGACCCCAACTCAAAAGTACGTCCTTCGTATAAGAAGCTTTTAACTTTTGGCGGAACAGGAGTCTCTTTCGGCCCTTCGTTTTCATGGTTAGCTGATAACTTTGACGGTCTTGAGTGGTGGGACGGATCTATAATCAACTCTCGCGCTTATAAGAATAACTTCAAAGATGCTTACCAAACAGGATTCAATACCAATACTAACGTAGCGGTAAGTGGAGGTAATGAAAGAACTACGTTCTATACTTCTCTGTCGTATAAGCATTCTAACGGTACATTGCCAAATAACAGTTTCGACCGTTTCTCTTTGCTTGCTAAGGCATCGCACAAGATTTCCAAGGATGTGGAACTTGAGGCTGGAGTTACTTTTACCAACTCTACTCCACGTAATGCACAGCCTAACATCGGTGAAAACTTTATCGATGGAACATGGGACAGAACCTACGACGCAAAGTATTACCGCGATAAATATAAAGGTGAACATGGTGGTTTGGCTGCTGTAGCCTATGGCGACAAATACGCGTATGTACCGGGGCGCGGTGTGTGGTGGAACATTTGGGAGAACGAGTATAAACAGAAAGAAACTGTTGTACGCCCTAACCTCAAACTTACAGCGCAACTTACTCCTTGGATGAAGTGGATTACAGAGGGAAGCCTTAACTACTATTATGTTAACGCAGAATCGAAAGTACCGGGTACAGGCTATCGTAATCAAGGCGGTTCGTATGAGATCGGCTCTTCAACAAAAGAGCAAACAAATCTCAACTCCAACCTTATGTTCGACACAGACATCAATGAGGACTTTCACTTTAACGGATTCCTACGCTACGAAATATTCCATAACCGTTACAGCGCAATAAGCACCAAAACTGAAGGAGACCTAATTATGCCTAACCAGTACTTCCTTGCTAACGGTTCAAAAGGCTATAAAACTTCAGCAGGAGTTAGCGGAACGAAGACCATACAGTCTGTTGCCGCACAGGCTTCATTCAGCTGGAAAGACCAACTTTACCTCGATATCACAGGACGCAATGACTGGTCTTCATCTCTCGTTTACTCTGACGGACATGGAAATTACTCATATTTCTATCCATCGGTAGGGGCTTCTTGGCTCATCCATGAGACTTTCCGCGACAAGCTTCCAAGTTGGATTTCATTCGCAAAAGTACGTGCTTCTTGGGCACAAGTAGGTAACGATACGGAAGCATACTACATTAACTCAGCTTACAGCCTTGCTTCTTATACAGGCGTTGGCAATACTTCATTCTATACAACAGCGCTTCCTGATAAGACATACTCTAAAGATTTAAAACCGGAACGTAAAACTTCATGGGAGGTAGGTTTGGATTGGAGATTCCTGAACAATCGCGTCGGTCTCGACTTTACATATTATAAGGAGAATACAAAGAACCAGATTATGAGCGTAGATATACCAAGTGTGTCTGGTTTTAAACAGGCTTTGATCAACGCAGGTAACATTCAAAACCAAGGTATAGAGGTTGCTCTCAACACCACACCGGTTGAAACAAAGGACTTCTCCTGGGATTTGAACTTCACATACACTAAGAACAAGTCGAAGATTGTTGAGCTTTCTGACCTCGTAGCCAACTATATCGTATTGGCAGGATCGCCGGATTACGGTAACTATCGTGTTGGTTCGGTGGCTAAAGTCGGTGGTGAATATGGTCTGCTTATGTCTGACGCCGCTCCAAAGAGAGACTACACATACGACGATAATGGCAATATCACCGGTGGTTCGGGCCTTCCTGTTCTTCAGTATTCTAATGGACGTCGCATGGCTTTCGTACAACGTGCAGGCAAGGTAGAGGAAATCGGTACCATGATGCCTAAGTTCTTGGGTTCTGTGAATACAGCGTTCCGTTATAAGAACATTACTCTCCGCGCAAGTTTCGATATGCGTTTTGGCGGCAAAGTGGCATCTTATCCTTCACACTATGGTACTGCTTATGGCTACACAAAGAAGTCTTTGGCAGGCAGAGACGCAGCTAATGGTGGTGTGACATGGACATCTAAGTGGGATGGAAAGACTTATAACGATGGTGTAATACCTAATGGTGTCTTAAGCACAGGTACTGTTATCAATCAGCATGATGGTTCTACTTATACAGTTACTAAAGGCGCGGTTTCTCCAAATGGTGAAACTTATGCGGAACTATATAAGAAAGGTGTAATCGAACCAACACATGCAAGTTCTTATATGTACTTCACTAACTCATGGGGACAAGGTGTTGTAAACGACAATTGGTTTGTTAATCTCAACTACATAGCATTCCGTGACCTCTCATTATCGTATGCTTTCAATAAGAGTCTCGCTTCTAAGATCGGCGCAAGAAACCTTAGCCTGACAGCGGCAGCGCATAACTTGGGTTACCTGCTCAACTCTATGCCTAACAGAGAAAACCCGGAGGCAGTGGCAGGAACAACAGCCGCGGAGTTCCGTGTTCGTCAGTTCTCAGGTGTAACCACCAACTTCACGTTCACATTGAATGCTACATTCTAATCAAATGACTATCAACTTTTCAAAAAGAAAAATGAATATGAAATTCAATAAAATATTATTCGCATCTGCATTTGCAACTGCCTTGACCTTGATAAGTTGTGCTGACGACTATAAGGACATAAACAAGGACCCTGCAAACGTAACCGTTACCGATCCTAAGGGACTTATGGCTCAGGCGGTAATGAAATTTCAACCTAACGACTATCTGTTGTGGTTCTACAACGTAAATTATCTGACTCGTTGGGACCAGATGGCAACTCCGACAGGCAGCTACAGTGAGTCTTTCACCGAGATGAGAGAGTCCGGAGGTCAGGGGTCGCAGTATCTTGAGACGCTGAGATGCCGTAATGAAATCCGCAAATTTATTGATAAAACCGGTGATGAGACACAACGTGGCTACGAAGCAGCATGTACTGTACTCACTGTTTATCTTGGTTTATTCGACAGTGATATGTATGGTTCGCTGCCTTATACAGAGGCTTGTCAGTACGACAATGGTATTACAACTCCAAAGTATAACACGGTAGAAGAGCTTTACAAGGTGTTTCTCGAGGAGCTTGACCAAGCTGTGAAGTATTTCACAGACGCTAATTCGGAATCAACGCCGCGCGAAGATCAGATCTATAACGGTGATTGGAAGAAGTGGGCTAAGCTTGCAAACTCTCTCAAACTGAAGATTGCTGTACGTCTATACAACAATGACCAAGCTAAGGCTTTGGAAATCGCTAAGGCAGTGGTAGTCGATAATGTTGGTTACTTGGATGAACTTTCAGACGACATGTTGTTCTGTAAGGCTGTTAAAGCAGGCAGTGATTCCAATAATGACTACGTTTACGGTACAGGAAACGGTCTTGCTACTCCTGGTCTAAGCCAGAACGTTCTCAATTATTTCCTTGCTTGTAAAGATCCACGAGTACGTTTCATCTATACTAAAAACAGCCTTAACTCGAAGGTTATTCAAGGCTTCATCGACAACAAGACATTCGATAAACTTCCACAGTGTATTAAAGATGTAGTGGTACTCGATGAGAAAGGTAACTTTAAAGAATGGGGTGGCATGGGCGAACCATGGGTACGCTATCAAGGACTCCCTGTTGTTTACGACGGACATCTTAAAGATGAGTACAAGCAATTCTTTAAGTATGGTAACGATTATCAGCTTCCGGCAGGCGATGGAGTGAAGGATTATTATCCATTCTCTTATCAAACACCTGAAATGAAGAAAGGTCGTGAAGACTTCACTTTGCCAACTGTGGGCAAGGAAAAGGTTATACAAGACACGGAGGACAATCCTCTTTACACCATGTATCTCACTTCTGCCGAGGTAAATCTCTATCTTGCGGAGTTTAAACTCTTAGGCGCTGACCTTCCAAAATCGGCAGAGGAATACTACAACAAAGGTGTTCAGCTCTCTGTGCAGGAGTATGACGCATTGGCAAAGAACAATAAGATTCCTTACTATGGTGAGACTTATGGCTATGATCCAAATGAAAAGCCAATCGATTTACAGAAAGATGAGCTTGATGTGATGATGGCTACACCTGCTATAAAGCTAACAGGAAGCAAGGAAGAACAGCTTGAGAAGGTTTACTTACAGCAGCTTGTCCACTTCTCTTTGTTACCGGATGATCAGTTTGTTACATCTCGTCGATCCGGTTATCCGAAGATTGGATCTGATTTGTTACCGTTTGTTAAGTTCGATGAAGTGGTATTAGAGGCTATCCCACGTCGTTTCGAGATTGCTTCACCATCACCGACCGACCTCATGTTCGATAACAAGATGGAGGCTTATAAACAGCAAGGATTCAACACACTGGGCACTAATAACTCAGGATCCGCATTCAACAATAAGGGTACAGCGCTCAACACAGAGCGTTTGTGGCAAGACAAGAATGCACCGCAGTGGGGAACTCCAAAGGGAGAATAAATCTTCTCTTGATTAATATAAATAAAATTATGTGACAGGCAGCTGTAATAGTTGCTTGTCACTATTTAAAGATAATATGTCATGCGCAAAATACTCTTTATTCTTTTCGTCTTTCTCTGTTCTTCGACAATGGCACAACAGAAAAGAATTTATTTCTTCCCAGAGTTTATAAAGAGCAAGATAGTTTATAAGAACAAGGCAAAATTTGTTGTCATGCTCAACTACGATGCTTCCAATAAGAAGATGTTATACATGCAAGATGACCAAATGATGGAGCTAATCAATCCGCAAACGGTCGATACAATATACACAGGCGGAAGAACATGGGTGTATCACAACCAACAGTTTTGTGAGGTTATACAGCGTGAGAATGGAAACAAAATACTTATTGGTTGGGTCATGAAGAATGTATATAAGGGGCAAAAAGGCGCTTTAGGCATGACAACCCAGGCTCACGTGCAAAAACTAAGGGCTGTTGACTTTGCGGGAGCGCAAAACGGGCAGAATATGAATGCAGGTATGGAGGCTGCGCAGTATGACTCATGGAATGCCGATTTTGATGTATGGAAGCAAAAAAACAATAATACATACTATTTTAATATAGGCGACAAACAATACGCTCTTACTTCTTTGAAAAGCGTTTATAAGGCTTTTCCCGAAAGGAAAGAGGAGATAAAGATGTTTGTACACGATAAAAAGCTTGACATGATGAACGCAGAGAAAGCGTTGGAAATCATCGATTTCTTAATGAGGAAAAACAGTTAATCTATCATTAGTGTTTCAAAAAGCCGTGTATTCATTTACAGAGAAGTAATGATACACGGCTTTTGTTATTTACAATTCGTCTATCGAAAAACAATTCATTAAAGAGAGGCAAGAAATTAGCTACCTGTTTATTTAATGTTTTTTCTATGTGTCTTTTTATGACCTTTCCGCATTAAGCGAATAGAGTAATAACGGAGCCACATCAGTACCGTTAATGCTAATAAAATGAAGATAAAGAATTTCATTTGGCTTGTTCGTTTGTTATAAGCTTAAAGCGAAGACGGAGAATACCGTTTTCGTAACTATGACTGATTATTTTGAATGTGCCAATCTCGGAGGTGTTTTCCACGTGTTTCCCTATACACAGGCATTCGTCATAATCACCTACATGCACTACGCGCACATTTTCAGACGCGTCATCCGGAAGACGTTCCATATCGAAACGTCCGACCGCTTCTTCTTGTGTGATGTACTCCATAGTGACCGGAAGATGGCGGCTGATGACTTCGTTTACTGCGTCTTCTATCTGCTGTATTTGGACGGCTGTCGGCTCTTCTTTCAGCGCATAGTCCAGTTTGCTTTTTTTTCTCTCGATATGTGCTTCAACCGAACGACCGCAATGGAACAAGTTCATCATTGTTCTGTTAACAATGTGCTCGGTAGTATGCATGGGAGGAAACTCTTCTTTATTATGTAGGTTGAATTCTAATTGTTTTTCCATATTTAATTGATTTTCAGGCAAAGGTAATGTATTATCTTGATTTAACAAACCGATAGCACTAATAATCATTATTTACATAATGGGCGTTAATAAGTCACATTATTTCTTATGAATAGAATAAAGTGAGTGATAATATTATATATTTACCGGTGAAATGTTATTCCCTTTTGCAGAATAACGGTGGAAACTTAAGTTGTTATCGTTAAGTGGAAAAGTTATTTTGTATCTATTTAAAACGAGTGGGAAGAGAGTCGGTGTCTTATCGATTCTCTTCTTTTATCATCTTTTGCGGTTATAAGTATAATCAAGAGAAGAAACTGATTCACGTACGTGGTACACATTACTCACGCACGTGGTACACATTGCTCACGCACGTGGTACACATTGCTCACGCACGTGGTGCACATGGTTCACGCACGTGGTACACCTAATATATCAGAAGATTCATCTGTTTTTTCACGTAAAACGACTTTATGATGGTGACAATAAAACTAAATTATATGGATTATATTATTTGATTTGCATAATTCGAATTAAATAATTATATTTGTAAAAAAGAAAATGTGATGATTAAAAATAGAAATCCTTTTATAGTGATAGGAAAAATTGAGCAGGAATATTTCTGCGATCGTACAGAGGAGTCTGCTCGTTTGATAAAGTCTGTTACCAATGGGAATAATCTGGTTATTATTTCTCCCCGTAGAATGGGGAAGACCGGACTAATTCAATTTTGTTATGACAAACCGGAGATTAGTAAGCGATATTATACTTTTTTTATTGACATACTGCATACTTCAAGTTTACGCGAATTCACCTATCTTTTGGGAAGAGAAATATATGAAGCGCTTTTACCCAAAAGTAAGAAGATGATTCAGCTTTTTGTGCAGACTATTCGGTCGATTAGCGGGAAATTTGGCTTTGATCCTGTTTCGGGAATGCCCGTCTTTAATGTAGAGTTAGGAGATATTGATCGTCCTGAGTATACTTTGGATGAAATTTTCCGTTATTTGTCTCAAGCCGATAAACCTTGTATCGTAGCGATTGATGAATTCCAGCAGATAGCGAAATATCCGGAAAAGAATATAGAAGCTTTGTTGCGGACTTATATTCAAAAGATGACTAACAGTAACTTTATTTTTGCGGGAAGTGAGCGTCATCTTATGCAAGAAATGTTCTCATCGGCAGCCCGCCCATTCTATCATAGCGCGGATATGTTGGAATTGAAAGCTATCATTCCGGAAGAATATATTCCGTTTATTATCCATCATTTTAAAAATCGTCATCGTGATATTCAAAAAGATGATGTAGAAAAGGTATATAAATTGTTTAACGGTCATACTTACTATATTCAAAAGACATTTAATGAAACTTTTGCGAATACTCCGGAGGGAACAGCATGCACTATTGGTATAATGCAGAAGGCCATTGATACGGTTATAGAATTGAATGCCACGGTTTATAGGGAGATTCTTTCGAATATTCCGGAAAAGCAGAAAGAAGTTTTGTATGCCATTGCCAATGAAGGAGAAGCAACTCATGTAACTTCAGCGGAATTTGTCAAAAATCATCGGTTAACATCTTCAAGCTCAGTACAGTCGGCTGTTAATAAGTTGTTGGATAAGGATTTAATAACAGAAGTCGATAAGATTTATTCGTTGACCGATAAATTCTTTGCCATCTGGATTAACAGACAATTTGGAGATGCTTCGAAATATGAGTTGATATAGTTGTCACTCCGGAAAGGTAAAAGCTAAGCAAGGTATGCATATTGTGTTAAAGAGAAATTTGAGGCATCATTAACTTTGCAACTAAGTTGCATTTTTCTTTTCATACCTTTGTTACATAAAATAAAATAGTATGGAAAGAGAACATAAAATAAAGATTGTACGGATTATAATTTCTTCCGTTTTACTGATTACCGCAGTTATCATTGAAAAGTTAATAAGTTTACCTACTTGGCAATTACTCCTTATTTATTTGGTACCTTACCTTATTGCCGGATACGATGTGTTGATGGAATCGGCTGAGAATATTTGTCATGGTGAAGTATTTGACGAAGATTTTTTGATGTCTGTCGCGACTATTGGCGCATTATGCATCGGTTTCTTTCCGGATACGTCCAATGAATTTCCGGAGGCGGTGTTTGTTATGTTATTCTTCCAGATTGGTGAGTTGTTCGAGGATATAGCTGAAGGAAAAAGTCGTAAGTCAATTTCCGGTTTGATGGATATTCGTCCGGATACCGCCAATGTGTTGAGAGATGGTAACGTGTTGACCGTTAGTCCCGATACCGTTAAAATAGGAGAGACCATATTAATTAAGCCGGGCGAGAAAGTTCCATTGGATGGTGTGGTGACGGATGGGAATTCGAATTTGAATACGATTGCTTTAACCGGTGAGAGTGTGCCAAGAGAGATAAAAGCAGGCGATGGAATTATTTCCGGTTGTGTGAATATTGATGGTGTTCTGAAAGTAAAAGTAGAAAAGGAATTTGGAGAGTCTACGGCTTCGAAGATATTAGATCTTGTGGAGAACGCCGGAGAGCATAAATCGAAAAGTGAGAATTTCATTTCCAAATTTGCCGGAGTGTACACTCCGATTGTAGTATTTGCCGCGGTGATAGTGGCATTTCTTCCTCCGTTATTGTCGGGTAATTTTTCGGAAGCCTTTCCGACATGGCTTTATCGGGCATTGACATTCTTGGTTGTTTCATGTCCGTGTGCGTTTGTTATTTCTATTCCATTGACTTTTTTTGGAGGATTGGGCGGTGCTTCACGTAGTGGTATTTTGATTAAGGGATCGAATTATATAGAGACTTTGTCGAAAACAGGAGTGGTGGTGTTCGATAAGACAGGTACACTGACAAAAGGTGTGTTCGAAGTGGTAGCTGTTCATCCTGATGAGATTACTCCCAATCAGTTGCTTCATTTAGCGGCTCATGTTGAGCGTTATTCCACTCATCCTATTGCTCTTTCTTTGAAACATGCTTATCCGAATGAATCGGATGACTGTAGTGTTGAGAATGTAGAGGAGATAGCCGGGCATGGTATTCGTGCTAAAATTAATAATGATATTGTTTGTGTAGGCAATACAAAGATGATGGAATCGCTTGGTGTTAAGTGGAAAGATTGTTCTCATGCGGGTACGATTGTTCACGTTGCAATCAATGGAGTTTATGCCGGTCATATTGTAGTTTCCGATAAAATAAAGGACGATTCGAAAGATGCTGTTTTGTCTTTGAAAAAAGAAGGAGTGGATAAGACCGTCATGCTAACCGGAGATAGGGAAGAAGTTGGTAAATTTGTGGCTGCGGAACTTGATTTGGATGAGTATCATGCAGAGCTTCTTCCTGCAGATAAAGTTACTTATATTGAACAACTTATAAAAGATAAGCCGCGAGGTAAGTCGTTAGCTTTTGTCGGTGATGGCATTAACGACGCGCCCGTTCTGGCTCGTGCGGATATAGGAATAGCAATGGGCGCGCTCGGCTCGGATGCGGCCATCGAAGCGGCCGATGTTGTGCTGATGGATGATAAACCTTCAAAAATATCTAAAGCAATTTATATAGCAAAACGAACAATGCAGATTGCTTTTCAGAATACATTCTTTGCTATCGGGGTAAAACTTGCGGTTCTTGTTCTCGCTACTCTTGGTATAGCAAATATGTGGATGGCGGTATTTGCCGATGTTGGCGTTACAGTGCTTTGTATTTTAAACGCTATGCGGACATTAATTGTGAAAGATTAGTATGCTTAAGAAGGAAAAAGAGTTATCTTTGTGAATACTTATCATAGATCAAAGATGAAGCAGCTTATATTTTTGATTCTTTTTGTCGGTATTCAAGCGTTTTCTTATGCACAAAAGACACTTGAAGTGGTTAGGGCTTTTCCTCAACAGGCTTTTCCTGAGATGGTGAAAGCCGGTAATTACAGTGGGATTACTCATATTAGAGGAAATCAATATGCTGTGGTGAGTGATAAAAGCCCTTTGGCGGGATTCTATCTTTTTAATATAGACATCGATTCCATTACCGGAGAAATTACTAATGTGAAGATGGATTCTTTGCTTACTTCAGGGGAACCGAATCGAGATGAAGAGGGGATTGCTTATTGTCCAAAGTCGAATACTGTATTTGTTTCGGGAGAATCGGATCAGAAGATTATAGAATACAATTTGGATGGTTCACTGACGGGGAGAGAATTAAATGTTCCACAATTTTTTTCAACAGCTCGGAAAAACTTAGGCTTTGAGGCGCTGACTTATAACGCAGAAACACATTGTTTCTGGACATCAACCGAAGGACCATTGCCTAAGGATGGAGAAATCGCGACTTCTACGCGGCGTACAGAGAACCGTATTCGTATTCAGGCTTTTGATGAAACACTTCAACCAATTGGACAATATGCGTATTTGATGGACAAACCGATAGCAAAAGAATCAGCCATCAACTCACAGACGGGTGTCAGTGCAATGATTGCTTTGGATGATGGCAGATTGATTGTTCTGGAACGGGAATTTTGTTTTGTTGAAGGATATTTTGGGAGTTGGATAAATGAGAAATTGTATGTAGTGAATCCATTGAAAGAAAAGAAAATCAATTCCACCATAGCATTATCCGATACATCTCCTTATTTGCAAAAGACACTTTTATATGAATGGAAAACAGATATATCTTTACTTTCGTACGATTTAGCCAATTACGAAGGAATGTGTTTGGGACCAAAACTGAGAGACGGAAGTCAAGTTATCATTCTTGTCGCTGACTCTCAAGATCAATATATGGGTCTTTTGAAAGATTGGTTAAAGGTTTTAGTTGTTAGATAAAATAAAAATAGGACAAATTCTCACGAATCTGTCCTATTTCTCAATCATTTAGTGGCTTTAGTTATTTGATTTCGATAACTTTAACAGCTTTAGCTTTGTCTTCCGGTTTTAACTTTGGCAATTCAATATTCAATACACCATCATTGACTGTTGCGCAAATCTTATCCTTGTCTACATTGTCAGGCAAAACTAATGTCTGCTGGAATTTTGAATATGAGAACTCGCAGCGTAAGTAACGACCGTGTTGTTTCTTATCATTCTCACCATTCTTGTTATCTTCTCTATGCTCTGTCTTCTTCTCCATAGAAATGACTAAGTTGTTGTCTTGATCCAAATGAATGTTGAAATCATCCTTATTCATACCCGGAGCAGCAATTTCTACTTGGTAGTCGTTATCATTTTCAATAACGTTCATTGCCGGAGCTGTAGCATTTGATCTAATCATCCAATCATTATCAAAAAAGTCATCAAAAAATGTTGGTAACCAATTCTCATTGTAATTTCTTCTACTCGGTGTCATCATAATTGTATCCTCCTATTTTATTTGTTTATTAATCAATTTATGTTTAGAACTCTTCCGCTCTTTTGGGTTTCGGAGTTCACTTAATATACAGCAAACGGTATGCCAATTTCTTTTTATGATGATTCACGCAAGTGAATGAGAAAAGAACTTCATTATTCGGACAAATTGTAATAAAAGCTGACAAAATGACTTTTTAATATAGGCTCTTAACGACATGGTTACATCTTATCAGGACATAAAAAAAGGGATACCGCTGTATCCCAACCTTTGTTAACCTTAAATCTAATACTATGAAAAACACATTGCAAAGGTAAGGCTATAATTGTTATTTGCAAGTTTTTTAGATAGAAAAGTTCTATTCCGTAACATTCTTTAATAGCTTACCCCAATAGTTATCTTCCTTTCTTAAAATATTTTAAGTGTTCAGACCTTTATCTTAAAAATCTTGCCATTTCTTCCTTCTATAGAAATTGGTGTAGTCTTATCCGGAAGAAGCGACAAATGTTCCGTCGTGTTTGAAAGCAAATCAATAGCCTGAATATTGGCCATGGGGAATATTCCAAAGAAATCGAAAGCATGCTTCGGAATGTTTACTCCGATATTGACAGGGAATTCTTTAAAGTTGACAATTATTAGTAGCAGTTCATCATCTTTTTTACGTAAGAATGCAAATTGTTTATGTTCATTGTACGTCCAGCCATTGCAATTCGCGTAGGTCAAATCGAAGAATTCTCCTTCTCGGATGGCTTTTTCTGAATTGCAAATGTTCAACAGACGCTTATAGAAGGAACGGAGTTTTATTTCATTCTCGTTTAAATACTTGTTATTATACTGTCCTTTATTACACCAACGGGAAATGGTATTGACAGTCCAGTAATCGAAAATAGAAGTTCGGCCATCGCGACCGCTATATCCTTCAGAGTCCATGCCTCTTTCGCCAAGCTCCTGACCAAAGTATATCATGATGGGATTGGTATTCATGGTTGCCGAGATAATCATGGCGGGAATACCATTGAATCCGTTACCTGCAAAAAAGTCGGAAGCCAAGCGTTGCTCATCATGATTCTCAAGGAAGTTAAGCATCCGACTTTGTATACCGTTCAGACTTTGCCAGCGACTGGTTAAAACGGTGCACGATTCTCGTCCACAAGTGATGGAACGAAGAGAGTCGTATAGTCCGACTTTGTCATATAAGTAATCGAACTTTCCGTAGAACAGATAGTTGCGATATTCACCCGGATTATAAATTTCCGCAATGAAAATAATATGAGGATATTTTTCTTTTACTTGAGGAATAGCCCAATGCCAGAACTCAACAGGTACCATTTCAGCCATATCACAGCGGAATCCGTCAACTTTTTTACTGCCCCAAAACAGAAGAATGTCCAGCATTTTATTCCACGTATCAGGAATAGGGTTGAAATGTTTTGAGCGATTATCAATATAATCTACTCCATAGTTTAGTTTGACCGTTTCGTACCAGTCGGTTGTATTTACGCAGGGAGCAAACTGGTCGTTCCCCGTAGCTTTTGCAGGGAACTCTTCGTAAGGCTTAGGACATCCGCTAAACAAATCAAAATTCCCTTGAAACTTTTCTCCCGGTATATAATAGAAGTTATTCTGTGGGCTGAACGCTTTCGATGTATCATCATTCTCTCCTAAATCGGTCACACCTTCAGGCTTCACATCGGAATGATATTGCCGAGCTACATGATTTGGAACAAAATCCATCACCATTTTTAATCCGGCAGCATGTGTTCTTTGTACTAAACATTCGAATTCTTTCATTCGTTCAGGAACATTCTCTGCTAAGTCCGGATCAATATCGTAATAATCTTTTATGGCATACGGCGACCCTGCGTTCCCTTTTACAATAGCTGGATGATCGACCCGAATTCCATACGGTGAATAGTTTGTCTTTGTGGCATGTTCTATAAGTCCGATGTACCAGATATGCGTTGCTCCAAGATTTTTTATCTCGTTCAAGGCTTTTACACTAAAGTCGTTCATCTTGCCACAACCATTTTGTTCCAGTGTAGCGTTTCTGATATGACTTATGTTCCTATTAGCAAAAAGGCGTGGAAGAACAGCATATATAATTATCTTCTTTTCTTTTATATCCATAATGATATTATGTTAATTCTTTTTCTAATTTGCCTAATACTTTATTTGCTTCATCGTATCCTATTTTAAAGATCTCGTCTGCCTTTTCCAGTTGATTATTACTGAATTTCTCAAGTCCGGTAGGCTCAATGACCAAGTCGGCGATTTCTTTTTGAGGTAATGAGTTTGCTTGAAAAATAAAGTTATACGAACGGTTTGCTATAGATATCACATTCATATTGTACTCGTTGGCTATCAATCGACTGACGCTCAGCGCGATGATTGTTTTGCAACTCTTTCTGATAGTCGTAACCGGCAGGTTCATGAGTATTCCACCGTCTACATAATGGGTCTCTCCGATGGTAATAGGAGTAAAAAGAATAGGCATACAGCAAGAGGCTGCTATTCTATCCACTAAATTGCCTTTGGTAAAATGAACGCTTACGCCATGATCTAAATCTGTCGCGGTGATAATCAAAGGTATTTTCAAATCTTCGATATTTTTCGCGTGAAGTGTTTCTTTTAGGAATTCTTTAAAGTTCTTCAAGTCGAGTAATCCGCTGGCGCTTAATGAGAATGAAGTAAAATCTTTGAACGATTGATTATCAAATAAATTAACACATTCATAGGGCTCTCTTCCGTCAGCCAGTAGAGCTCCGCATAAAGCTCCGGCACTTACTCCGGAGATGATGCCCGGATGAATATCATGTTCTATCAGAGACTGTATCATTCCAAAGTGTGCGAATCCTTTTATAAATCCGCCGCTTAAGGCATATCCTATGTCATAATGTGGTTTCATTTGTTACGTGTTATCTTTTTGCAAAAGTACTGAAATATTATGAGAAAATGTTTTATGAGTAATAAAAAAGTAAGTGTTTGATATGTTATAAAAAAACGGACACATCAACCGATGCATCCGTTTCTCTTGATATAAAATGTACTTTATTCTATACTGTGTGCAGTAACATTCTTGTCTATACGGGTAATCATACCTTGTAATGCTTTACCCGGACCGCATTCCGTGAAGTCGGTCGCGCCGTCGGCAATCATGTGTTGAACACTGGCTGTCCAACGAACGGCAGAAGTCAACTGAGCTATCAAATTAGCTTTGATTTCTTTCGGATCGGTATGTGGCATGGCATCCACATTCTGATAAACAGGACACTTAGGAGTATTGATGACTGTCTTTTCAATAGCGGCTTGAAGCTCGTCTTTTGCCGGTTGCATCAACGGAGAATGGAATGCGCCTCCAACTTTCAGCACTAACGCGCGTTTGGCTCCGGCTTCTTTCATTTTTTCGCAAGCGGTGTTTATGGCATCAATGTCGCCACTGATAACCAATTGTCCAGGACAATTAAAGTTAGCCGGTACACATACAGCGCCTTCCTTGTTAACTTCGGCACAGATATCTTCTACTTTTTCATCGGGCAAGCCAATAATGGCAGCCATGGTTGATGGAGTTGCTTCGCAAGCTTTCTGCATGGCCATGGCACGGGCATAAACCAGCTTCAGACCATCCTCGAAAGTTAACGCGCCTACCGCAGTTAACGCGGAGAATTCACCAAGTGAATGTCCTGCTACCATGTCCGGTACGAACGCGTCGCCTAAACAGAGGGCTGAAATAACTGAATGGAGGAATACTGCCGGCTGTGTAACTTTTGTTTGACGAAGATCTTCATCAGAGCCGTGAAACATTATATCTGTTATTTTATAACCTAAAATAGTATCTGCCTTGTCGAAAAGTTCTTTTGCTAATGCTGAATTATCGTAAAGGTCTTTGCCCATACCCGGGAATTGGGCTCCTTGTCCGGGGAAAACAAATGCTTTCATCTTTCTTTTATCTATATTGGTTAGAAATTCGACCGCAAAGGTATTTATTCTAACTATATCTTCCAAATTTTCAGTTTTTTATCGAAGATGTGTCATGAAGATATAACGGATTTTACGTTTACTTAACATATCATTCCTCACGGATTTTAATCTCGCAATTGTCTAAACTTTCAATAATGGCCAATGATTCCACATGGATGCCGGCATTTCTAAGAAAATCGCCGCCATGCTGGAATGCTTTTTCTATAATAAATCCCATGCCGACCAGCTGAGCACCGCTTTGCCGGACTAAATCAATAACTCCTTTTGCCGCGTTTCCGTATGCTAAAAAGTCGTCAATAAAGAGTATCTTGTCGTCCGGAGTCAGGTAATCCTGACTGATGCAAACACTGTAGTCCCTGTCTTTTGTAAACGAATGAACGGTTGTGGTGATCATTTTTTCCATGGTCGACGGCTTCTTCTTTTTGGCAAACACTACCGGCAGGTTCATCAAAAAGCCGGTCATAATAGCTGGGGCGATTCCACTGGCCTCAATGGTAAGAATCTTGTTGATTTCGGTTGACGCAAAACGACGTATAAATTCCACGGCTACCTCTTTCATTAAATTCGGGTCCATCTGATGGTTAATGAAACTGTCTACTTTCAGAATTCCGCCGGAATAGCATTTACCATCTTTTAATATTCTGTCTCTGAGCTTTTTCATGGTATTTAATTTGGTTGCAAAGATAACATATTATCGTGTGATAAAGTTGGTTTGCATGTAAACTTGTGCAATTCGTTTAACGATTAATATGCCTGAGGTATTTTACACGACCGATCGATTTCTGTATAATTCGTCGGAATAGATTCAATCTGTATCTATCAACGTTTTGATGCGTATGAGTTGATTGTTTGATGCGCATGAGTTGATCGTTTGATGCGTATGACTTTATCGTTTGATACGCATGAGTTGATTGCCTTATACGTATCGAATAATAAAACCATACGGTGAGGCAGGTAACTTCATCAAATTAACTTGAAACGCGGTACTGATTATAGTGTATTTCCATGGGTATAAAAATTTCTTTTATTGGTTAACTTTGTTTTATATAACGTTAATCTGCCATCATACGATTATTTCTTTTCTATTTTGTATATTTGAGGCATTTAATATGATATTTCTATATATACTATGGTTGAGAGTACAGAAGAAGACTGCTTGTTTACCGGGAATCATAACGGAAGCATCCGTTTAGATTACTTGCCTTGCATAAATTACGCGATGATTCATAATCGTTATGCCGCTTTTAATTCGTGTGATTTGAGAAATAATGATGAAACCGATTGGCATAATGCGCGAATAATGGTAGATGGAACGATGATGAAGCATTCGGAGGTGGTGATGGATGTCGTTCCAAAAGGTCAGACCGTTCAAATTAATCAGTTGGAGTTAGAGCCGGATGTTCGCCGGTTGATGGAGTTGACGGAAGGAGTCCATACAACTTTTCAGTTAACCGTTCTGATTGATGGCGAAGAGGCAGTAAAGAAAGCATATCCTATTTATCTGATGGCATACGACCAGTGGACGGGATCTGCCATCCTTCCGGAATTATTGGCAAGTTTTGTTACTCCGAACGCGCCTGTTTTATCAAGAGTGGCAGTGAATGCATCGAAGTTCATGGAACAGTGGACAGAGAGTTCGGCTTTAGATGAGTATCAGACGCAGGATCCCAATCGAGTTCGTCAACAAGTTGCCGCAGTTTACGAGGCTCTTCGTTCGGAGTCGTTGGTTTATGCCGCGCCTCCTGCGAGTTTTGAGGAAGCCGGTCAAAGAATCCGCTTGGTTGATAAGGTGTTGTCCGAGAAATTGGGAACTTGTATAGACCTTACCTTATTATATGCTTCGGCTTTGGAATCCATAGGAATTCATCCGTTGCTTGTGTTGTTGAAAGGACATATTTTTGTGGGAGCCCGATTGACCACCGATATTTATACTCAGACAGTGGGCGATGATGCGTCTTATCTGTTGAAAGGCAGTGCAGATGGTATTAATGATATCGTTTTGGTTGAGTCAACAGCATTGACCGATTCACATCATATAGATTTTGAAACGGCTGTTGTTAAAGCTCAAAACGAATTGAAAGAAGGTGATTTCAAGTTATTTGTTGATGTTTATCGTTGCCGGCTGAATAACATCCGCCCATTGCCGCAACGTATTAATAAGGATGGAAATTGGATAATTGAGAACGACGGAGTGGAGCATGAGAACGCAACCAAAGAAGTTGGACAGCTTAGTCGTTACGATATAAAAATAGATGACAGTAAAGGGAAAGTGACCAAACAAATGCTTTGGGAACGTAAGCTGTTGGATTTCTCATTACGGAATAACTTGATAAGCATCCGCTTAGGGAAACGGACTATTCCATTTGTCTCCTTTGATATCGATCACTTAGAGGATCACCTTCAGGAAGGAGAGACTTATCAGATACTTCCATCACCATTCAAACAGGAGGTGGAGACAGATGCTTCCGGTATGTATGATTCGAGTAAGTATAAGCAACAGGTGGAAGAGTTGATTGTTAAGGACTTGGATGATAAAAAATTGCATGCTTATATGACGGAAGCAGAACTGCAGAATCGACTGAAGTTTATTTATCGTACTTCCAGAACGGCAATGGAAGAAAATGGTGCCAATTCTCTTTTTGTCGTATTGGGTGTCATGAAATGGTTTGAGACTGCAAAGAGTGTGAAGCCGCGGTTCGCTCCCATTCTTTTGTTGCCGGTTGATATCATTAGAAAAGGAGGTACCACCGGTTATGTCATTCGTATGCGCGATGAAGACGTAATGCTGAATATTACATTGGTTGAGTTGTTGAAGCAGCAATTTGATTTAAAGCTTTCCAATCTCGATCCATTGCCGAAAGATGACAGCGGGCTGGATATCAAACAAATATTTGCCATTGTCCGGACTTGTATTCGTAACATGAAAGGTTGGGATGTTTTGGAGGAATCTATGCTTGGCATTTTCTCATTTAATAAGTTTGTGATGTGGAATGATATTCATTCTAACGCAGAAAAACTTCGTGAGAATAAAGTGATATCCAGTTTAATGGATGGTCGTATTCAATGGCAAGAGGATGGTAAAGGTGTGGATGCCCGAAAGGTGGATAAAGAGATGGAGCCTTCTAATTTCGCTATTCCGTTGGATGTGGATTCTTCGCAAATGGAAGCTGTTATTGATTCAGGTGAAGGGAAGAGCTTTATTCTGCACGGTCCTCCCGGAACCGGAAAGTCTCAGACTATTACCAATATGATTGCGAATGCTTTATATAAAGGAAAGCGTGTATTGTTTGTGGCAGAGAAGATGGCCGCTTTGTCTGTTGTTCAAAAGCGATTGAAGAAAATCGGGTTGGATCCGTTTTGCTTAGAGATGCATTCAAACAAAGCGACCAAGTCACATTTCTTAGAGCAGATGAATCAGGCTATCGAAGCAGTTCATATTAAAGAACCGGAAGAATTTGCGAAGATTTCAAAGGAACTGTTTGAACGACGTAAGGAGTTGATCCGTTATATGGAGTCATTGCATCAATCGCGGGAGTCTGGGTTTTCTCTTTATGATTGTATTGCTAATTATCTATCCGTTAATGGGGAGGAGGTTCAAATTCCAACAGAGCTTATTGACTCTGTGACGA
Organism: Phocaeicola oris; assembly: GCF_021295095.1. Lineage (GTDB taxonomy): Bacteria > Bacteroidota > Bacteroidia > Bacteroidales > Bacteroidaceae > Phocaeicola > Phocaeicola oris. The sequence continues at coordinate 20,074 of NZ_JAJLQX010000011.1, forward strand.
AAGATAAGTTGGATAAGCTCAGGGATGAAATGACAGATTTGGATACGGTAATGAAAGTAATCGGACATCCTCAGGAGCATCCTCTCCGTTACTTGAAACCTCGGGATGTCACTCCTGATTCGGCAACTAAAATAAAGAATTTATTAGAGGGATTTAAAAAACTGTTTATCGATATACTTCAGTACAAGCAGTTCTTTGCCGACCATTTCTTGATAGTTGTCCCTGATACATTGAACGGATTAGCTTGGATGAATAAAATGAGCGGGTTATTGGTTAACTTGCCTTTGCTGAACAAATCCATTTTAGATATATGTGCGAATCAGGGATTGCTTGATGAATGGAAGCATGTGACTGCAAGTGGAATGAAGAGAGAAGCAATAAAGAGCAGTTTGTCGAAGAGTTTTGTTTCTCAAATCTTTGATTTAGATGCTTTCGCGTTGCAAATGGAATGGAATGCAATATTAAACAAGTGGTTCTTGCCGAGATTTTTTGCTAAACGCTCGTTTGTCAGCCGATTGAAGGCTTATAATCCGTCGTTAAATGCGGATGCTGTTTCTCTATTGTTGCGACAATTGGTTGATTATCAAGGAGAGAATAAGATAGTTGAGAAGCACGCGAATGAATTGACAGAGATATTTGACCTGCTTGGGCGGAGAGATAATGAAAAATGGGAAGATATTCATAAGGTATTGGAAGTTGCTCCTCAAGTTTATCATCTTCTTCAAGAGTATTCTCAAAACACAGAGGTTCCGCTTGTTGAAGTACTTTCCGGCTTCAATCGTCAAATAGGAACGGACTGGAATATGTTTAAGCAGTCTTATGAAGATACGCTTAAGCGGATTAATGACTTATTTGCTCAATTGGATGCCGCAAATGTGGATCTTCAGGTATTGGCAGAAGCAAAGTTCCCACAAGAACAGATTCATATTAAGATACCTGCCTTGATTGATCAATGGATAAATCATTTGGGTGAGTTGAAAGATTGGTATCAGTGGTGTTACAGGGAGCGTGATTTTGTTGCTCGGAAGTTAGGGGCAGCAATGGATTATATTCTTGACAAACATAAAACAGGTAAGGAGGCTGCCGATGCTTTATTTAAGGGCGTTAGTCATCAGATGACTATGAAGGTGGTGAATACAGATAAGTCATTACAGTTGTTTAATGGTTTGCTGTTCGAGGGTGTGATAGACAAGTACCGCCGGTTGACTGCCGACTTTCAGGAAGTTACAAAGAAAGAACTTTATTACAAATTAGCTTCGCGTGTTCCTAATTTATTAATGGAGGCGGTGAATAGTTCGGAGTTGGGAATCTTGAAGCGGAATATTACCAATGGTGGTCGTGGTACAACCATTCGTCGTCTTATTGATCAGATTCCAAACCTTTTGCCGAAGCTGTGTCCTTGTATGCTGATGAGTCCTATTTCTGTGGCTCAATATATTGATTTGGACCGTGATAAATTTGATATTGTTGTATTCGATGAGGCTTCGCAGATGCCTACCAGTGAGGCTGTCGGAGCGATTGCTCGTGGTAAGACATTGGTGGTTGTTGGTGATCCGAAGCAGATGCCGCCTACCAGTTTCTTCTTATCCACTCAGGTAGAAGAAGAGGAAGCTGATGTGGATGATATGGAGAGTATCTTAGATGATTGTATCTCACTATCCATGCCTTCGCATTATCTTACATGGCATTATCGTAGTAAGCATGAAAGTCTGATTGCATTCAGTAATTCGCAGTATTATGATGGAAAACTATATACTTTCCCTTCTGTTGACGATCGCGTTTCTAAAGTCCGTTTGGTAAAGGTGGACGGAATTTACGATAAAGGCCGGACTCGTAGTAATAAGGCGGAGGCAGAAGCTATTGTAAAAGAAGTCCTCCGTCGCTTGCAGGATCCTGAACTGTCGAAGTTAAGTATCGGTATTGTTTCGTTCAGTGTTGTTCAACAGAACCTGATAGAGGATATGCTTACCGATGAGTTGTCGAAGTATCCTGATTTAGAAACACTTGCTTATCAAGGTGAAGAACCTGTTTTTATAAAGAATTTAGAGAATGTGCAGGGTGATGAGCGTGATGTAATTTTATTCTCTGTGGGATATGGTCAGGATGCAAGTGGTCATGTCTCCATGAACTTTGGTCCATTGAATAATGAGGGTGGCGAGCGCCGTTTGAATGTTGCCGTATCTCGTGCTCGTTACGAAATGATTATATTCTCTACACTTCGTGCAGAACAGATTGATTTAAAGCGTTCTAAGGCAAAAGGAGTAGAGGGACTGAAACGATTTTTGGAGTTTGCCGATCATGGAACTTCTTCTATATCTATCAGTCAGTCGAAGTTGACGCGGCAGAGTGAAATGGTTTCGGTTATCGCGAAAGAACTGGAAGCTAAGGGATATAAAGTGGATACGTTTGTTGGACGTTCCAACTTCAAGATTGACTTGGCTGTGCTCGATCCTAAGCATTCCGATACTTATCTGTTGGGAATTCTTACAGATGGAAAGAATTATTATGAGACCAAGACAACTCGCGATAGGGAGATTTGTCAGCCGAATGTGCTTCGTATGCTGAAGTGGAATATCATGCGAATCTGGTCGGTCGACTGGCTGGAGAATAAAGAGAAAGTTTTGAATCGAGTGGTGGATAAATTAGAGAGTTTACAAAGACCTATGGATAAAAAGGTAGAAGAAGCTCCGATTTACAAGGCTAAGGCTTTCAATATTTCCGATGAACCGGTCGTTGAATTGAAAAACGACAAGGAAATTGATTACAAATTTGCTAAAATGCCGATTCTGAAAGCGATTGGAATGGAAAATCTCGAAAAAAACGCTGATCGAATGAGCAAATATATCAAGGATATACTACAAGTGGAACAGCCGATGACCATGTCTTTAATATATAAGCGCGTCGCTTCTATTTGGGAAACAAAGGTTACCGTAAAACTCAAGCGCATCGTAGACGACCGAGTCCTTAGTACTTGTATCGTGGATCCGATGTCGCCTGCTGATAATCGAGTTATTTGGTTGGATTCTTCTATGTATAATCATTACCCGTATTACAGAATTAATTCCAAACGCGACGCAGGCGATATTCCATTGATAGAATATATGAATGCCGTTCAATTTATCATTGATCAGCAAATGGCTATTCCAATGGACGATGTGAAAAAGCTGACTTCTCAACTGTTTGGCTATGCCCGTCGTACTCCAATTGCTGATACGGCTATTGAAAAAGCAGTGAATGCGTTGATTGCTAAGAAGGTGTTGGTTATAGAAGGCGATAATGTGAAATCAGGAATAGTTTAATTATTGAACATAAAAAAACGAATGATGATGAAAAAGAAAATTTTTGTGACAATGGCAATGCTTGCTCTACTTTATGTGTTGCCTGTTCCTGCTCAGATTGTTTCCGATTCATACCCGTTACTAAAGGACAGAGTTGTTCGGGAAATGGAAGATTACAATTATGAGCAAGTTATTAATTTAGTTTCCGCGGATACGCAGGATTCGCTTTTGCTAACCTATAAAGCAAAGGCTCAGATGGCTATTAATCGGTATAGAGATGCTATTTCTTCATGGAGCGCATTGCCTGATGCCGATTCTAATATTCAATCGTTAGTTCATATTGGTGATTGTTACCGTTCTATGGGTAATTATTTGCAAGCCGCGAATTACTATCATCGGGTGTCTGATTTAAAACCTGAAAACAGTTTCTTCCGTTCGCTGCATGTACGTTCTCTTTTAAATGCCAACGATTTAAAAACGGCTATTGAGGCAACACATCAGTGGCTGGATAGAGATTCCACTTCGGCAGAGGCTTTTAAGTATTTAGGTATGGCTTATGAGGGACAGGATGATGTGGCTAATGCTTTTCTTGCATATAATCGGGCTTATCGCTTGGATTCATTGGATCAGCAGACGGTAGCTCATATCGCCGGTATATTCTTGGATAACAATCAGGTACAGGATGCTATCGATCTGACAGAGAATTATAGAAAGTCGGATACCACCGGTATAGATGTGAATCGTCAGAACGCCAAAGCATATTGTCTTAATAAAGATTTTAAGACAGCCATTCTGCGGTATGAAAGTCTTAAACGAGCCGGTGATCGCAGTTTTACTACTTATTACTATTTAGGAATGTCGTATTATGGTGATAACTGGTATTATGGGGCTTATGATAATTTGAAAGAGGCACATCGCTTGAGCCCTAATGATGTGGGTGTGCTATATTATTATGGAATGTCGGCTGCGTCAACGTCGTGGAAAGATGAGGGGGCTGATATGCTTGATAAAGCAGTTGAACTTTCTATGCCGAATGACAGTGTGATGTGTAAAGTGATTGATGCTTCGGCTGTTTGCGATGCTAAAGCCGGAAGATATAAAGAAGAGATTGAGCGTTTGAAAGCACTTTATTCTTTAACGAAAGATTATTATATCTATTATCGCATAGGTCGGTCGTATGATTATGGCTTAAAGGATTATTCAAAGGCTGTTGCTGCTTATGAAAAGTATATGTCCATGGTTCCTGAGGAGCGGAGAGTGGCTCGCCTGAAAGATGGTACACTTGTAGAGAACGCGCTTTCAAATTATCAGGTTGCGGAACGGCGTATAAAGGAAATAAAGGAGGAGAAGTTCTTCAGAGATGGATTTACCGATAAAGATAAACTTCAGAAGTGATAGGAAACTAATCTCAATTCGATGCGTATAAATGTGGAAAATGATGCGTATGAGTTGCTCGGTTCATGCGTATCATTTGTTAAACTCATGCGTATGAGTTGAACGATTCATGCGTATGAGTTGAGCGATTCATGCGTATCATTTTTTCCCTGTTTCTTTATGGAATTTTGAATTACCAAGGTGACTTATTTTTTCCCCGATGTAACCATTGAGGTATAGGCAATAAAAAAGCTGCTCTTTTTAGAGTCAGCTTTCTTTTTATTTGTCACGTTTGAATGAATATCAGTCTTGATAGGTAACCTTGTTAGGTAAATGTTTGTGATCCATATCACGACGACTGTGATAGATATTGTTTTCTTGTAGATAGAAATATTCTTGATTTCCTAAGAATTCAATATTAACCCACTCTTGATCATCATTCTTAACGATTTTCCACGTGCTGTCGTATGTTTTTCCATTGGGGAATGAAATCAATGCAGTAGAGTCGTTCTTTAATTCAAACTTAATACTATCTTGAGTTGTGAATGTTCCGGCGTATGGATGTTTTGGACTTGAACTTGATCCTCCACCGCATGAAAACAGTACCAATGTACAAATAACGAGTAAAGCTTTTAATAATCTTTTCATCTTATTCAAATCTAATTTCTATTATGTAAAAAAGAGAGTGTTCCGTAAGGGAACACCCTCTTTAATTTAGTTTATCTTATTCAGATTATTTACCTTGATTATCGTCAGTACCCTTGTTGCTCTTAACGAGAACTTCTTTGTATACAACGAATGTCTTCCATTTGTAACCGTAAGTTACAGGGATATACATCTTATAATCGTTGTTTACAGGAGTACCGCTATAGTTGTGGTAAGTCAAAGTTTCAGCATTTACCTTGCTTGGAGCAGCCTCAACTTTTGTATTAGCCGGCATCGGACCATCCATAACACCTTCTGTAGGAATTAAGTTACCATTGATAAGTTTCAAGTTTGTCTTAATATTGTCAACATCCCAGATAGCATCTTCTGCCTCATAGAAGTCACCTAATTCTTCAGCCAAGTTTGCTGGAGCGTTCTTTACTTTTGGTTTAACAACCGGATAGTATTTACCCTTTTCGTCAGCATTCCAAGACAGATATTTGTTAGCTTCTTTTACACTGATTGTGCTACCCTTGATAGTTGCGTCAGTGAAGTTATCAGTCTTAGGATTGTTGTGCTTCAACGGTTCGATGATGAATGCATCGTATGCTTTGATAACAACAGTGTGCGCATATCTTGCATTTACCGGATGTGTTTCTGAATCATTGCAAAGATCAGCAACCAACTTGATAGGAATCAATTCGCCTACAAGTGCCTTTGCGGCTTCTGTTGGGAATGAAACGTTATCACCATCCTTTGCCCAAGGTGCGTGAGTTGGGTTCTCTTCTTGCAACTTGATGTTGTATGTCAACTCAGCAGCATTCAACTGATTTGGTTCGTAGTTAACGATAGTTGCAGCCAATTCCTTATTGATATACAATTTCGGTGATTTGGTATCGTTATCCTTAACTGTCGCACGCATTTTCTTTGTCTTCTTTGTTGCTTTATCGAAGTAAGTGTATACATACTCTTTACCACTCTTCAACTTCTCTTCGTCAAATGTAAAGCGAACGCCTTCCTTAGCATAGCTTAAGTATGTGTTCTTTTTACGGTCAACACCCTTGAAGCCAGAAGCTACATTCTGGTAATCAGCAGCATAGTAATACTTGTTACCCGGTTTGTAAGTATAGGTTGCATTTACCAACTGACGATCAACAGTGAAGTAGATAGCACCGTCTGCGCCGGTTGTCGGTTTCTTACCCATATCATCCAAGAAACCATTCAACAGGTCAGTATAGATGTTACATGTTGGGTTGTTCTTAGTGTTAGCTGCCCAAGCCGGGTTAGCTTCCTTAGTATCGTAAACGATTGGGTTGACATTGAATACAGTCCATTCGTTTTGATTTCTCCAATAACGACCATCATAGCCCCAAAGAACGAATTCAGGTTTGTAGATCTTCTTAGTTACAGTGATAACCAATGTATTGGTTGTACCGCTCTTCCAGAAGAATGTCTTAGTGAATTCCATTGGTTTGCTGTTGTTCCAAGTATTCCAGTTAGGATATTTCTTAACAATGTCAGCATGAGTGATAGTCCACTTAATGTTATAAGATTCTACATCACCTTCTGTATTCTTAATCAATTCAACTTTACCCCAATCAGCCTTGTCATTAGGATCGAAACCGGAATCCAGATAAGTTGCGTGGAATTCAGCCTTAGTCATACCGCCTTTCTTAGCCTTATCATAGATCTGCTCATTCATTTCTTGAGTACCGATGATACTTACGAAATCATTGCATTCATAAAGTGATTCTGGGAATGTGTAAGCAAGCTTAGTTTCGCCAACTTCTTTAACCCATTTAACTTTGATATAACGGATAGCAATCAGGTTCTTGTTTACAAGATCCCATAATTCAGCACGAACAAGAGGTTCACGTCCTACAGCTGTTGCAGATCCACCGTCAATAGTATAAACTTTAGAAGTCATGATACCATCTTCAGTAAGATTAGCAAATTGCTGCTGGTCAGTCTTGTTAGAGTTACCTTCAGGACCACCTAATGTGATGTATGGAGCCTTAGCTAAATAGAACTTAAAGCCTAAGCCATAATCAGCGAAGTCTGCCAACTTCTCATGATTTGCATGATTCTTGAATTTATCAACGTCGTTTACACAAACTGTAACATATTTCTTCAAATCAAGTTCTTTGCTGTAATCAGCTTTGATGTCAACATATCTGTCAACTTCTGATTCATAAGCACAAATAGAGTCATGATAGTGAACGAAGAGACCATCTTTTCCAACTTCAGGGTCAGATGTTATTTCAACTTCGTCAGCGAAGAGGTTAGGTATGTGCTTATTGAATGAATGTTTAGCATTTGCGATATACGGAGCTTTGAAATATTCTTCAACGCGTACGTATTCAGAGTTAACTGCTGCGGCTTCTTCACCCTTAGCCAAGTTAGCTTTTGCTATAGGAGCTTTTAAAGAAACCATTGTGAATGTTTCTTTTCCATCGTTGTGAGCGCTACCCTTAGTAGTAATCCTTCCTGTAACAGTCTTCTTATACTGTACTTCCAAAACATCTTTGTTGATGTTATAAGCAGTTGGTTTAATTGGGGTGTTAACTTTAACCAAATCACCGGCAGCTCTTGTAACATTAGTTGATGTGATACTTTCAAATGAAGGCATTGTAATATCCTGATTACGAACGCCAAGATTTGGACTTACGTGGAAGTAAGCTTTGTTCTTCTCAGTAGAGATGTACACTTCCGGAGCCTTAGCGATGCTGATATGATCCAATACCGGACGAGACGCGTGGTCTTTCTTGTACATTACCTCATGCTTAGGAAGCGCGAAGTAAGATTGTGGAACGTACTGTAAAGATGTTAATGTGATAGCTGCAATACCGTTGATGTGTTGAGTTGTGATAACAGACAAACTTGTCAAACGGTGACCAATTAAAGCGGCAACTTCAGCAGATACTTGATCTACCTTAGATGTTGCTTTAGCAATCTTTTCATCAATAACTTTTTGCTGTGCAGGAGTAAAACCTTCAGATGAAATTTGTTTCTTCAACCCATCAACCTCATCTGCTACTGTTTTAACTTTAGCCTCTACAGTTTCAATAGTTGCGTACTTCTTTTCTGCGTCTTCAACAGCTTGCTTCAATTTTTTAACTGTTTCCGGATCAGCTGCGTTTGCTTTCTCCAATGCCTCTTTTGCAGTTGCGAGAGCTGTTCCAGCATCACCCTTTGCCGCGCTAATTGACGATTCCAACGCGCTAACCTTAGTGGTTAAATCGTCGGCTGAAGCTTTCTTGTCAATTTGCCCTTGCAAGTCTTTGATGTCATCATCGTAGTCCTTACAAGAGACAAATGTTCCTGTAGATGTTGCTAAAAGAGCACCAAACAGGATTGCACTTAAAAACTTTTTTTTCATAACAAAAACTTTTAATTAATAAATTTAAAAATAAAAAGTATATTTCTCATCTATTTCCAAATCATAACGCTTACCAAGCGTATCTCTCTTCATAGCTTTCGAATATATATGGTACGTTTTTTACCCTGCAAACTTAAATGATTTTCCATAAATAAGCAAATAATAGGACTTTTTTTTCATAATAAAATAAAAAAAATAAATCAGAAAGAATTATTTGGCCTTTTGGGTTAATATTTCCTTTCTTTGGGCGATATTATTTTCTATTTATATATAGGTAAAGGTCTGTCCTTATTTGCGGAAAAGAATATGCTTTTCATGTGTATGGTTAATTGTTAATTTATTATTTATACTTGTTTTATTATATTGTTTAATAAATACGCCTAATATAAGGAGTTTTTATAATTCGGCAAAATTAATTGAACTTTTTTTATAGGTTTTCCACACTTTTTGTAGATTTCAGTTTGAATTAGTCTAATTATCTTTGATAATATACCTTATTTATAAGTGAATAGTCTTATTTAAAAGGTAATAATCCAATACGGTTAAGGCAGCCATTGCTTCAACTACGGGAACAGCTCTTGGTAATACGCACGGATCATGCCGACCATGAGCCAGTAGGGTAGTATCATCTCCGTCTTTTGTTACGGAATGTTGTTCTTTTAAAATGGTAGCGACCGGTTTGAAGGCTACGCGGAAGTAAATGTCCTGTCCGTTACTAATCCCCCCCTGTATGCCTCCAGAGTTATTGGTTTTTGTAGCTATCTTTCCATTATTATTATAAAAGATGTCGTTTTGTTGACTACCGCGTAAATTCATATTGTCGAATCCTTCACCGTATGCAAATCCTTTAGCTGCATTGATACCGAGCATGGCTGATCCTAATGCCGCGTGCAGTTTTCCAAACACCGGCTCTCCCAATCCTACCGGACATCCTTTAATAACACAGGTAACTACTCCTCCGATGGTATCACCATCGGCTTTCACTTCTTCAATGAGTTTTATCATCTGATCGGCTTTTTCCGTATCCGGACAACGAACAATATTCTCTTCTATCTTATTGAGATTGTATTTCTTATAGTCATTGTCTAATTGGATATTGCCAACTTGAGATGTATACGCGGTAACTGATATGCCTAATTCTTTCAATGCCAGTTTTGCTAAAGCGCCCCCTATTACTCGTGAGATAGTTTCGCGTGCCGACGAACGACCTCCGCCTCGATAGTCGCGTAACCCATATTTTTCTGCATAGGTGTAGTCGGCATGCGATGGGCGGAATACATTCATGATGTTAGTATAGTCGTTTGAACGTTGGTTGAGATTCCGGACAATAAAGCCGATTGGACAGCCGGTAGATTTGCCTTCGAATATTCCTGAGAGAAATTCAACGGAGTCCGGTTCCTCACGACCGGTAGTTATGTTCGACTGACCTGGACGACGACGATTTAGTTCTTTTTGAACGAATTGTTCATCAATAGTGATGTTGGCCGGGAAACCGTCGATTACACCTCCGATGGCAGTCCCGTGAGACTCGCCAAATGTAGTCAGACGAACAATATTTCCAAATGTATTGGACATGATTACAGATTAGAATTTAACTTCAGGAGCTTTTTCACTTCCTTCGGCAGCTTCAAAATATGGGCGTGCATTGAATCCGCCAATGCCTGCAATGATGTTGCGAGGAAATTGACGGATAGTAGTATTATATGTTCTGGCTGTCTCATTAAAGTTACGGCGTTCAACAGCAATGCGATTTTCCGTTCCTTCCAGTTGAGCTTGCAATTCTTTAAAGTTCTCGTTTGCTTTTAACTCAGGATAGTTTTCCGAGATAGCAATCAAACGGCTTAATGCATTGGTAACATCCCCTTGGGCAGCTTGGAATTCTTTCAATTTTTCTTCTGTCAGATTGTTAGCGTCAATCTTAATGGATGTTGCCTTGCTTCGTGCCTCTACAACAGCTTCGAATGTTCCTTTTTCGTGTTCTGCGTATCCTTTTACGGTGTTTACCAAGTTTGGAATCAAATCAGCCCGACGTTGGTATTGGTTCTCGACATTGCTCCAAGCAGTATTGACCGACTCCTGACTGGTTACAAGTCCGTTGTACTGACTTATTCCCCACATGGCTATTACAGCGAGAACAATAATTAGAATAACAGTCTTTTTCATTTTCTTTTATATTTTAGTTTGTATATAATTATAATAAGGATTAAAAATGACTTCCTGCGCCACCACCACCGAAATTGCCACCACCGAAACTGCCACCTGAGAAGCCTCCTCCTCTGCCAAAGCTTCCGCCACCGATAAAAATGCCACCTCCACCACGTGGGCCGCGATAGCTTTCATCCGATGACTCAACAATTCTTTTAAACACGTGCCCGCAGTTCTTGCATAAGTAAGTGACTTCTTCGCGTTTCACTCCGTTTTTCTTATATAGCAGATGGGATGTCATGCGTTGAATATGGTGTTTCTTGCATTTCGGGCAGGCTGATGCTTTCCGGATAGAATATCTGATAGATAACATAATTACTAAGAATATGAGCATGAATACGGCTAATCCGGTTAAATCGGCATCGTCGTCCTCGTCTTGAGCAATATTCTCCATAGAACCATCCAATATACCACCGACCGCTCTGATTCCGGCTACCATACCTTCATCCCACTGATTGTTGGCAAAATACGGATTCATGTATTGGGTTTGGATTCTTTTGCAGATTGCATCAGGCAATGTCCCTTCCAGTCCGTATCCGGTGACAAATTGAATGCATCGCTCTTCGGTGGAAAGTAAGATGACTAAGCCATTATCACGCTGTTTCTGACCAACTCCGTTTTGCTTGCCCAGTTGATAGGCAAATTCAAAACAGTCACCATCTTTAATTCCTGTAACAGCAACCACAATTGTTTGGATTCCTGTCCTTTGTTCAAGTGCATAAAGCACACTATCTATGGTTGACACAGTCGAAGCGGATAGAATACCATCCGGATTGGACACATATCTTGTACGGTCTTGAAGGTGTACCATTAGAATATCTTTGACAGTATACTCTTTTGCTCCTGCCTGTGCGATGAAAAGAAGGAGCAATATGATGGTGATAATGTGTTTGGCTTTACTCATTGAGTGCAAAGATAGTGCAAAATGAAAAGAGAAGAAGAACAATGAGCAATTTTTTTTGGATGATGCTTATAAAAGTGAAAAGTGATGCGTATGAGTTGAGTGATTCATGCTGATGAGTTGAGTGATTCATGCTGATGAGTTGAGTGATTCATGCTGATGAAACGGGCTGTTTAACTTTATGACTTATTTCATATATTTGCTAACAAAGTCATAAACTCTTTTTCGATAAGCTTGCCGGTCAGTAATATATGCTTCGGCATGAGCAGCTCCCTGTACTATCCAAAGTTCTTTCGGCTCAGGTTTTGCTTTATATAGCGGATATACCATGTCAGTCGGCACATAGTCGTCTTCTGCTCCATGAATGAACAGCATAGGCAGTTTGCATTTGGTTACCTGTTTTAAAGATGATGCTTCTTTGAATCCCCATCCATGCTCAATTTTGTTTAATGCACTTGCTGTATATAATATAGGGAAAGGAGGTATACCGAATTGCGCTTTCATTTCATTTTTGAACTCATCCCATACGCTGGTATATCCACAGTCGTCAACGAAACATTTCACATAACCTGGCAAGTTGTCTCCCGACAGCATCATGGTTGTTGCGCCACCCATGGAAATACCATGAACAACCATTGCCAAACTGTCACCATACATGGCCTGAGCCACTTTCATCCATTGAAGAATATCTTTCCTGTCTTTCCATCCCATTTGAATATGAGAACCTTCGCTTTCACCATGGAATCGGTTATCGGGAAGAAGAATGTTATATCGTAAATATTCACTATAGATATGTCCGATATTCATCATAAAGATAGCATTAGATGTGTATCCATGTATTAAGATAGCCGTATTTCCGGTCGGATATACCGCGTTTTTGTAAAAGGCATGAAGTTTACATCCATCAGGTGAAACGATAAATGTATCTTTTAAAATATGGTTTGTTCGGATACTGTCTATCCACGGCGCAATGTCTGCGTTATTGTTCTTTAAATTATTCCATGATGTTTCAATGTTCCGTGAGGCTGTTACGTCAGGTTTCAGAGAAAAGTTAATCATGTATTGTGCAGTGCCAATATCTAAAATTATGGCTAATATAATAACAATAAAGGCACTGTATTTTATCTTCTTTTTCATTTGCATGTCATATATTTATTTGTTCCAAATGTCCCATGCCGCGAATGCTTGCAAAAGTAACATTTCCAGTCCGTTCTTTGTAGTAGCTCCATGTTCGGTACCTTTCTTCATATAGAGTGTAACGTCCGGATTATAGAGTAAATCATAAAGCAGATGCTTCGGTGTAACTGATTCGTATGGGATATTGGGGCATACATCTGTATTTGGGAACATTCCTACGGGAGTGCAATTGACGATAATCTTGTACTCGTCCATAATCTTCTCATCCAATTCCTCGTATGTAAGCATTCCTTCTTTCTTTGTTCGAGAAACGAATTTAGATTCGATATTCATTTTTTGTAACGCATAACGGATAGCCTTTGACGCGCCGCCCGTGCCAAGTATTAATGCTTTTATATGATACGGTTTGAGTAAAGGTTGAATAGATTGAGTAAACCCGATATAATCGGAGTTATAACCCACTAATTTTAATTTCTTTTTTGGTTCTCGGATAAATTTGATGACGTTGACAGCGCCAATAGCTTTTGCGTCCTCACTCAAGTCGTTTAGGAGTGGAATAACTTTTTCTTTATAAGGAATAGTAACATTCAGCCCACATATATCCGGATTCTCTTCAATAACTTTCGTTAAATCGTCTATTGTCGGAATCTCAAAGTTAAGATATTTTGCGTCAATTATCTCAGACTCAAATTTCTCGTTAAAGAAATTGCGAGAAAAAGAATGTCCGAGCGGATAACCTATAAGTCCATATTTTTTCATTTGCTTTTCTCTTTATTTTGTTGCTATGTATAATGTACAAAGACCTCCACTCAATCTCTTAAAATTCACCTCTTTAAATCCGGCTTTATTGATAATTCCCGACATGACTTCACCTTGAGGAAACGCTTTAATGGAATTCGGCAGGTAATGGTAAGCCTTATTATCCTTTGAAAAGAATTTCCCAATGAACGGAATGAATATCCCGGAATAAAGTTGATATAATTGTTTGAACGGGAACCATTGTGGCTCGGATAGTTCTATGATAACCACCATTCCGTTCTGTTTTAAAACCCGATACATCTCGTGTAGCCCTGCATCCAGATCTTCAAAGTTACGCACGCCGAAAGCTACTGTCACAGCATCAAATTTGTCGGAAGGAAATGTAAGTGACGTACAATCTTCTTTTTGAAAAGAAATATGCTCATATTCTAATGCTTTTGCTTTCTCTTTTGCAATATTCATCATACCTTCGGATATATCCACTCCGATTAACTCTTTCGGTTGAAGAATTTTATAGGAAAGAATGGCAAAATCACCTGTTCCTGTAGCGATATCAAGTACCGACTGCGGACTCTTTTGCTTCAAACAACTGATAGCTTTTTTCCGCCAATATTTATCGATATTCCATGAAAGCGTATGATTCAATTTATCGTAGTGAGGAGCAATACTGTTGAACATCTTCTCTACTTGGACCGACTTTTTCTCTTCCTCGTTATAAGGTTTTATATTCTCTTGTGCGTAACCCATTTATATAATGTATAAAGCTGCTTCCTTCTTTTATTTGGAGGAAGCAGCTTATGATTATGAACTAATTATTTCAAGTAACTGTTTATGTTCTTTTCAATTCGAGCGATAAGGTCAACGCCTGCTTCTTTTACGAACTTTTCACCGGTGATATGCTCATAAAGTTCGATGTAACGGTTACTAATCTGGTCAATGATTTCGTCAGTCATCTCCGGAACCTGTTGACCTTCTTTCCCTTGGAAACCATTATTCATCAACCATTCGCGAACAAATTCTTTAGAGAGTTGTTTTTGTGGTAACTCTTTTTCGAAACGTTCTTCATAACCATTAGCATAGAAGTAACGACTTGAATCAGGTGTATGAATTTCGTCCATTAAATAAATCTTACCGTTATGTGTTCCGAATTCATATTTCGTGTCCACAAGAATTAGGCCGTGTTCAGCTGCAATTTCTGTTCCACGCTGAAATAAATCCAAGGAGAATTGTTCAAGTATGGCATATTCTTCCGGAGTAGCCAAACCTTTTTCCAAGATTTCTTCCTTAGAGATATCCTCATCATGAGTGCCAATCTCTCCTTTTGTAGTAGGAGTGATGATAGGGTGCGGGAATTTTTCATTCTCACGCATGCCTTCCGGCAAACGGACACCGCAAATTTCACGGACACCACTCTTATAAGCTCTCCATGCACTACCGCAAAGATAGCCACGAACAATCATTTCCAAAGGGAACCCTTTGCACATGACGCCGACTGTTACCATTGGATCAGGAGAAGCCTGTTTCCAGTTAGGGCAGATATCCGTTGTTGCATCCAGGAATTTAGAAGCAATCTGATTCAGAACTTGTCCTTTGAACGGAATTCCTTTAGGAAGAATAACATCAAAAGCAGAAATTCGGTCGGTTACAACCATTATTAGCTTCTCATCGTTGATGTTATATACATCACGAACTTTGCCATGATAAACGGATTTCTGTTTAGGAAAATGGAAATCTGTTTTAGTTAATGCTACACTCATAATTATATCTTTTTAATAATGTATATCTTATTATTTCATTTCAGAGAAGTCAGGGTGGAATTTATCAATCATCTTCACTTCTTTCTTTTCATTTGATTCCGGTTTATTAGCATTCAACTGTTCATGAATGGTTTTCTGTCCTTCTTCATATTTTTCGTATGCTTCAACAATTCGGGTAACCAATTTATGGCGGACAATATCTTTTTTATTCATTTCTATGAAGCTGATTCCTTTGATGCCTTTTAGTATATGCATAGCTTGAATTAAACCGGATTTCTGAGAAACAGGCAAATCAATTTGAGTAACATCACCGGTAATAATCATCTTTGTATTCATGCCCATACGGGTAAGGAACATTTTAATCTGCTGCGGTGTAGTATTTTGCGCTTCATCCAAAATAACGACCGCGTCGTTTAGTGTTCGTCCGCGCATAAAGGCAAGTGGAGCTATCTGAATAATGTTCAGTTCTAAATCCTCTTGTAATTTTGCGGCAGGAATCATATCTTCCAATGCATCGTAAAGTGGTTGCAGGTACGGATCAATTTTCTCCTTCATATCTCCGGGAAGGAATCCGAGCTTTTCTCCCGCTTCCACAGCAGGACGGCTGAGGATAATTCTTTTTATCTCTTTGTTTTTCAATGCACGAACAGCTAATGCAATAGCTGTATATGTTTTACCTGAACCGGCAGGACCAATGGCAAAGATCATGTCATTCTTATCAAAGTCCTGAACCAATTTTTTTTGGTTCGCGCTTCTCGAGACAATAGGGCGTCCGTTCACGCCATAGACAATTACGTCTGAGTTATTTGTCTCGGCCGGTTTATTTCCTTTTATAATGTCTAAGATGATTTCCTCGTTCAGTGAATTGTGTTTTGAACAGTATTTTTCTAAAGTCAAGATGCTTTCTTCAAATGCTGCCATTTCTTCCTCATCCCCCATTACTTTTATCACGTTTCCGCGCGCTACAATACGCAGCTTCGGAAAAAGCGCGTCAATTATTTGCATGTTGGTATTGTTCACTCCATAAAAAATGACGGGATCAGCATCCTCTAATACAATATTCTTTTCTATCATCTACAAATTTTATGTATTACTCTGCAAAGTTAATAAATGGTTTGTTTTATTTTTCGTTTTGACGCAATTTATTTGTTTTGCCTATCGGTAATAAAAGAATTTTGCGTTAACTTTACACCAATTATTTAAAATAAGATTTTTTATATGAACAAGTGGGTTTATAGTATCGAAGTTGTATTGTTTCTTTCTTCTTCGATAGTATTTGGCAGTTGCCATAATAGAGAAAAGGAGATGAAGTACAACAATCCACATAATATCAAGGGAGTAATAAGTTATAAGCGTTGTTTTAATGATATGAATGATACACAACTTGTTGCCGCTCAGAATTTTGGAGTTCAGCCGGTAGAGTCGAGAGTAGAAGCGGAGAAGTTAGGAAATAAGTTAGTGGAAATAAAAAGTTGTAAATCTTATTTGCTTGATACATTGACACATTCCATTCCTTTTTTAGTTCCGAGAGCTTCAGAATTGTTATCTGTTATAGGTGATAACTTTCAAGATTCGTTGATAAATAAAGGGTTAAATCAGAATCAGATTATAGTTACTTCTGTTTTGCGTACGCAGAGTGATCAGAAGAAATTGCGTCGCAGGAATGGTAATGCGACAGAGAATTCCGCCCATTCGTATGGGACTACATTTGATATTTCATATCGTCGATTTAATAAGTTGGAAGATCCGGAAGGATATCCTACAGAAGCTGTGAGTCCGGATACACTGAAGATGGTGTTGGCCGAAGTCTTATATGACCTGAAAAAGACGGATAAGTGCTATGTAAAGTATGAATTGAAACAGGGGTGTTTCCATATTACTACACGATGAGATATTTTATAGAATTGGCTTACGATGGAATAAATTATCATGGTTGGCAAGTCCAACCAAATGGGAATAGTGTGCAGGCTACTGTTCAAAAGGCAATCTCTACTGTTTTGCGGGAAGAAATTGAAATTGTAGGAGCTGGACGGACGGATACCGGTGTCAACGCTTCTAAAATGTTTGCCCATTTCGATTTTGATAAACCTTTCGATAGCTCACTCTTGGAAAAGAAGTTATGTAAGATTCTTCCACACGATATTGCTGTTTATCATATATATAAGGTGAGAGATGACGCGCATGCTCGTTTTGATGCCATATCGCGTACGTACCAGTATCATGTTACATTACGAAAAGACCCTTTTTTGCGTCGTTATGCTTGGCAAGTTTATTTCCCGTTGGATTTTAACGCGATGAATGAAGCCGCGAAAGTGTTGTTCGAGTATACAGATTTCACCAGCTTTAGTAAGTTGCACACCGATGTAAAGACGAACAATTGTAAGATAATAAGAGCAGAATGGAAGCAAGTAGCTGAATTTGAGTGGGTGTTTACTATTCAGGCAGACCGTTTTCTGCGAAATATGGTTCGTGCAATAGTAGGAACGTTAATTGATGTGGGACGGGGAAAATTGACGGTTGACGGTTTCCGTCAGATAATTGAACAGAGAGATCGTTGTGCTGCAGGAAGTTCTGTACCGGGGAATGCGTTGTTCTTAGTTGATATTACTTATCCGAAGGATATTTTTCTTTAGCCTTGTTGCTTTTCGGTTAGATATTTCCAATATCGAAATGGTAAATCTTTTCGATGCTTCTTTGGATTCCATCGCTGTTTAATACAGATGGCCTTAAAATAAGTCTGCCATAATTGTTGGAAAAGTTTCTCATCTTTATCCATGATGCTTCCGTTTAGTTTTCCGGTAATTAAATGTTCTAAATGTGGGTCATCAAATGTTACTTGTTTTACTTCTTTCAAATCGTAATAGTATCCGTATTTCCGTTTGATATCGTAGATAAGCCAGGGCTGGTCGTTAAATCGATCTTTAAAATGTGGGATAGCTAACGGTAACGCATTAAACTGTGGTTCAACGGCCGCGAAATAAGTTCCGTCAACAGCTTTTTGAAAACGGATAAACTTCAGCATGTTCATTCGTTCGTATTGGACTTTCTTATAAATTTGGCAGAGGTAAAGTACATCTGGATCAGAGAAATTCATTTCAATGGATTTTTTCGCGTCAAAAGTTTTCCGCATATAGCGAAAGAGAACAATATCTATTTCCGGGAGTTCAGACAGCCAATCATTGGTGAGCATTGACATAGCGGAAGGGGAGAGGTATCTTTCCAATCCTTTCCATACACGCAATGCTTTTGTCTCATTTGAAAGAATAGTAATTTGATTATTAATAAACATCGGCGGAATGGAACCGACAGACATTAATTGATCAGGGAACAGATTTCGAGAGTATGCTTCAAAAATGCAGCAGAGTATGCCTTCAAACGTTTTATCGTAATAGAAGATGTTCATTTCCGAGGTCTTTTACTCATCAAACGGAAGATCTAATTGCTGTAGATCTGCTTTCTTTACTTGTGGAATAAGTAATTTCCGCACACCTTGGGGCGTGAGTTCGTTCACTGTTTGGACAGAGAGTTCTTTACAGGTGATGAAATACTTGGCTTTTTTCATCACCACGCCAATCTTTTTCAACTCATACGAACCTAATTTTTGAAATCGGCGGGATGTGCAAATCATCATAGCCGACTTAGTTCCAATGCCGGGTATACGAAGCAGCATTTCATAATCGGCTTTGTTTATGTCCACAGGAAATAGTTCCGGATGTCGGAGCGCCCAACTTAACTTAGGGTCTATATCCAAGTCCAGATTCGGATGGGATTCATCCACTATTTCGTTCACGTTGAACTTATAGAAACGAAGTAACCAATCGGCTTGGTAAAGTCTGTTTTCACGAACCAAAGGCGGTTGTTTTAAAATAGGTAAACGTTTGTCGTATGTATTCACCGATACATATCCCGAGTAATACACTCTCCGGATAGTGGGCTGATGGTAAAGGGCAGAGGAGAGGTTTAGGATATCTTTGTCGGAATCGGGAGTAGCACCGACTATCATTTGTGTGCTTTGTCCGGCCGGAACAAACCTTGGAGCATAGCGATATTTCTTTCGATCTTCCTTATTCTCCAGCATTCCTTGTTGAATGAACCGCATCGGTTGGTAAACGCTCTTGTGATCTTTTTCGGGAGCTAAAAGTTTCAAGTTCTGTTCTTTTGGTATTTCTAAATTCACGCTCATACGGTCGGCATAGAGCCCGGCTTCATCAACCAATTCTCTACTGGCTCCTGGAATACTTTTCAGATGAATGTAGCCATTGAATTTATGAATGGTGCGCAGATCTTTTGCTACACGCGCTAATCGTTCCATAGTATAATCGGGATTACGTACTACTCCTGAGCTGAGGAAGAGTCCTTCGATATAGTTTCGGCGATAGAACTCCATTACAATCTCTACTAATTCGCTGACCGACAGGGTAGCACGCGGAATGTCATTGCTTCGGCGATTAACACAATAGGCGCAGTCGTACAAACAAACATTAGTTAACATTACCTTTAATAATGAAATGCAACGACCGTCTTCTGAGAAACTGTGACAAATGCCAATGCCTCCGACAGTATTCCCTACCATCCCCGGTTTCCCTTTTCGAAC
Organism: Phocaeicola oris; assembly: GCF_021295095.1. Classification (GTDB taxonomy): domain Bacteria; phylum Bacteroidota; class Bacteroidia; order Bacteroidales; family Bacteroidaceae; genus Phocaeicola; species Phocaeicola oris. Next base: position 40,103 of record NZ_JAJLQX010000011.1, read on the forward strand.
CGTTCCGCTGCTGGAGCAGGAAACATCGTATTTCGCTGATTCGGCAAGAATTCTTAGTTTATCAAGTACTTGTGCGTTCATTGGTAATATTCTTTTTCTCTTACAAAGCAAAATTACTAATAATTGTTGTAACTTTGTCATTTGATAGGTTAAATGGTATAAAAGATATGTGGTTGTTTTTTGCTTTTCTTTCCGCCTTTTTACTTGGCTTTTACGATGTGTTTAAAAAGGTGTCGTTGAGCGAAAACGCAGTCATTCCTGTGCTTTTCCTGAATACCGTTTTCTGTTCCCTGATATTCCTCCCGTTTATTCTGATTTCTTCTTATCATCCTGAGACTCTGTCCGGTGGGATGTTTTTTGTCCCGCAAGTGGGATGGGAGGTTCATAAGTATATTATATTGAAATCGGTCATTGTTCTCTCCTCGTGGATTCTGAATTACTTTGCGATGAAGAATTTGCCGATAACGATTGTCGGGCCTATCAATGCAACCCGTCCGGTGATGGTGTTGGTTGGCGCGTTGATAGTATTTGGCGAACGGCTAAACTTTTATCAATGGATAGGGGTTATATTAGCTATCATTTCTTTCTTCTTGTTGAGTCGTAGTGGTAAGAAAGAAGGTATTGATTTCAAGCATAATAAATGGATTTATTTTATTGTTTTGGCAGCTTTTTTAGGAGCGGTCAGCGGACTATACGATAAGTTTCTTTTAGCTCCGGTAAATCAGGGCGGAATAGGTTTAGACCGAATGGTGGTTCAGTCGTATTATAACATCTATCAGATGTTTATGATGCTTCTCATGTTATGCGTTTTATGGTATCCGCACCGCAAAAATTCTCCTTTTCATTGGAATTGGAGTATTCCACTTATCTCCATCTTTCTTTCAGCCGCCGATTTTGTCTATTTCTATTCATTAAGTTTGGATGGTTCAATGATATCCATTGTGTCGATGATAAGAAGAAGCAGTGTCATCGTTTCTTTTCTGTTCGGCGCTATGGTATTCCGAGAGAAGAATCTCAAGAGCAAGGCTGTTGACTTGGCTTTAGTTCTTATAGGAATGGTATTCCTTTATATAGGGAGCAAATAACGTGTTTAAATTATTTAATGACACGATAATAGTCTTTTTTGCGTGGCTTCGGTTCCGGAGCTTTTCCGGCAGGGTAGCCGAGCGCGATAGATCCGATTCCCATCAGCCCATCGGGTAATCCGAAATTCTTCATTAATGTTTTTCCTTCAGGAGTATCGAACATTTGAATTTCACGGTTAATCCAACAGGAGCCCAAACCAAGCGCATGAGCGGCATTCATCATGTTACCGAGTACTAAGGCGCCATCGTAGTAAGTATTTGCCCAACTATCGGGCTTTGAACCGAATACCAACACAATGGTTGGAGCATCGTAATATGGGTTACTGTTTACACCCAGCACTTCAGCGTTCATTCTGATTAGTTGGTCAATAATGTTTTTATTTTGAACAGCAACAATCCATGAGTCTTGTTTGCCCATTCCGTTTGGGGCATAGCTCCCCGCGTCTAAAACAGCTTTTAATTCTTCATCTTTTATTTGTTCTTTCTTGTACTGACGGATGCTTCTGCGCGTCATCAGCGCTTCTAATGCTTTATTTTCCATTATTATCTTATATTTTATTCTTGACAAAGATAATGATTTATGGTCATAAATTCTATTTTTTTATTTATATAGTTCGGTTTTTTCTTTATAAGATAGGTGTACCACGTGCGTGATACATGTGCGTCACATGCGTGGTACATGTGCATCACGTGCGTGGTACACGTGCGTCACGTGCGTGGTTCATCCGGTTTGTCTCTCCAAAAATCTCTTCTTGTAAAGAAACCATTTATCTTGTTCCGTATCTGTATAGGATTGGAAAAGCACACATTACTCTCAGAACCGAATGGACTTTTGGGTATTGGAGGGTTAGTTCTTTATTTTATCTTTGTATTCAGCCTCACGGCTAAGTATATCTTTTACAAAACGATAGGTATCTTCTCCATGGAAATAGCCATATTTGCAAACCGGATCATTGTAGTATTCTTCTTTGCCTTTAAGCAAAATGAATTCTTCTACATTATGGTCCCATTTGTACTTATCTTTTCCATATTTTTCAGCTAATGCCATAGCGTCAATAATATGTCCGGAACCGGCATTATAAGAGGCCAATACGAATTTGACGCGTTCTTGTGGGTCGGGAATGGTTTTAAATTGGTCGGCAGTAAGGCCAAGGTATTTAACGGCCGCACGGACACTTTCTTCAGCATAGTGCTCTTTTCCTTTAGGTATTCCCATTCTTTGGGCTGTTCCCGGCATCAGTTGCATCAATCCTCTGGCTCCTGCCCAAGATACAGCAGTGGTGTCGAAGTTTGATTCTGTATAAGCTAAGGAAGCTAATAATCGCCAATCCCAATTGATGTCTTTTGCGTATTTCTTAAAGAGGTGATCGTATGGTGAAATGATGCCTTTCGACAAGTCAAGCATCGGAGAGTGGGGAATCATTTTGCTGACTTCAAAATATCGTTTGGTGCTGGCTTTATAAGCCATAGTCTTGATATTTAACTGATGCCAGCGGGTTGCGTAAGCGGCTAAAAGCGGAGATGTTTTACGTACAGCCCAAGAAGACTTCTGGTCAAAGCTGACAGCTAAATCAATATTAATATTGGAATAATATGTTTGATTCAGTTTAGCAAGTGTATTATCACAAATGGTGTAATCAATCACTCCGTGAGCAACCTGTTCGATAAGGTCTTCGGTAGAGAGACTGTCTGTGTTTACAGGATGGATAACGATGCCGCCTCCTAATTCTTCATTGAGGTTATTCAGTCTGTCATGATAGCGTCCGGGTTCCACATATATTTCTTTGCCAACGAGTTGTGTTACATCAGTGATCGGTTTTTTATTGCCAAGCCCATTCCGTTGAACTAACACTTGATGAGTGATATGTTCGTCACCACAGAAAAGCACGCTGTCTTTATACTCTTTAGTAATGGCAAGGTTGTATGCGATGATGTCGCCTTCGCCACGCTCGAGCATTTCTACCATTTCGTGCTGACTGCGAGCAACCTTTACGATTAGTTGTAAATTTAATGAGTTAGCCAACTGTTCCATTAACTCATATTCAAATCCCATAGGTTGACCTCGATAAAGGAAGTAAGAAGTAGATCCGTACATAGTGAGAGCTACTATTCGGCCGCTATCTTGAATCTGCATCAGATCAATATTCGGTACTTCCTGTTGTTTATGATTGGATTTACAACAACAAAGGATAATAGAGATAATTATGAACAGTATAGCCGTTTTCTTCATTTACCTAAAATCTTTTCGATGTATAGGCGAAGTATTTCAATAGCTTTCGTATTCATGCCCCCTTGAGGAATGATAAGGTCGGCATAGCGTTTACAGGGTTCAATAAATTCCAAATGCATGGGTTTAAGCACACGTACATAACGTTCCATAACAGCTTCAGCAGTACGTCCGCGTTCTATTATATCACGTTGAATGACTCGAATAAGTCGTTCGTCAGGGTCAGCATCAACAAAAAGTTTCAAGTCCATCTGACTTCGGAGTTTCTTATCCCAAAGGGCAAGGATACCTTCAATTATAACGACATCTTTTGGTTCAATATGAATGGTTTCTTTTTGTCGGGTGGAAGTAAGGAACGAATAGGTAGGCTGTTCTATCGCTTTCCCTTCTTTTAACATGGAAATGTGTTTGGAAAGAAGTGCCCAGTCGAAAGCATTCGGATGGTCGAAGTTGATATTTTGTCTTTCTTCAGCAGGGACATTACTACTATCCTTATAATAAGAGTCTTGTGGTAGGAGTATGACCTCGTTTGTTGGCAGACTCTCTATAATCTTTTTAACGACTGTTGTCTTACCGGAACCGGTTCCTCCGGCAATACCGATTATTATCATGATAAAGATTCTATTTAAAACAAATTACGTATATTTGTTGTCACAAAAGTATAATAATTTAATTAGATATCAAACTATGGTAAAGCATATTGTTTTATTTAAGTTGAAAGAAACTTTGTCGCTGGACGAAAAAGAGGTCTATATGAAACAGTTTAAGGAAGCTATTGAGGCGCTTCCTGCAGTGATACCTTTTATTAAAAAGATATTCGTAGGTTTTAATGTTAATTCAGACGAGAAGTGGGATATTTGTTTGGAAAGTGAGTTTCGTACACTTGAAGAGGTAAAGGAATATTCTGTTCATCCAAGTCATATTAAGGCCGCGGGTATTTTGAAAGATGTTAAAGTAGATAGAGCTTGTGTTGATTACGATATTTAACTATTAAATTTTAATCTTTGGTTGATGGAGTTTTGCAAAGAATGTTTTATATTTGTACCCGTTAAAGAATTAAAATGAAAAGAATTTTGTCACATCATCATCATGGACCAACAGAGTAATTCCGGTGGGCTGTGTTACTATGATTAAGATATAAAGGCTTGCCGATAGGTGAGCCTTTTTTGTTTACGTCAACTATTAAACGAGAGATAATGTTAAGAATTGCAGTACAATCAAAAGGCCGTTTGTATGATGATACAATGGCTTTGTTAGAAGAAGCCGACATAAAGATTCCTTCTTCTAAACGCACTCTTTTAGTACAAAGTACAAATTTTCCTATTGAGGTTCTTTTTCTTCGTGACGATGATATTCCGCAGTCTGTCGCGGGCGGTGTGGCCGACTTAGGTATCGTTGGGGAGAATGAATTTGTAGAGCGTCAGGAAGATGCTATGATCATCAAGCGATTGGGATTTAGCAAATGTCGTTTGTCTTTGGCAATCCCTAAAGATGTGGAGTATCCGGGTTTGCAATGGTTTGAGGGTAAGAAAGTAGCCACCTCGTATCCGGGGATCCTTCGTCGTTTTATGAAAGAACATAATATTAATGCCGATATTCATGTTATTACCGGTTCGGTGGAGATTGCTCCCGGAATTCATTTGGCAGATGCTATATTCGATATTGTTAGTTCTGGTTCTACGCTGGTAAGTAATAGTTTGAAAGAAGTAGAGGTAATTATGAAGAGTGAGGCTTTGCTTATCGGCAATAAAAATATGAGTGCCGAAAAGAAAACAATACTCGATGAGCTGCTTTTTCGTGTGGAGGCTGTGAAAACTGCAGAGGATAAGAAATACGTTTTGATGAACGCGCCTAATGAAAAATTGCGGGAGATAGTAAAAGTACTGCCGGGTATGCGTAGTCCGACGGTGATGCCTCTTGTTCAGGAAGGATGGAGCTCTGTTCATACCGTTTTGAGTGATAAATATTTTTGGGAGATTATTGGCAAGTTGAAATCGTTAGGGGCTGAAGGTATTTTGGTTATTCCTATAGAGAAAATGATAGTATAAAGAAGTGATTATGAATATAATTGTATATCCGTCTAAGTCAGAGTGGAAAGAATTGACTTCTCGTCCTTCATTAAATATAGAAATGTTATTTAATATCGTTGATGAGGTTTTGAATTATGTCAAATTAGAAGGTGATCATGCTGTTAAAGCATGCGAGGCAAAGTTTGATAAAGTAGATTTAAAGACTTTGGCCGTGACAGAAGATGAAATCGCAGAAGCAGAAAATCTTGTTTCTAATCAGCTGAAAGAAGCTATCATATTAGCATCTTCTAATATTCGAACATTCCATGAGTCTGAACTTTTTGAGAGTAAAACGGTGGAGACTCAGAAAGGGGTGGTTTGTTGGCAGAAGGCTATACCGATAGAAAAGGTGGGACTTTATATTCCGGGCGGGACAGCTCCTTTGTTTTCTACAGTGCTGATGCTTGCTATTCCGGCGAAAATAGCCGGGTGTAAGGAGATTGTGCTTTGTACTCCTCCCAATAAGGAAGGGAAAGTGAATCCGGCCATTCTGTTTGCCGCTAAAGTTGCCGGAGTAAATCATATTTTTAAGGCAGGTGGCGTTCAGGCTATTGGAGCAATGGCTTTGGGTACGGAAAGCATTCCAAAAGTAGATAAAATATTTGGTCCCGGAAATCAATATGTTCAGGCAGCAAAGCAACGTGTGGCATTACGTGATGTTGCCATTGATATGCCTGCCGGACCGTCAGAGGTAGCAATTATAGCCGATGAGACTTCAAATCCGGCATATATAGCTGCTGATTTACTTTCACAAGCAGAGCATGGAACAGATAGTCAGGTGATGTTGATTTCTATTTCAAAAGAACTGTTGGAGAACACTATAAAGGAAGTGAATAGGCAGTTGGCAGTACTTCCGCGTAAAGAAATTGCTTCGAGAGCTTTAGAGAACAGTAAGTTTGTGTTGGTGCACGATTATGATGAAGCGATGGAACTCTCGAACGAGTATGCACCGGAACATCTTATTCTTTCAACAAAGAATTATGCGACATTGGCAGAGAAGGTGATTAATGCCGGTTCTGTCTTTCTTGGACAGCTTTCTATGGAAAGTGCCGGCGATTATGTTTCGGGAACAAACCACACTTTGCCGACAAAAGGATGGGCAAAGGCTTACAATGGAGTAAACTTGGATAGTTTTATTCGAAAAGTGACTTTCCAAGAGATAAGTGCAGAGGGACTGAAGAAAATAGGTCCGGCTATAGAGGTGATGGCGGATAATGAACAATTAAAAGCTCATAAAAACGCAGTATCAATTCGTCTAAAAGATTTGTAATATGAAATCATTAAAAGAACTCACCCGACAGAATATCTTGGCATTGGAACCTTATTCTTCGGCACGGAATGAATATAGCGGGCATGTGGCTCATGTATTTCTTGACGCTAATGAAAATCCATATAATCATCCGTTTAATCGTTATCCTGATCCACTTCAGTTGGAGTTGAAGAAAGAAATTGCGCGTATAAAGAAGGTTTCTGAGGAACAGATTTTCTTAGGGAATGGAAGTGATGAGGCTATAGATTTACCTTATCGATGTTTTTGCCGCCCGGGGATAGATAATGTGGTTGCTATTGAACCTACTTATGGTATGTATAAGGTTTGTGCTGATATTAATGACATAGCGTATCGCCCTGTTTTACTGGATGAACAGTTTCAACTTTCTGCCGGCAAAATATTGGCAGCTGTGGACGAAAACACGAAACTGATATGGATATGTAGTCCCAATAATCCTACCGGTAACAATATGAATCGAGAGGAGGTGATAAATATTCTCCAACAATTTAATGGATTGGTGATAGTGGACGAAGCTTATTCCGATTTTTCTGATTGTAAGCCTTTCAGGGAGGAACTGAACCAATTCCCTAATTTAATTGTTCTTAATACATTCAGTAAAGCGTGGGGATGTGCGGCTATCCGCTTGGGGATGGCATTTGCTCAAAAAGATATTATCGATATATTTAATAAGGTGAAGTATCCATATAATGTTAATGCACTTACGCAGCAGGAAGCATTAAAGGCTATTCAACGTAATGGTATGGTTGATCAGTGGATTAGAACGCTGGTCGAGGAACGAGGGCGAATGATGGGTGAGTTTGCTAAATTATCCTGTTGCGCCAAGGTTTATCCGACGGATGCTAATTTCTTTCTCACCAAAGTGACGGATGCGGTTGCTATCTATCGTTATTTGGTGGAGAAAGGTATTATTGTCCGTAATAGAACTAAAGTAACGCTTTGTAAGGATTGCCTTCGAGTAACAATTGGTGATCGTTCGGAGAACGATGAATTGTTGGAAGCATTGAAACATTATAATTCGTGATAACATGATGTGAATTCGATGAATTTCTATCATGTGATCCGTGTGTCATTACAATATTAAAAACTTGATATGACTCATCTGCCATAAAGATAATTTCTGTAATTTTGTCTTCAATGCAAATCATCAAGTTTATAGATACATATATTTCTTTGAACTCACGTTAAATAAGGTATGAAAAAGAAAGTGTTATTTGTGGATAGAGACGGAACTTTGATTTTGGAACCTTCAGACGAGCAAGTTGATTCATTCGACAAGCTGGTATTCTATCCAAAGATGTTTCGTAATATGAATTTTATTTCTACGAAATTAGACTATGAATTGGTTATGGTAACTAATCAGGATGGTTTAGGGACACCCTCTTTCCCAGAAGAACAGTTTCAACCCATACATCATTTGATAATGAGAACTTTGGAAGGAGAGGGCATTCATTTTGATGATGTTTTAATTGATCGGAGTTTCCCTCAGGATAATTTGCCGACTCGTAAGCCGGGAACAGGCATGATGGGCAAATATTTGAATGGAGATTACGATATAGAAAACAGTTTTGTCATAGGCGACAGGTCAACAGATGTTGAGTTAGCGAAAAATTTAGGCTGTAAAGCCATTCTATTGCAGGATTCAAAGGATCAATTGGATAAAGATTTGAGAGACATTTGTAAATTGGCTTCATCGGATTGGGATAAAGTTGCCGAATTTTTATTTGCAGGAGAGCGTATTGCTGAAGTCCATAGAGTGACTAAGGAGACTGATGTCTATGTTAAAATGAATCTTGATGGTAATGGAGCTTGTGATATTGCGACAGGATTGGGATTTTTTAATCACATGCTCGAGCAGATAGGAAAGCATGGTAGCATAGATTTATGCGTGAAAGTAAAAGGTGATTTGAATGTAGATGAACATCACACTATTGAAGATACAGGAATAGCTTTAGGCGAATGTATTTATCAGGCATTAGGAAGTAAACGAGGTATGGAGCGATATGGTTTTTGTCTTCCCATGGATGATTGTCTTTCTCAAGTCGCGCTTGATTTCGGTGGACGCAGTTGGTTGGTATGGAATGCAGAATTTCACCGCGAGAAAATAGGAGATGTTCCAACAGAAATGTTTCTTCATTTCTTTAAGTCTTTAAGCGATGCTGCAAGAATGAACTTGAATATTAAGGCAGAAGGGCAGAATGAGCATCATAAAATAGAGGGTATATTTAAAGCTTTCGCACGATCCATAAAAATGGCCGTGCGAAGAGACATTAATCATTTTGAAGTACCTTCAAGCAAAGGAACATTATAATTCTTGACATTCCTTTAGCCATAAGCCGGCATTGGCATCACTTGGCATTCGCCAGTCACCACGAGGACTAAGGGTTACAGACCCGACTTTTGGACCGTCCGGCAGGCAAGACCGTTTGAATTGTTGTTGGAAGAAACGACGAAAGAAGGTGTATAGCCATTTTTTTATGACCTCGTCTGTGTATTGATTCTTAAAGGCATTTTTAGCCAGAAGGAAGATCTTGTTCGGGCGATATCCGAATCGGAAGAAATAGTAAAGGAAAAAGTCATGTAATTCGTATGGGCCGACCAAATCTTCCGTTTTTTGCTTAATGTTTCCATTCTCATCAGCTGGGATAAGTTCCGGACTGATTGGAGTATCTACAATATCGAGTAACGTGTTTTTTGTTTCTTCATCAACTTCATTATTTGCAATCCATTTAACCAAATATTGTACTAATGTCTTTGGGATACTGGCATTGACGCCATACATTGACATGTGATCACCATTGTAAGTTGCCCAACCTAATGCTAATTCTGAAAGGTCACCGGTTCCAATAACTAAGGCACCCATTTGATTGGCGATATCCATCAATATTTGGGTCCGTTCACGAGCTTGACTGTTTTCATATGTTATATCATGAATATTTATATCGTGTCCTATATCATTAAAATGTTGAATTACAGCATTCTTAATACTAATTTCACGTATAGTTACTCCCAGAGATTTCATCAGCTTCATAGCATTATAATAGGTACGGTCGGTAGTTCCAAACCCAGGCATTGTGACAGCAATGATACCTTCGTGTCCCATCTTAAGTTGATCGAAAGCTCGAATACAAACTAATAGGGCTAAAGTAGAATCCAATCCACCGGAAATACCTAATACCAATTTTTCCGCTCTGATATGATCCATTCGCTTTATTAGTCCTGCCACTTGAATAGCAAAAATCTCTTCACACCGTTCATCCAATCTGTCTTGATCTTCAGGAACGAATGGGTGTGGCTTATATGTTCGGGTTAAGATCAAGTCAGGTCGACTCAAGAATTCTGTATTGACATGAAGCATGTCTGTATTCTGATATGCTCCAATGCTCTTTGTGAAAGACGTATTAGCACGACGTTCGTTTCGAATGCGCTCAACATCTATTTCACTGATAATCAGTTGCTCTTTATATTGAAATCGTTTGGCTGTAGCAATCTCATTGCCACATTCATAGATGAGTCCGTTGCCGGCAAAAACCATATCGGTGGTTGATTCACCGTATCCACACGAACAGTAAACATAACCTGACAAACATCGAGCTGACTGCTGGGCAAGCAATGAGGACAAATATTCATGCTTGCCAATGCATTCATTGCTGGCTGATAAGTTGAATATAATTTCTGCCCCTTTCAATGTTAATACAGAACTTGGAGGAATTGGAGCCCATAAATCTTCGCATATTTCGATTCCAAATGTTGTTTCAGGAGAGTCAAATAGCAGGTGTGAGCCTATAGGAACTATTTGTCCGCAGAGACGCGTCTCTCCTTTAGGAACGCTGTCGGCCGATGCGAACCAGCGTTGTTCATAGAATTCCTTATAGTTTGGAAGATATGTTTTTGGAATAATGCCTAATACCTTACCTTTTTGAATGACTACTGCACAATTAAGCAGTACCCCTGCATAAGATAAAGGCATTCCTATAATAGAAATGATGTTCAATTGACGTGTATCATTCAGTATTTTCATGAGTGCAATTTCTGCTTCTTCCAGCAAAAGAGTTTGTTGGAATAAATCTGCACACGTATAGCTGGTGATGCACAACTCAGGGAATACTGTTATTTCTACACCTTTACCGTCAGCAATAGCAATCAGATTTTCTATTTGATGAGCATTGTACTTACAATCGGCTACCTTAACCATAGGTATAGCAGCAGCTACTCTAACAAAACCGTATTTCATATTTAATTTGATTTATGTGACAAATTTAACGATTAATTCTATATTTAACATATAAAAACGAAAAAAAGTTCCCAATGCATTTGGTCGTCTCAAAAATGTATGTACCTTTGCATCAAAATAAAATTTGTAATTATTACAAAGTTGAAATTAGTATGAATACGGTAGAGTACTTATTAAGTTTTAATATAAAGCCATCAGTACAAAGGATCGCAGTTATGGATTATTTGTTAACCCATAAAACACATCCTAATATTGATGAGATATATTCGGCTTTAAATAAGACAATGCCTACTTTATCGAAGACAACTATTTATAATACATTACGTCTCTTTGTTGAACATGGCGCGGCTTTAATGCTGACAATAGATGATAAGTATGCTTGTTTTGATGGTGACATTCATCCGCATGCGCATTTTCTTTGTTCAAAGTGCAATAAAATTTATGATTTGCCATTAAGTGAAGACTTTTTGGAGAGATCAATGCAAGGGGTTGATGAATATAAGGTTGATGAGGTTGCGTTATATTATAGAGGAACTTGCCCTAATTGTTTAAAGAAAGAGAAATTAAATAAGAATTAATAATTTGTGGTTTTTTGACTAATTTATAAAGATATGAAGAAATTTATTTGTACAGTTTGTGGTTACGTTCATGAAGGAGAGACAGCTCCTGAGCAGTGTCCTATTTGTAAAGCTCCGGCTTCAAAGTTTAAGGAAGTAGACGAGAACTCTGATCATTTACAGTTTGCTGATGAGCACGTTCTTGGTGTAGCTAAAGGTTGTGACGATGAAATGATTAAGGACTTGAATTCACATTTCCATGGTGAATGTGGTGAGGTTGGCATGTATATGGCAATGAGTCGTCAGGCTGATCGCGAAGGCTATCCTGAGATTGCAGAAGCTTTTAAACGTTATGCTCTTGAAGAGGCTGAGCATGCAGCTAAGTTTGCTGAATTATTAGGCGATGTAGTTTGGGATACTAAAACTAATCTTGAGAAACGTATGTTGGCTGAGCAGGGTGCTTGCGCAGATAAGAAGCGTATAGCTGTTCGTGCTAAACAGTTGAATCTGGATGCTATTCATGACACTGTCCATGAGATGGCCAGAGATGAAGCCCGTCATGGCAAGGGCTTTGAAGGTTTATATAACCGTTACTTTAAGAAGTAAAAAGATTGATTCATTGGGTATGAAAGCCGTGCTGATTGATTCAGCGCGGCTTTCATACCCAATGCCGAGGCTTTATTAAGAGAAAGTATATATAAAAAAGGCTGCTAATTAAAACAGCCTTTTTTATATATACTTTCGGAAATTATTTCTTCTTGGGAGTATAACGGGCATTCAAACCATTAACCACCTCATCCGTAATATCGAATGCTTTTTTTGCATAAAGCAAATTATCTAAACCGGAATTACTAAGAATTAAATCGTAATTCTGAGTCTTGTTGTATTCTTTTAAGAACGAAGAGATAGAATCACGCAATTCTAAATTATTCTTCTGCTGCATAGACGCAAATTCATCACTTAGATTTTGTTGTTGTTGTTGTAAATCTTGCTGTTGTTTTAAGATTCGCTGCTGTTCTTGTTGAGCACGTTCCTGAGAAGTGAATCCGTTATTCTGAACTTTACGCTCCCATTCACGGGCATCAGCATCAAGTTTTTTAGCTTTCTCATTTAGTGTAGTACGGATATTCTCTTCTTTCTGAAGCATCATCTCATTCAAATCCTTGCAGAAATTATATTTACTGAGTAAAGAATCAATTTCAACATAAGCGATTTTCAAATTTCCATTTGGAGCTGCCTCTTTTGTTGTTGAAGGTGCAGCAGATGTACTTGTTCCTTGATTTTGGCATGCAGAGAATGATAACGCGACAGCCAACATCAGAAGACCTTTAAAAAGGAAGTTTTTCATTTTCATAACTATTTTGTTTTTATTTATTTCTATTCTATTAACACTCACGTTCTGCTATAGCGTGCTGATTTTCTGCTCGTGCTTCTTGATCTTGAGCTTCTACACAACGAATGCCCTGATCATTTAGAGCTTTGTTCCCATCGACATGGAAATTGGGGAATTTTCCTTTTATCCATACTCCAATACCTAATAATCCGAAACAGATTGCAACTATTAACAAAGTTATAAGCAGAGTTTCAATCATTATATTTAAATTTGTAGTACAAAAAAATACAAAGATTATTTCTTGTACTGTATTTATGGTGCAAATATAAACTTTTACACGAACTTAACTTTGTCTTTTCAGTAAAAATAATTTTGAAAATCAAAGAAAAGAGCGAATTTAACTAATTTTTGCAGTGAAAGTAATTAACAACATCTAAATCATATAGGAATATGGAAATAAAAGAATTGAAGCCTATAGAGGTTTTTCACTATTTCAGTGAGATTTGTAAGGTGCCTCGTCCTTCTAAAAAGGAAGAAAAGATGATTGCTTTTTTAAAAGCATTTGGTAAAGAGCATGGTTTGGCAACTACTGTGGATGAAGTCGGAAATGTGAAGATAGATGCTCCTGCTACAAAGGGTATGGAAAATCGTAAAAAGATAATCTTGCAATGCCATGAGGATATGGTGTGCGAGAAGAATGCGGATGTAAAACATGATTTTTCTAAGGACCCTATTGAACCGTATGTCGATGGAGAATGGCTTCGTGCTAAAGGAACTACGCTGGGTGCCGATGATGGTATTGGCATTGCTACTTGTTTGGCTATCTTAGCATCGAAAGATGTTGAACACGGACCTATAGAATGCGTATTTACTCGGGATGAAGAGACCGGAATGACTGGTGCTTTTGGTATGAAAGCCGACTTTATGGATGGGGATATTCTTATTAATCTGGATTCTGAGGATGAAGGTGAGATGTTCATTGGTTGTGCGGGTGGAGCCAGCACTGAAGCAGATTTTAAATATAAAGTGGTTCCTGTTCCTGAAGATTTCTATAGTTTTAAGGTAGAGGTTAAAGGTTTGAACGGTGGTCATTCGGGTGATGATATTAATAAAGGCAGAGCGAATGCTAACAAATTGTTGGTTCGTTTCTTGCTGAAGTTGGCTGATAAGTATCCGTTCTATTTGTGCAGCATTGATGGAGGTGGTTTGCATAATGCTATTCCTCGTGAGGCTCATGCTGTTTGTGCTGTTCCTACAGCTGTTAAGGAGCATGTCCGTGCCGATTTGAATATTTATATCGCAGAAGTTGAAAGAGAATTTGCCGTTACCGAAAAGGGATTGGCTATGGATTTGAATACTGTCCGTCGTCCGAAAGAAGCAATTGATCCGCGAGCAGGTAAGAAGATACTTCGTTCGCTGTATGCTGTGTTCAATGGAGTTTATGCCATGAGTCAGAGTATTCCAGGATTTGTTGAAACATCTACCAATTTGGCATCTATAAAAATGATAGATGGGAAAATTCACGTAGTGACAAGTCAGCGCAGCTCTATCGAGTCACAGTGTGCGGATGTTTCCGAGACTGTCCGCTCTGCTTTCTTGTTAGGCGGGGCAAAAGTTGTTACGGGCGATGGATATCCCGGTTGGGAGCCGAATCCTAATTCTGAGATTCTGAAGATTGTTGTCGAGAGTTATAAGAATATCTTTGGTCGTGAGCCAAAAGTAAGGGCTATTCACGCAGGTCTGGAGTGCGGGCTTTTCCTGAAGAGTTATCCGAAACTTGATATGGTCTCATTCGGACCGACTATGCGTGGCGTACATTCTCCGGATGAGCGATTGGAAATTAAAACCGTAGACATGTTTTGGAAACATCTTATTGATGTCTTGAAGAATATCCCTGTAAAAAATTGATGAAGAAACTGGTTTTATTGATATATATGTGCTGTCTGACTGCATCTTTGCATGCCGGACAGCCTTTTCGCGTGATGTTCTATAATGTGGAGAATCTTTTTGATACGCAACATGATGAAGGGAAGAACGATTATGAATTTCTTCCTGATAAACCTAAAGCATGGACTTATGCCCGTTACCAGGACAAACTGAATAAGATAGCAAAGGTAATTATTGCGACGAGTAAAGAGAATGTGCCCGATTTGGTAGGACTTTGTGAGGTGGAGAATGACCGTTGTCTGACAGACTTGACCGAACATTCGCCTTTGTGTGAAGCCGGTTATCGCTATGTGATGACTGAATCGCGTGATGAACGTGGCATTGATGTGGCTTTGCTATACCAACGTTCCACATTCAAGTTTATTGATAAAGAAATAATTCAAATTCCATTGGGAATAGTGAATCTTCCGCCTACCCGTGATATCCTTCATGTGGTTGGTCAGGTTTTATCAGGCGATACATTGGATGTATTTGTTTGTCACATGCCATCGAGAGCAGGAGGAGAGGAGAAAAGTAAACCCTATCGCAGACTTACTTCACAGATACTTCGCGCCAAAGCAGATTCGGTTATGAATATCCGCCATCATCCTAATGTGTTGATAATGGGAGACTTCAATGACTATCCGAAGGATGAAGCCATTTATAAAATATTAGAAGCAAAGAAACCGAAACTATTTATAAAATCGCGTAAGTTATATAATCTGATGGACAGGCGGAAAGAAGGTACTTATCGTTATCGTGGCGAATGGGGAGTGCTCGATCAATTGATTGTCTCAGGATATTTATTGACAGGGCATGCTGTTCGTACACGATATGAGAATGCTCAGATATTGCGTTATCCTTTTTTGTTGGAAGAGGATGACCGGTATGGTGGAGAGATCCCGTCGAGAACATATTTGGGGAAGAAATACCACGGAGGGTATAGTGATCATTTGCCCGTTTGTATCGACTTTGAAATAAATTATTAAAGTTAACGCTTAAGGAAATAGTCATAGTCCTTAAGCGTTTTCTTTTTTATGGGTATCAATGAATAATTTAATACGTATCACCTGCTCAACTCATACGCATCACTTGCTCAACTCATGCGGATGAGTTGGACGATTCATACGTATAAAGCTTCACACTGATCCGTATCAAATCTAACGTTGATCCGTATCAGCTATCTATTCATAAAAAGCCTCATGATTATTTTATGATATCGGTTATTTCTTTATAGAAATTCGGTTCTTCTCCAACGGAAATCTTTATGATTTTTCCGTTTGGATCGAGGAGAATTTTTGTCGGGAAACTTTGAATGCCATATTGGGAGACAACCTGTTCTGCGGTATCAGCTACGTGGGTCCATGGAACATTGTTATTTTTAATAAAGTATTTCCAGTCTTCGGCCTTATCGTTGCAGTCGATACTAAGAATTTCAAGTTTGTTTGTATTAGTTTTATAGAGTTCCTGCATAGAAGGAATGCCTTTCATACACCAAATGCACCAAGTTCCCCAAAAATCGAGCATGGTATATTTGCCTTTGTTATATAAGGATGAGAGAGTTACGTTTTTTCCATTTTGATCTTTCAAAGTAAAGTCGGGGGCGATATTGCCTTCTTTAATCTTATCGGCAGCGTCTTTTGTTTCTTTTTCTTGCTGTGCACGAATAGTGGTAGTGTTGATGAATGAACGTAACGGACCATTCTTGATTTTTTCAGGTAATTTGGCATAAAAGTCCAGCATTTCCGGTCCCATATATTTGGCAGCTAAATAAACACCGGCTTCATCTTGATGAGAGTTTAGAAAGTCACGTACTATATTCTGAACATCTTTCATAACACTATTGTAATCAGCTTGGTAAGCTTTTGAAAGGGAATCTTGAGGTGCTTCTTGTTTAATGAGTTTCTGATATTTCTCATCCAATTTTTCAAACATAGGTTTAACTTTACTATCTACTTCATTGTATTCCGTAAAGAATTTGGATCCGCTAAGCGTAGGATTTGCTAATGTTCCCGTAATGTTAACTTGTTCTCCGGGGCAGAAGAGCAATTCAACAGCACCGAGTACCTGACCTTCAGGATTTTCTGAACGATCGGGCATAATAGTAATGATACGTGCGACAGAATCGGTAAAGTTATAGGTGAATTGACCGTTTGTAACGGCAATAGTATCCATACGGGCAAGTGCTGTAAAGTCATCGTTTACGACGCAGGCATAGAGTCGTTTTACGTTGAGACTGTCTAACTGTCCGCTGATGACACCTCCTGTTTTAGAACTGCTGCAGGCAAAGAGTGTACTTGCGCAGCATAAAGTGAGTAATAGCTTTTTCATTTTTCTATTTATATGATAATTCTTTTTCTAATTCCTCGTTTATCATGTTCTCGATGATAGGGCGAATTTTAATTTCATTCTTGATGAGTTGACGGAGTTCTGAAAGATATGTTGCGTTGTTCGATTCTGGAATCCATAACTTCATATACCCGCTTTCTCCATATTTTTCTTTCAGATGGCCGATAATTTGCTGATATTTTCTTTCAAAATTGAGTTCCGGATAATGTGTCATATTATATTGTACAGCACGCCTGATACATATCATAGGTTCTAATTCTTTATCTGCTTCAGCAACTATTTTTCCATATATAGAGCGGGGGACATAATCATTGGATGCACGATGATCTTCAGCTGCTTCCGCCATTATTTCAATTTCTTCTTCCGAGAACCATTGACGTAACTTACGGTCTTTTCTAATCAATTCGCCGGATACCAGATGATGCAGGTCTCTTCCTTTACAAAGCCCGATGTCATGGTAGGCTGCAATAGTATAGACCATGTTGATGTCAACTTGGTAGTACGAAGCAATTTTTAAACTTTCGTTTATTACATCTGTGACATGTGAGCGTTGATGTGCTTTATCAAACTGATCGTACAGGGGAATGATTTCTTTTTTTATATAATTCTTCAGGGAAGAGTCAATGTCCATCAGTACTCTATTTTATCAGATTTGTTCATCCAGTCCTTGAATGCCTTAATAGCTTCGTCTCTTAAAAGAGCTTCTGAAGGTTTCTGTCGATTACTCGGTTTTAATGCCATCTCATCGTATATAAAAGAGTCGTCAAATCCGATTTCTGCCGCGTCAGTCTTATTATTGGCATAATAAATTTTATCAAGATGAGCCCAATAGATAGCTCCCAAACACATTGGGCATGGTTCGCAAGATGTATAGATTTCGCATCCACTCAAGTCGAATGTTTCTAATTTTCGAGAAGCGGCACGAATAGCGCAGACTTCGGCATGTGCTGTTGGGTCATGTTTAGCCGTCACGCGGTTTACTCCTGTAGCGATAATCTCACCATTGCGTGCGATGAGAGCACCGAAAGGACCACCACCTTTTTTAACATTCTCAATGGAGAGCCGAATGGCTTTGCGCATCAGTTCCTCTTTAGTCATACTAATGTCTTTAACGTTGAACATACAAAGAAACAAAAATAATTTCTCCTTTAAAAGTATTTTTGCAGATTAAAACATAGAGGGATATAAAAAGAAGAGAGCTGCTTCAAAAGAAGCAGCCCCCTCGTTATAATAATATATTTTATTTTCTTTAGAAGAACAGATAACGTTCATCTTTCACCTTTGCTTTTTCATAAAGGTCGGAAATGAACATGCTTGCATAACGGTTCAGATTAGATTTTACTAATGCTTCCTCGTTAGCATCATTAAATGTTTCTGTACCTTTCTCACGGTTAATGACTTGCATAACATAAACACCTGCATTACCTTTAATAGGAGCTGTGGTCTTATTAACTTCTGTTTTGCTGGCATAAGCACTGAGGACAGGTTCACTTGCACGTGTTACTGCAACGTAAACAGGAGCAGCGAATGTAATATGCTTAACAGTATCGGAAAGGGCATTAGGAATGGCCTTTGCTGCAGCAAAATCTACACCTTTCATCTGGCCCATGATCTGTTCTGCCTTCTTGCCACGAACAATTTCAGCTCTCAACACGTCAGCAACAGAATTAATGTTGCGATATCCCGCATTGTTGATTCTGTTTAAAATGACAATCATTAAGTGGTTATTGTTACCACACTCGAATAAAGGAGAAACTTCATTTTCTTTATTGCCAAAAATCCATTTAATAACTTCGCGGGTATTGCTGACGCCGCCAACATAATGCTCTGCACTATTAAAATCGCTACGTTCCAAAATATTATATCCACTGTTTTCCGCGTTTTTCAGTACATCTTCTTTCTTAGGATTCTGAGCCACAAACTGGCTGAAGTCATTGTAAGCCTTGTTATAAGTGTCTTTACTGAATTCAACAGGGCGTTTTACGACTGCGATGTTATACTTATCTTTATAACTCTTCTTATCAAGAACTTGAGAGATAATGAAACCTTGACCGACTTTCTGCATATTCCACTCATTAATGCTTGCGTTAATCAAAGAGTTGAGGAAGTTAGCATTATCTTCGTTGATGGCAGAACCTTCGAATGCAGGAGTGTAAATCCAATTTGATTCCGTATTCTGGCCGTATGTTTTTGCGATATTTTCAAAATCTGCTCCACCTTTCAGCGCTCCGAAGATGCTATCAGCTAAAGCCTTAGTCTTATCAGACGTTTCTAAAGCAACCTGCAACTGACGGAACTGAATGGAATCGGGAGATGAAACCTTTGCAATAACACGGAATGCGTTGTAAGAATCATCAGCCTGATTATAGTAAGGACCAAATACTTCACCAATAGCTACAGAATCAAGGTGCGAACTTACGTCAGTCGGTAAAACAGTCTTGTTAATTGCAATATTACTATAGTTTATAGTAGATCCTGTAGAGCGGATGAATGTTGCTAAATCTGCCGTTGGACTTGCCAATTGTTCAGCATATTCAGTTACTTCTTTTTTTACTTGAGCACGATCAGAATCGGATGGAACAACGGTTACATCAATGTATTGGAAATTACGAGTTTCAACAGTCTGTTTGAATGTTTCTTTTTTCTGATTATAAAGTTTCTGAATTTCTTCCTTTGTAATATTGATTGTTGAATCTGGAATAGAAGAGAAAGGAACAGCAGCCAATAAAACATCTGTCTGAATAGTGCGTGCATCGAAACTGTTCTGTGCATCAATCGGGTTAGAAAGAATAGACTTATTAATTAGGTTTTGATATTTCTCTGCTAAAGTAGATTCACGAAGAGTACGCTCAATGAATTTCCAATATGTACCCAGTTTCTCATAATATTCAGCATATTGTGCAGGGATATTATTGTTCTTGCCTAAGTTTGCGTATTGAACAAGGAAGTTCTTTAATTCATCTTTATCGAAAGCACCGGTTTGAGGGTTACGGAATGGTGTTTGCGTCAACAAAGGATTTGTTCCCTCGTCAATGATATTCTGTATTTCTTTATCTGTTACCGTTAAGCCCAGCTTCTTTGCTTCAGTAGAAATTAACTGATTGTTGACATAAGTCTGCCATACCTGATCTTTTATTTGTGTAAGTTGCTGATCATTTAATGCATTTACCCCCTGAGCCATTTTGACGACTTCGGTATACTCATCAACCATTTGTTGGAACTCCTGAACGTTAAGTGTCTTACCATTAATAACGCCCACATCCTGTTTCTGTGAATGTGGTTGGATAACTTTCCACATATCGCCCGCGATGAAAGCAAAGAGGGCTAAACCGATTACGATGACCAAAAGTGGGCCATGAGATCTGATTTTCTGTAATGTTGCCATTTTATGAATTAATTTTTATTATTATTTCTTATTAAAATCCGTAAATCGCGCCCAAAGATACAAAAAAAGGAACTTACTAACTATATTTTTCTTAAAAAAATAGTTTATTCAACTACTTTTAATCGAACTAATTCTATTCTGGTAGTAGAAACGTTGATAATCTTGAACTCATATTTACCGATTTTCACAACTTCGTACATTTTTGGAAAACTCTGATATTGATCTAAAATAAGTCCTGCAATGGTTTGATATTCATCACTCTCAGGCAAATCGAGGGAGAACATCTCATTGGCTTTTTCTATTTCCATACGTCCGGACATAACATATTCGTTATTACCTAAATCTTTTGCTACATAGTTACTTGTATCATGTTCATCTTCTATGTCGCCAAAAATTTCTTCTACTAAATCCTCCAATGCTATAATACCACTTGTTCCACCAAATTCATCAACCACCACTGCCAAGGATTTCTTTTGCTGGATAAATAACTTTAATAATTTATGGGCACCCATTGTCTCCGGGACAATGGGGAGTTTCCGCAGATGTTCTTTCCATGTAGTTGGATTACGAAACATTTCAGAAGAGTGAATATATCCGATGATATTGTCAATATTATCTTGAAAGATAAGGATTTTGCTGATTCCACTCTCTACAAATTTTGCCATTAGTTCATCTGTTGATGCACTATATGGGACTGCAACAATTTCAGTACGTGGAACCATGCAATCACGTATTTTGATGTTAGTAAAGTCGAGTGCATTTTGGAAAATCTGCACATCAGTATCAATATCTTCTTTTTTATCTGTATTATCGATACTGCTTTGAATAAGGTAATCCAAGTCTACCTTTGAGAATGCTTTATCACTTACTTCTTTATTTACTTTTATTCCGGTCATTCTTAAAAAGATTCCGGATAATCCGGATGATATTTTACTGATAGGATAGAGCAAGATATGGCATATATAGGCAGGTATAGCGAATAGATTTAATGTAAAATTCGGATTAATCTTAAAAAGTTCTTTTGGCATGAATTCTCCGGTAACAAGAATAATTAGTGTAGAGATAACTGTCTCAATCAGAACTTTAAGGAAGTCATTCGATATTAAACCATACAGAAAATGTTGGTCAATAAGTCGGGCCATCAGAATGCCGTAAATAACCAGAACCACATTATTGCCAACCAACATAGTTGAAATAAAGTCATTAGGGCGTTTATAGAATATGGACAGAATTTTTGAAGTGAGACTGTTACTTCCGCTTTTATCCATTTCAAAGAGAAGCTTGTTTGAAGATACAAAGGCAATCTCCATTCCTGAGAAGAATGCAGAAAAAGCCATTGTAATCAGTAATTCTATAAAGAGACTCATATATATTAATTTTTAGAAGGAGTTTTGGCGTTGATGGTATCTTTCAGCGATCGCAACTCACTTCCATAGTCTTTTCTTATTGAAGGTCGGGCTATGCTTGATGGTCTGATATTTAAACTGTCAGAGGTTGTATTAGTTTCAGAGTTATTGTTTTGAGTACTATCAGAATTAGCAACAGTGAACATACCGGAGCTATTATATATAGTATATTCTGTAAGTTGTTGATTTGATTCAAAACCAAATTGTCCGTCAATCATACTTTGGTCGGCTTGTTCGATATGAATGAATTTATTAGAATAAATTTTTTGTTTGCCTTCGTCCCAAAAAAGTAATTGTGTATCGAACTTATCCCCTTGTAAGTTTTGAATGTGGACATTGTTTCTAAGTTCCCAAAGTCTTGTCTTATTATAGTAATAGGCAGTGTCTGATTTAATACTGGCATCAATATGAAATAAGGTATCGAATTTTTCTAAATAAATCCCATGTTCAAACGACCAGTAAGGTGGATTCTTTGTACTGAATATTTCCCATTTATCTGCTACAATTTTGTATCTGATTAAGCCGGAATCGGAAATATAAGTCGTAACACCTAGAGTAGTCATTGTCGGCAAAGTATCTTTTATAGAAAGATTTTTTATAAGGTTTTTATTTTTGCCAGAACAAGCTGGGAATAAAATAAACATAACAGCCACCCAGCAAGTGACTGTTATGTTTAATATAAATAGGTTTAACTTATGTGTATCAACCGTATGTTTCATTATCTGATGGTTGTTGTTTCACCAATCCATCCGCCAACTGTTACTGAATCACCCTTTTTCATGCCAAGGAAGAATAAATCTTCATCTTTAGGAGTATGACGAGAATAAGTTGAGATTAACTTATTTGCTTCTTCTGTACAACTTGGGTCAACAGATTTTGCTCGTTGACATTTATCAATACAAACGAAATAAGTACACATATTTAATGCACCTTCATCACTCCAACGTGGACTTTGAGCATACATCTGAGCAATCAGTAAGTATGGTTTTCCATAATTAGAATTTAAACTGATAGCCTTTTGGCAATATGACTTAGCACGAGACAATTGATTTTTGGAAAGAAGAATAACAGCAGTTTTGTATGAGATATCTGCTTTTTTAGCATTGTCTGATTCAAGGTCAATGGCTTGATCAAAGTAATCAATGCACTTGTTAAGGTCGCCTTTCTGATAATACATATAACCGCAACCAAGAGCTGTAGCTGAAGTTGGTTGGATAGCATGTGCAGCTTCAGACGCTTCAAAGTAGGCATCCTGTTCTGTGCATCCTAACATCTGCATAACACTAATGACTTGTTTCAGATACTCAAGGTTAGTCTTGTTAGCTTCCACTTTAGGACCATAAATAGACTGTAAATTATCGCAAGTAGCAACTCCGGAATTGATAAAGTATGCATCGATATTTTCTTTAGTTTGCTTCATCTGTTCTTTTTTTGCAGGTTTAGCATTATTGTATGCTTCATCTGCTAAACTTGAATCAAGCAAATAATCCTGAATAAATTGTTCTTTATGATTCGGGTCAGCTTTAACTAACTGGGAAGATATATCAATGAACTCAGTCATTACAAAGTATTCTGCTTTGGATTTCTCAAGGTCTAAGCATTGCTTGTACATATTGTATGCAGTTTTAACATCCGTCCCCCCCATAGTATAATAATCATGAGCCTTCATTCCTAAGATTTCACCTTCAGTTTGAGGGTTCTTAATAATGGAGTTCAACTTGTCCAGATATTTAATACGTTGATCGTATACATTCATTAATTCATCAAAGTATGTTTTCTGTTTAGCAGCCTCTTTTTCATTGGCAATGAACCAACGTAAAATTTTGGCACCGTTAGTATAAGTCGCTACCTGAGCCCAAGGAGCTTCGGTAAATACTGTTTTCCATGGAGTGTAAGCGTCTTTGTAGTTTTCAGTCTTTACGTACTCTGTATAGATACTAATGTTTTGTAAGCATCTTAAGCTATCTTCGCCATGACCGAAACGAGAACCATCAGATGCTCCAGTCTGAGCAAATGCACTTGTTGCTCCCAAAGACAGGATAAACAATGCTGTAAAAATCTTCATTTTCATCGTTATATTAAATTTAATTTGTTATTAATTCACTCAAATTCTTTCGTATTAATCAACTTTCCATTTCATGAACCAACGTTCATTGAACGTTAATCCGATGTTGATTCTCAAATAGTTTTCCTCAAGCATGCCACTAACTTTAGATTTTATATGTACATATTGTCCAGAGATGTTCAAGAAAGATTTGTAGTTATATAAGAATAACGGCAAACCTAACCCAATACTGGCACCAAATTCTTCTGTGCCTTCTTTGCCATTGATTTTTGTATATGGCTGTGAATAATAAGCACCGGCTCTATAATATATTCTTTTAAAGTATTTCCTTCCAATTTTATTTGGAAGGTATTCAATGCCAAGAGATATTTTCTTGCGATCAACAAATTCTCCACTTTTATTGAAAAACAATGCATTTCCCCATTTCTGTAAAGTGAAGTCAGCTCCAATAGTCAGCTTGTCCTTATATATATAAGTTAAACCTGCGCCGATTGTTTTAGGTATTTCAAAACAATTTTTTAATGTATCGGCAGAATAGCTAAGCACAGACAAGGAGCCTTTAGAATTATAGTATTCCAATTCATTGAAGTTTATGCCTTTGCTATTCAATTTTTTCCCTATTCCATAAATTGCGCCAATAGTGAACTTATTATTTTTATTAATGTTCTGAGTGTATTGAAGACCTAAATCAAATTTAAGGTCACGCACTGTTATTTCATGTCCTTTCATACTTAAGTACGCATTCGAATTACTGAATCCGTTAGTTATAGTATGATCAATTGTCCCATAGAAATATGCTGTATTTATTCCTATCGATAAATTTTTCAAAACATTATAACCTAATCCCACAAAAGCTTGTTGCAAGCCTCCATTACCATCATAGGTGGAAGTGGAAGTTATTACTTCATCTGTAGCTTTATCGGTTATGTTTTTCGACGTTGAGAAATTATAACCTACATTCGAGTAGGGTAAATATCCAATTGTCATACCCAATCCTTTTAATAGTCTAAATTGCATACCAACGTAATCAAAACGACCATTCTTCACATTCGATTGATAGGCTTTTTCTTTAAAATTTGCATTTTGAAGAGAAAATCCTACATCAAAAATAAAAGTTAATGAATCAACTGCAGAATAGGACGCAGGGTTCATTGCATTTATGTGATAACCATTGCGTAAACCATAGCCAATACCTCCCATTGCCTTATTGCTACCAAATCCTTGGTCTGTCAGTTGACCAAATCCATAACGGGTATAAGGTGAATTTGTGCTTGGAGACACTCCGTTTTGTGCAAAGCTTGTTAATGCTAATGTGCTTAGGAGCGCAGCACTTATCAGTTTTTTTAAATTGATCATTACCTTATATTCTTTCTATCTATAAACAACTCAAAAATAAATTTAGTTGCAAATATGCTACTTTTTTACCTTTCTATCAAAAAAAAACACTTCCTCTCAGTTAAAAAAACAAAAAGAGTTATTATTCTTTTTTCTAAAATTGAATTTAATTCGGATACAAAGTAAATTAAAAAATGAATAACTTGGGCATCAAATTTGACTATTTGTGTAGATTTAATGATATTTTAATGGATTTTTTAGTTCGATAGGATAGATTTTAACTAAAGCATAGAGCAAAAATCAAACGTTTGAAGTATCTTTGTCTTCTTAAAATGGAATGTCTTATTGCATGAAAAAGCTTATCCTATATATAGTTTATTTCTTCTCATTCGTACCGATTTATGCTATTGAACAAGATAGTTTGCAGTGGAGCTTGTTGACATGCCAACCCGGGCAGGAGATATATCAACTCTTTGGTCATACTGCATTACGATGTCAGAACTTTACTAAAAAGATGGATGTCGTATTCAATTATGGTATGTTCAGTTTTAATGCGCCGAATTTCGTGATACGTTTTGTAGAAGGGAAGACTGATTATGAATTGGGTGTGGAAAAATTCTGTGATTTTGTTTCCCAATATAAGTTTCGAGGAACGGGAATCTATTATCAGACTTTAAATTTAACCCAAAGTGAGTCTGCCCGGCTATGGAATGGATTAATAGAAAACTATAAACCAGAGAACCGGACATATAGGTATAATTATTTTTATAACAATTGTACTACTCGTGCTCGCGATATGTTTGAAGCATGTATAGATGGAAATGTTGTTTATCAAAAGAGAGAGGAAGTGAAGTCGTTTCGTTCTATTATTCATGAATTTACAAAGGATAGTAAATGGGATGAATTTGGCATTGACCTTTTATTAGGACAAGATGCAGACAAGCCAATAGATATGCGCTTACAAATGTTTGCTCCATTTTATCTGTTAAGCTATATGAGGGATGCTCAAATTGTAACGTCTGTTGCTACTCGTAATTTGGTTCTAAGTGAAGGATATTTAGAACTTTTTACTAACAAATCTTTACCCCAAGGGTTTGTTTTCTCTCCATTGATATGTACTATACTATTGTTGATTATTACCATAATAATTGTTGCTATAGAGTGGAAACGAAAAAAAATTATATGGATTTGGGATCTATTCTTCTTTGGTCTGCAGGGTATTGCGGGGGGAATAATATTCTTTCTCATGTTCTTTTCTTCCCATCCAACAGTGAACAGTAATTGGTTGTTTGTATTGCTTAATCCTATTCCATTAATGTATCTCCCATGGATGATATATAAGGATATAAAGAAGAAAAAAGATAGATATCATTATATAAACATTGTCTATTTAATAATTTTTTTGATTTTAATGAGCCTTGTGCCACAAACTTTTAACGCTTCCGTTATACTTTTGGCATGTAGCTTGCTTGTTACTTCGATAGGTCATTTGATTGTTTACAGAATATATAAATGAAAAAGGATTATATACTCACGTCTCTTTTTGCTTTTTTTGCTTTGAGCTTACAAGCACAAAATGTGTCTGAAGTTCCAAAATTGGTGGTCGGATTAACTATTGACCAATTACGGTCAGATTATTTGGATGCATTTCAGGCATTGTATGGCTCTAGAGGGTTCAAGCGTTTAAAAAAAGAGGCACGGATTTATCAGCATGTTGAGTATGATTTTATAGGTGTAGATCAGGCATCTGCAGTTGCTGCAATTCATACAGGAACAGTTCCTTACATGAATGGTATTGTGGGGAATATGTATATGGATCGTAATACACTTCGAAATGTAGACTGTGTTGATGATTCACATTATATGGGAATTTATTCGTCAGAGTCTACGTCTCCTGTAAATTTAAAAGTGTCAAATTTATCTGATGAACTGATGGTTGCTACTCAAGGTAAGTCGGAAGTGTATTCTATTGCTCCGACTCGTGAAATGGCAGTTATTGCTGCCGGACATGCCGCGAAAGGCGCCTTTTGGATTAATGATGATACAGGAAAATGGAGTGGTAGTACTTTTTATGGTTCTTTTCCAAATTGGGTGACTAATATCAATGACAATGATGGTTTGGATACTCGGATTGACAATATAAGTTGGGTACCTTCTTTACCTGTCGGGGTCTATCATTATCTTACGGTGGAGGCTAATCAACAAACATTCAAGCATAATTTTAAAGATGAAAAGGTGAATAAGTACCGCCGATTTAAAACAAGCCCGATGGTTAATGACGAGGTGAATAAATTGGTTAATGCTTGTTTAAGCGGGGCGAATATAGGTAATGATGAAGTTCCCGATTTTATTTCAATCGCATATTACGCAGGAAATTATAATCACCTCCCTGCAGAAGATTATGCAATGGAGATGCAGGACACGTATGCGCGTTTGGATAATAGTTTAGCTGATTTGTTAGAAATGCTTGATAGGAGGGTGGGGCTTCGTAATATATTGTTTTTTATTACTTCTACCGGATTCTCGGATTCTGAATCTGCTTATCCTGTTCAATATAGAATTCCCGGTGGAGAATTTCACATGAATCGATGTGCTGCGTTATTAAATATGTATTTAGTAGCACTTCATGGAGATGGACAATATGTAGAAACTTTTACTAATCAGGAAATATATCTGAATCATAAATTGTTGGAGAGGAAAAATCTGAATCTGACAGCTATTATGAACGAGTGCGCAGATTTTTTGGTGCAGTTCAGTGGTGTAAAAGAAGTATATACCTCACAGCGTATGCAATTGGGGTCATGGACTCCTGATTTGGAAAAAATAAAAAATCATTATAATGCTGCCTGTTCGGGTGATATTTGGGTTGAAATATTACCGGGATGGGTTATTGTTAATGATCAGACAGGAATAAAACAAGTTGTTCGTCATGCTTATACATCTGTACCTTTATATATAGTGGGGTGGGATGTAAGACCTGAAATTATTGAGACTCCGATTAAAATAGGTCATATAGCACCTACCGTAGCACAATCATTAAGAATACGGGCACCCAACGCTTCTACTTTATCTCCGATTTCAAATTTCAAAAAATAAGCGAGTTACATCAAGCTATTATTTGTAATTTGTTGTAACTTTGTGCTCTCAAAATTAATTAGAAAATAAAAATAATACATACAATGGGATTTAATGAATTTGTCGGGAAGTTGTTTGGAAACAAAGCTACCCGCGATATGAAAGAGATTAAACCGTGGGTTGATAAGATAAAGGCTGTATATCCTAATATCTCTAAATTAAGTAATGATGAGCTTCGTGCCAAGACTTTAGAGTTGAAAGAACGTATTCAAGCTCCTGTAGTGGATGATAAGAAGAAAATTGTGGAATTAAAGGCTAAGGTTGAAACGCTGGAGATTGAAGAACGTGAGCCTGTATTCAATGAGATAGATAAGTTAGAAAAAGAAGTCCTTGAAATTTATGAAAAGGTTTTGAATGAAGTATTGCCTGAGGCTTTTGCTATTGTCAAGGATACAGCCCGCCGTTTTACAGAGAATGAAGAAATTATTGTTACGGCTTCTGATTTTGACCGTCAGTTGGCGGCAGAAGGTAAGGACTTTTTGCGTATAGAAGGGGACAAGGCTATTTATGTTAACCATTGGATGGCCGGAGGTAATGAAATCGTTTGGAATATGATTCATTATGACGTACAGTTATTTGGTGGCGTTGTCCTTCATCAGGGAAAAATTGCGGAGATGGCAACCGGTGAAGGTAAAACGTTGGTAGCTACTTTACCGGTATTTTTAAATGCTTTGACCGGTAATGGTGTTCACATGGTTACGGTCAATGATTATTTGGCAAAACGAGATTCTGAGTGGATGGGGCCAATTTATGAATTCCATGGATTGAGTGTCGATTGTATTGATAAACATCAGCCAAATTCTGAATCTCGCCGTAAGGCTTACATGGCAGATATTACATTTGGTACTAATAATGAATTTGGCTTTGACTATCTGCGTGATAACATGGCCATTAGCCCAAAGGATTTGGTTCAACGTGCGCATAACTATGCCATTGTCGACGAAGTTGACTCTGTATTGATTGATGATGCCCGTACTCCGTTAATCATTTCAGGCCCTGTTCCTAAGGGTGATGATCAGATGTATGAACAATACAAACCGGTGGTTGAGAAATTGTTTGAACTACAGAAACAGTTAGCGACAAATTATTTGGTTGAAGCGAAGCGTTTGATTGCTTCTTCTGAGCAAAAAGATATAGATAATGGTTTTTTAGCTTTGTATCGCAGTCATAAGGCCTATCCGAAAAACAAAGCTCTCATCAAGTTTTTGAGTGAACCGGGTATAAAAACCGGAATGTTGAAGACTGAAGAGATTTACATGGAGCAGAACAATAAACGTATGCATGAGGTTACTGATCCTTTACTTTTTGTTATTGATGAGAAACTAAACAGTGTAGATTTGACAGATAAGGGTATTGATAAGTTAACAGGTAATGATCCGGATCCATATTTGTTCGTTTTACCTGATATTACAGCCCAGTTAGCGGAACTGGAGAATGAAAAAGACCTTTCAGAAGAGGATAAGTTGGCAAAGAAAGATGAGTTACTCACGAACTATGCTGTTAAATCGGAACGTGTTCATACTATTCTTCAGCTGTTGAAAGCGTATGCTATGTTTGATAAGGATGATGAGTATGTTGTTATTGATGGTCAGGTGAAGATTGTTGATGAGCAGACGGGGCGTATTATGGAAGGTCGCCGCTGGTCAGATGGTTTACATCAGGCAGTTGAGGCCAAGGAAGGTGTGAAGATTGAGGCCGCGACTCAAACTTTCGCGACGATTACTTTGCAGAATTATTTCCGTATGTATCACAAGTTGGCAGGTATGACAGGTACAGCAGAGACTGAAGCCGGTGAGTTTTGGGATATTTATAAACTGGATGTAGTGGTCATTCCTACTAACCGTCCGGTTATACGTAAAGATATGAACGATCGCGTATATCGTACGAAGCGTGAGAAATATAAAGCTGTTATTGAGGAAATTGAGAAGACTGTTGCTGAGGGGCGTCCTGTTTTAGTTGGAACAACTTCAGTTGAGATTTCTGAAATGTTGAGTAAGATGCTTGATATGCGTAAAATTCCTCATAACGTATTGAATGCAAAGTTACATCAGAAAGAGGCGGATATTGTTGCTAAAGCAGGTCAGTCAAGTACGGTAACTATTGCTACCAATATGGCGGGTCGTGGTACAGATATCAAACTGAGCGAAGAGGTCCGTAAGGCCGGCGGTTTGGCTATCATTGGTACTGAACGTCATGAAAGCCGTCGGGTTGACCGTCAGTTGCGTGGTCGTGCAGGACGCCAAGGCGATCCGGGATCATCTGTATTCTATGTTTCTTTGGAAGATGACCTGATGCGTCTTTTCTCGTCCGATAGAATAGCCGGTGTAATGGATAAATTAGGTTTCAAGGAAGGTGAGATGATAGAGCATAAGATGATATCCAAGTCTATTGAACGCGCTCAGAAGAAAGTTGAAGAGAATAATTTCGGTATTCGTAAACGTTTGTTGGAGTACGATGATGTCATGAATAAGCAACGTGTTGTCATTTACGCGAAACGTCGTCATGCTTTGATGGGAGAGCGTATCGGTATGGATATTGTCAACATGATTTGGGATCGTTGCGCGTATGCAGTTGAGTTGGGTGATTATAATAATGTACGTGAAGAAATGTTCCATACTTTAGCGATGGAGATTCCATTTACAGAGGATGAATATAATGAGACCGATCATGATAAGCTGACAGAAAAGACCTTTGATACAGCTATGGCCAACTTTAAACGTAAGACCGACCGTATGGCTCAAATAGCTTATCCGGTTATTAAGCAGGTAGAAGAAAATCAGGGTGAGATGTATGAAAATATCCTGATTCCTATTACCGACGGGCGTCACATGTATAATATTCCGGTTAACTTAAAAGACGCTTATAATACAGAAGGTAAAGAGATTGTTAAGAGCTTTGAAAAAGCTATTCTGCTACATACCATTGATGAGGCATGGAAAGAGAATCTGCGTGAGTTGGATGATCTTCGTCATTCTGTGCAGAACGCAAGCTATGAGCAGAAAGATCCGCTGTTGATCTTTAAGTTGGAATCTGTCAACTTGTTTGATAATATGGTTAATATCATCAATAATAATACCATTTCCGTATTGATGCGTGGACAAATTCCGGTTCAGCAAGAACCGGAACAGATAAGGGCAGCAGCTCCTGAACAGCCGACTCCTCGTCAACAATATCATGAAACTAAGGTTGACTTGAACGATCCAAATCAGCAGGCAGCTGCTGCACAGGATACCCGTAACCAGCAGGATATTAAACGGGAGCCGATTCGTGTTGAAAAGAAGATTGGACGAAACGATCCTTGTCCTTGCGGAAGTGGTAAGAAGTATAAGAATTGTCACGGAAGAGGTTTATAATAGAAGTTATATACTTAAGAAGAGCGGGTTATTTAGCCCGCTCTTTTCATTTTAAATCCTTTTAACGCATTGTTTATCATAAATGAATTACATTTGTGAAAAATAAGAAAAGATATGCATATATGAGGAGATTACAGTTTCTTATTGCTGCTGTGGTTGCCATAATGTTGACATCGTGTGGAAGTATTGGGTTGATTCAGATAGACCAGCTTCAACCGGCAAAAATCGCGTTTCCCGAACAGGTGAGGAATGTGGCTGTCGTAAATAATGTGCCTCCGGCTGAATATGATTCAGCTTATTATGTTCGTTCCGGAAAACGGGAGTATGAGGGAAATGGAAGTGTGTTAACGCAAGATTTGGCAACAGCTTTGGCTGAAGGAAAATATTTTGATAAAGTGGTTATCTGTGATTCTTTACTTTATCAAAACAGTCTTGAGGATTCGCAAACCTATCACCCTTTGCATCAAGAACAAGTGGAACAATTGGTGAATGATTTGGACGCGGATATGATTATATCTGCCGACCGCCTGTATATTAAAAATAAGGATGTTCAGGTATATGATGATTTATTCGATTCTATTGAATCTGCTGCTGAGGCCAAATATGTTTCTTTGGTGCATCTGTATATTCCGGGAAGAGAGAAACCTTTTATGACTTTAACAGAAAAAGATTCTCTTACTTTTGTTTTATATGGAAGTTTGAAAGATAGGGAAATTGCCGATGAGGTAGCTAAGCATGCAGGGTATAAACTGTCGGACGCGCTGATTCCTTACTGGTTGAATATTCAACGTACATATTACGATGGAGGAATAAGTGATATGCGTGATGCCGGAGTTGCTTTTCGTGAGAATAATTTAGATGAGGCATACCGTCTTTGGAACAAGGTATATACGTCAAAGAAAGGGAAAATAAAGGCACGTGCGGCTTTTAACATTGCGCTCTATTATGAGATGAAGGATGATTTAGAAAAGGCTGTTGAGTTTATTGGCAAGGCAGAATCGTTGGTAAAGGAACTGAATGATAATGATCGGAATATGATTCATTATTATAAAGTGGCTTTGTTGAGTCGTCAAAAGGATATCGTGCAATTGAATATTCAAATGCGACGATTCAATAAACAGAATGATACGTCAAATTAAAAAAAATGATAAAGTTTGTTGCAAGTCCCTTTTTTCTTTGTATTTTTGAGAATTGATTAACAGATAGGAGTTAAGTATGAAATTCAGTGAGCAGTCTAAAGCTTCAATCATTTCATGTATCAAAGAAGCTATCAGCAGATACATGGGAGGTTCTGAGGAAAATCAAGTGGTGACCGATATCCATTTGCAGCCAAGGCAGGATGTGGGTGAACTGATTATATATAATGATGATGATAGTGAATTGTCACGTGCCATTGTTGAAGACTGGGTTGACTATGATGAGGATGATTTCGATACAGAGGTAGAGCGTATTTTAAGAAATATCCTTAATGAGATGAAATCGGGCGGAGCATTCGATGATTTGAATATAATGAAACCTTATTCATTCGTTTATGTTGACGATGAAAAAGAAAGTGTTACCGAATTGCTTGTTATGGATGAAAATGATACGGTTGTAATAGACGAAGAATTGATGAAAGGATTGGATGAGGATTTGGATAAATTCTTGGATGATTTGATGAAGAAATAAGTTTGAATGTAAATAAGTGAGAGGCATTTGATCCGTTCGGAACAAATGCCTTCTCTTTTCAAAATGGTTTTACTAAAGACACGTATATAATAATGAAGAAGAATATTGGTTATTTGTTAGGGTGCTGTGCTTTATCAGCTTCTTTTTTCTCTTGTTCTCTCCGAAAGAGCGATCAACAGGTTTTTATTGATCCGTTGGTGGCGCATATCGATACTACGGTTCGTCCGCAAGATGATTTCTGGTCGTTTGCCAATGGTCAGTGGTTTAAAGAGAATCCTATTCCTTCAAGTGAGAAGGAGAATGGAATCTTTACGATAGTAGCCGATACGGTGAAAGCTCAGGTGTTGGAACTTTGCAGGAGCTTATCCGGAAAGGATTTTGAAAAAGGAAGCAACGAGCAAAAAATAGGTGACTTATACTATTCCGGAATGGATAGTGTCAATCTGAATAAAAAAGGACTTTCAGAGCTAAAAGATTATTTGGATAGGATTGACCAATGGTCGGATATGAGGAATCTCGGCGCGTTGACAGCCTATTTGTCTTCTATTAGTGAAAATCCATTCTTCAGCTTTTATGTCGGACAGGATGATATGAACAGTGATGTCATAGCTGTTTCTTTAGGGCAGGGAGGAACATCTCTTCCGAGTAAGAACTATTATTTTAATCAGGATGATCAGTCGAAAGCTATACGTGATGCCTTTGTTACCTACACAAAGAGTGTATTTCGGTTGATGGGATATGATGTTGATAAGGCTGAGGCTGCCGCAAAGAAACAATTGGAGATAGAAACTGCTATGGCTAAGGCTTCGCGAAATCCTGAAGATATGCGTGATCCGTACGAGAACTATCATAAAATGACAACGGCCAAAGTCAGTGCCATGACTCCGTCGTTCGACTTTGTTACTTATTTTAAAGAAGCAGGTTTAGAGAAAGTGGATACGGTCATTGTCGGGCAACCGGAATTTTTTATCGCGCTGAATATGACGCTTCGCGAGTATCCGATAGAAGATTGGAAGAACTTTATGAAGTTTATGTTGATCGATGGTTATGCCAATTATCTGAATGATGATCTTTACATGAAGAGTTTTAATTTTTATTCCAAGACTTTGAACGGTATTCCGGAACCACAACCTCGTTGGAAACGGGTTGTCAACACTACCAACAGAACATTGGGAGATTTGGTTGGCCAAGTTTATGTGGAGAAATATTTACCGAAGGGTGTAAAGGAAAAGTTTACAGAGATAGGCAATGCAGTGAAAGAAGTTTTTGCTGAGCATATCAAGAAACTCGACTGGATGAGTGATTCCACCAAAGAGAAAGCACTTCAGAAATTGAATGCCATGAATGAAAAATTGGCTTATCCCGACCGTTGGAAAGATATGAGCAAGTTGGAGATTACTCGTGATTCTTATGTACAGAATATGATTAATGTTCGTCAATGGAGTTTTGCCCGTATGATAAGTAAATATGGTAAACCGGTTGAGCGATGGGAGTGGGGTATGCAGCCGCAGACTTATAATGCTTACTATAGTCCGTCGAATAATGAAATTTGTATTCCGGGATGTAATATTATTGTTCCCGGATTCGGCAATCGTATGCCGGACGATGCTATTTTGTATGCTATTATCGGGAGTACTTTCGGACATGAGATTACCCACGGATTCGATGATGGAGTTGTAATTATGACGCGCAAGGTAACTTGCGTAATTGGTGGACAAAGGAAGATAAGGAAAAGTTTGATGTCAAAGCCGAGCAGGTGGTTAAGATGTATAGTGATTATGTAACAGTTGACAGTTTGCATATCAACGGAAAGCTCACCTTGGGTGAGAATATTGCAGATTTGGGTGGTACAATCATGGCATTTGAGGCTTTTCAACGTACGGCACAATACAAGCATAATGAGATTATTTCCGGCTATACCCCTGCACAACGTTTCTTCTTGGGTTATGCATTGGCATGGATGGAGCAGATGCGTCCTGAAGCTATGGCATCGCAGGTTAAAAGTAACGAACATTCCCCTGCGAAATGGCGTGTGTTGGGTCCGTTGTCTGTTATGCCGGCATTCTATGAGGCTTTTAATGTAAGGGAAGGCGATAAGATGTGGCGTTCGGAATCAGAGCGTGTCAGCCTTTGGTAAAGGCTCTTGTTTTAGTCTTTTGTATAGTCTCTAAGGGCAGATGACCGGCAATTCCGTTTATGCTGTTCTAAATGAATGCAACAATAGGACTTTATAACGCATAAGGTTTAAAAAGAGAGTAAAGCCAAGTGATGCGTATCATCCGTCAAAGTGATGCGTATCAGTGAGTGAGTTTATGCGTATCTTTTCAGTGAATGATGCGTATGAGTTTAGCAACTCATACGCATCACTTTGCCAAGTAACGGCCAACAGTAAGTTCTATTATAAGATTACTTTTTCAATACGGCAATACTCTCTTTAATAACAGCGATACGGTTTTCCGCGTCGCTCTGTTTCTTGCGCTCCATTTCAATGACTTTAGCCGGGGCTTTGCTTACAAAGTTCTCGTTGCTTAACTTTTTCAGAACGCTTTTTAAGAAGCCTTCCTCGTAAGTTAATTCTGCTTCAAGCTTCTTTATCTCCTCGTCGGCATCAATTAAGTTGCCCAACGGAACAGCGTATTCTGTCGTCCCAACCATGAAGTTAACAGCGCCATCAGCCTTGTTTTCAACAACTTGAATGCTTCTTAAGTTACAAAGTTTGGTCATGATGTCATTATATTCTGCAACGGCGTTATCGCCAACCACTTGCAGGTTGAGCACTTCTTTTTGAGCAATCTGCTTTTGAGTACGGATGTTACGAATACCGCTGATAATACCCTTAACCATTTCAAACTCGTTAATAACTTGCTCATTCCAAGATGAAGCAAATTCCATCTTCTCTATCATTAAACTTTCGCCGTCTTTACGGTCGGCCAAATGCTGCCATAACTCTTCCGTGATGAATGGCATAAACGGGTGCAATAACTTCAATAATCCATCGAAGAATTCTAACGTCTTTTCGTATGTGATTTTGTCAATAGGCGCGCCATAAGCCGGTTTAATCATTTCCAAGTACCATGCCGAAAACTCATCCCAGAACAGGCGATATATAGCCATTAAAGCCTCGCTGATACGGTACTTACTGAACAAGTCGGCAACTTCGGCAGCTGTTTTTGTTAGTATGCTTTCGAACCATTGGGCAGCTAACTCATTATATTTAGGTTGTTCAGTATCAGCAACTTGCCATCCCTTAACCAGACGGAAAGCATTCCATATTTTGTTATTGAAGTTACGGCCTTGTTCGCAAAGAGCTTCGTCGAATAAGATATCGTTTCCTGCAGGAGCGGAGAGCATCATACCCATACGGACTCCATCAGCCCCGTACTTCTCCATCAGCATTAACGGGTCGGGTGAGTTGCCTAACGACTTAGACATCTTTCTGCCCAACTTATCACGAACAATACCGGTGAAGTATACATTTTTGAAAGGCATTTTGTGCTGATATTCGTAACCTGCCATAATCATTCTGGCAACCCAGAAGAAAATGATATCCGGACCGGTTACCAAATCGGATGTCGGATAGTAGTAGTTTATTTCCTCATTATCAGGGTTGAGTATACCGTTGAACAACGATATAGGCCATAACCATGAAGAGAACCATGTATCCAAACAGTCGGAATCCTGACGCAAATCGGAAGCTTTTAATTCTTTATCGCCGGTCTTTTCTTGGGCTATCTTTACGGCTTCATCCTTTGTCTCGGCAACCACATATCCCCCTTGTGGAAGGAAGTACGCAGGGATGCGATGTCCCCACCAAAGTTGGCGACTGATGCACCAGTCTTTAATGTTATCCATCCAATGCTTGTATGTATTTTTATATTTAGCCGGAACAAATTGAATATCATCATTCATCACCGGATCGGTTGCCAAATTGGCGAAATGTTGCATCTTCAGGAACCATTGCATAGAAAGTTTGGGTTCGATAGGCACATTGGTTCTTTCGGAAAAACCAACTTTATTGGTGTAAGCTTCCACCTTTTCCATCAAGTTGGCAGCTTCAAGGTCGAGTTCAATCTGTTTGCGGACATCAAAACGATCCATGCCGACATATATTCCGGCTTCCTCGCTGATGGTTCCGTTATCATTAAAGATGTCGATGGTTTTCAGATTATATTTTTCACCCAATATATGGTCGTTTACATCGTGAGCAGGAGTAACTTTCAAACAGCCTGTACCAAATTCAATGTCAACATAGTCGTCCTCAATAACCGGAATAACACGGTTAACCAATGGAACGATGACTTTCTTTCCTCGTAACCAGCGATTCTTCGGATCGTTCGGATTGATACACATAGCGGTATCACCCATGATAGTTTCAGGGCGGGTGGTCGCAACCACAGCATACCGCTTTCCGTTTGCGTCGCGATGAACTATTTCCTTTTCGTCACCGGTCTCACCGGTACCGTCATCTTCAGCAACGTAATATTTCAGGTAGTACAGTTTACTGTTTTCTTCTTTATAGATAACTTCCTCATCACTTAGTGCAGTTAGTGCTTTCGGATCCCAGTTGACCATACGTACGCCTCTGTAAATAAGCCCTTTGTTGTATAGATCGACAAATACGCGGATAACGCTTTTACTGCGAACTTCGTCCATGGTGAAAGATGTACGATCCCAGTCGCACGAGCAACCGAGTTTTCTAAGTTGTTTCAGAATGATGCCTCCGTGTTCATCGGTCCATGCCCAAGCATGTTTTAAGAATTCATCGCGGGTAAGGTCGGTTTTCTTGATACCTTGTTCTGCAAGTTTATTTACAACTTTAGCTTCGGTAGCGATAGAAGCGTGGTCGGTACCCGGAACCCAACATGCGTTTTTGCCTTCCATTCTGGCTCTACGGACTAAGATATCTTGTATAGTATTGTTAAGCATATGTCCCATGTGGAGCACTCCTGTTACGTTTGGCGGAGGAATGACGACGGTATAAGGTTCACGACTGTCGGGTTTGCTACTAAACAATTTATGGTCCAGCCAATACTGATACCATTTCCCTTCCACATCCGTGGGATTGTACTTACTTGCTAATTCCATTTTGTATATTGTTAATAACGATTATCACATAACAAGTTGCAAAATTAATAAAAATGGCGCATAATTGGAGAAATTATTGCTACTTTTGTTTAACAAATAAAGTTAGATATGCATACAAGGGAAGAACAAATGCAAGCCTTCGGAAGGCTGTTAGATATTATGGATACGCTTCGTGTGAAGTGTCCGTGGGATCATAAGCAAACAAATGAGAGTTTGCGTCCGAATACGATAGAAGAGACGTATGAATTAAGTGAAGCCATTCTTAATCGGGATGAAAGAAACATTTGTAAGGAGTTAGGTGATGTGTTGCTTCATGTCGTTTTCTATGCGAAGATAGGTAGCGAGAGTGGCGATTTTGATATTAAAGATGTATGTGACAAGCTTTGTGATAAACTAATTTATCGCCATCCGCATGTTTACGGTCAGGCTGCTGCCGATACAGCCGAGCAAGTCGTAAATAATTGGGAACAGCTGAAGATGAAAGAAAAAGATGGTAATAAAATGGTGTTGAGTGGTGTGCCGTCATCATTACCATCGGTTATCAAAGCGTACCGTATTCAGGATAAAGCTCGTGCAGTGGGATTCGATTGGGAAGATCGCTCTCAGGTGTGGAATAAAGTGAAAGAGGAGATTCGTGAGTTTGAGACAGAGGTGGAGAGTATGGATAAGGAGAAAGCAGAGGCGGAATTGGGCGATGTGATGTTCAGTCTGATTAATGCAGCTCGTCTTTACCATTTGAATCCGGATAATGCGTTGGAACATACTAATCAGAAATTTATCCGTCGTTTTAATTATCTGGAACAACATACTATTAAAGAAGGAAAGAACCTGAAAGATATGTCGCTTGAAGAGATGGATAAGATTTGGGACGAAGCGAAAAGAAAGGAGAAATAGACTAACATGTGTTCGATGGGATATAAGTATCTATCAATCGGGTGATTAGGAAAGGCTATTTTATCGTGTATTTTTATAACTTATTGATTGTAAATTATAAGAATGCATAATATAATAATTCCCTTATCCCGAACAGAGGTATTATATAAAAAATGGAGCCGATCCTTTCTCTCGACAGTATCGGCTCTGATTTTGAAAAAATTTTTATTTATTGCTGTTTTATTTGTGTTTGTTTTTCGCTTCGCGCCCTTGTACGCGACCATGCATAATTTTTAGCATGTGACGATGGAATTGGACTTCTGCCCACTGAATAGCGCAAATTTTCTTTATGGGAAGGACCTTTTTAAATTGGTCGATATACTCTAAATCAAGCTTAGCGCACTCTATTTTTGAGTTGGCCATATCTTTCATTGCTTTTTCACATTCAGAGTCTGACATTTCTTTCATTTTTTTTCCTTTATGCCAGGCACTATCGTTGATTTTTTGCTTTTTCTCTTGCAACTCGTAATAAACAGGGAAAAATGCTTTAGCTTCGTCGGGAGTCAATTCTGCTTTTTCGGTAAGAAAAGCTTCTTGTTTTGCTCTGAATTCCTCTTTACTTAAGCGCTTATTTTGTGCAATTGTCAGAGAAATACAGCAAAGCAACATGCAAATAAGTGAAACTAATTTTTTCATATCGTTAATTGTCAATAATTGGTATCAGCCTCTGTGAGGTATTGATATAATGTATAATCGTCCATTCGAGCGTAGTCGGTCATTGTCTCAATATATTGATCTGAGATATCCGTTATCGTATTGTTACTATCCACTGCTTCAATGGGAGCAGTTTCTTTATTATTTGCGACCTGAGCTTTTTCGCTGATGGAATTAAACATTTTGAACATCAGCATGATACCGGCAAACATAGCTGCCATGTATATCCACGGTTTTACTTTATCCCAAAGAGTAATTTCTTTCTCAGGCGTAACATTCTTCTCCGGAAGCTTCTCCATAATATTTTTGTTGAAGTTTTCGAAATAGTTGTCTGGAACTTTGAAAGGATTCTTCGTTCCAACCTTTTTCAGCAAATCATCTTCTTGTTTCATTTTTTTCTTTTATAATCTTATGATATATTTTATGGCAAAAGGTTTAAACTTGTTCCTTTAAAAAATCTGTAATTTTTTTTACTGCATGATGATACGATGCTTTCAAGGCTCCAACACTGGTGCCTACAATATCGGAAATTTGCTCATATTTCATATTTTGAAAATATTTCATGTTAAAGACTATACGTTGCTTTTCAGGCAAGGTATGAAGAGCTTTTTGAAAGAGTATTTGTATTTCATCACCTTCAAAATTAGCATCACTTTCCAATTGATTGACCATCTGTGCTCCTTGATCATCAATGGAAGTATTATTTTCGGCCTTTTTCTTATTCAGAAAGCTGAGGCATTCATTAAATGCGATTCGATAGAGCCATGTAGAAAGTTTAGCTTCGCCACGAAAATATTCAATATTGTCCCATGCCCGAAGAAATGTATTTTGCAGAATGTCGTTGGCATCATCGTGATCGAGTACCATACGACGAATCTGCCAATATAACTGTTCATTGTAATGTTTTACAATCTTTTCAAAGGCATCGCGGTATCGAGCCGGATCCTGAAGCAGAGCTAACACTTCTTTTTCGTTAAAGTCATCCATCGTCGGTTGCTATAATATAATCTTTAAATTCTCGGAGGCTAATATCGTATTTGGAAAAACGGCTTTAGCCTCTTCCAACAACAAACTTTCATCTTGATAACGGGCAGAGAAATGACCAATGACCAATTGCTTTACCTTTGCGATCTTTGCAATTTTTCCGGCTTGTCCGGCTGTGGTGTGAAACACTTCTTTTGCTCGTGCTAAATCTTCATTTGCTAAGGTTGCTTCATGATAGAGCAGGGTAACACCTTTTATTTGTTCCGTTATTTTTTTGTAGTATATGGTGTCTGAACAATACGCATAGCTGCGAGGTTCATTCGATGGGGTGGTCAATTCCTCATGTGAAATCACTCTGCCATCGGGGAGTGTATAATCTCCGCCATTTTTAATGGTATTGATGTAGGCTATGGGTATCTCATAATAGTCTATCATATCGCGTTTAATGTGATCAGGTGTTTTCTTTTCTTGAAAGAGAAATCCGCAAGTCGGTACACGATGCTTTAAAGGAATAGTAGTAACACTGACTGAGCGGTCCTCATAAATCACTTCCGTTTTGTTTGGATCTATATGATGGAATTCCACCTTATAGCTCATTCCTTTGCAAAAGTAATTGAGTTGAGGTTTTAGTTGTGTTTCCAAATCCTTATATGCATAGATGTGTATCGGCGCGATTCTTCCTAACAGGTCGAATGTTGACAGCATGCCAATTAAACCAAAGCAATGATCGCCATGGAGATGCGAGATAAAAATATGGTTGAGTCGGGTAAACTTCAGATTGCTACGCCGAAGCTGCATTTGAGTTCCTTCACCACAATCAATCATAAATAGCTTCTCGCGGATATTTATAACCTGAGATGACGCGAAATGACGGATGGTAGGGAGGGCAGACCCACACCCAAGAATGTTTACTTCGAATTTTTCCATGTGCACAAATATAATTCTTTTTCTTTACTCTGAAAGGCAAATATGAGGAAAACATCGTTAAGGGGAGTTTATAGAATATAAAAAAGGCTGCACGTCAATAGTACAGCCTTTTTATATATGTGTGGAAAACTTAATTATTTAGCATTATCTTTTTCCATTTGTTCTTTCAGAGCAGCCAATGTATCCAAGTCGCCTAAAGTTGTTGTAGCAGCTTGGTTTTGGATCTGTGGAGTTTCATCTTTCTTAGAAGCTCTCTTTGACTTACGTTCTACCTTTTGCTCGCTACCCTTAGCTTCTTCCCAAGTACGACTGTGAGAGAGGATAATACGCTTAGCGTCTTTGTTGAACTCAATAACCTTGAATGGTAATTTCTCATCCATGTGTGCTTGAGTTCCGTCTTCCTTAACCAAATGTTTCGGAGTAGCAAAACCTTCTACACCGTAAGGCAAAGAAACTACAGCACCTTTATCGAGCATTTCAACAATCTGACCGTCATGAACAGAACCTACTGTGAAGACTGTTTCGAATACATCCCAAGGATTCTCTTCCAACTGCTTATGTCCTAAGCTCAAACGACGATTTTCCTTATCTATCTCAAGAACGATAACGTCGATGTCCGCGCCAATTTGAGTGAACTCACTCGGATGTTTGATTTTCTTAGTCCATGAAAGGTCGGAGATGTGAATCAATCCGTCAACGCCTTCTTCTAATTCAACGAATACACCGAAGTTGGTGAAATTGCGTACTTTAGCTACATGTTTAGATCCAACCGGATATTTCTCTTCAATGGTTTCCCATGGATCCGGTTTAAGTTGTTTGATGCCCAAAGACATTTTACGCTCCTCGCGGTCTAAAGTAAGAATAACAGCTTCTACTTCATCACCAACTTTCAAAAAGTCTTGTGCTGAGCGTAAGTGTTGTGACCAAGACATTTCTGATACGTGTATCAAACCTTCTACTCCCGGAGCAATCTCAACGAAAGCACCATAGTCGGCCATAACAACAACTTTCCCCTTAACAACATCGCCAACCTTTAAATTAGCATCCAAAGCATCCCATGGATGTGGAGTTAACTGTTTCAAGCCTAATGCAATACGCTTGCGGTCTTCGTCGAAATCAAGGATAACGACATTCAACTTCTGATCAAGCTG
The DNA here is from genome assembly GCF_021295095.1 of Phocaeicola oris. Classification (GTDB taxonomy): domain Bacteria; phylum Bacteroidota; class Bacteroidia; order Bacteroidales; family Bacteroidaceae; genus Phocaeicola; species Phocaeicola oris. Next base: position 83,252 of record NZ_JAJLQX010000011.1, read on the forward strand.
TACGACTTCATGTGGATCGCTTACGCGTCCCCAAGAGAGGTCGGTTATATGAATCAAACCATCTACACCACCAAGGTCAATGAATACACCGTAAGATGTGATATTCTTGACTGTTCCTTCGAGAACCTGACCTTTCTGCAGCTTACCGATAATTTCTTTCTTCTGCTGTTCTAATTCTGCCTCGATAAGAGCTTTGTGAGAAACAACAACATTCTTGAATTCTTGATTGATTTTTACAACCTTGAATTCCATGGTCTTGCCTACGAATACATCGTAATCGCGAATAGGTTTTACATCAATTTGTGATCCCGGTAAAAATGCTTCAATACCAAATACATCCACAATCATACCGCCTTTAGTACGGCATTTTATGAAGCCTTTGATAATTTCTTGATTTTCAAGAGCGGCATTAATGCGGTCCCAAGCCTTAGTTGCACGAGCTTTCTTGTGAGAAAGGATTAATTGTCCCTTTTTGTCTTCCTGATTCTCGATATATACTTCAACAGTATCACCGACTTTCAGTTCAGGATTGTAACGAAACTCGTTTAGAGGAATAATACCATCTGATTTGTAGCCTATATTAACGACTACTTCTCGTTTGTTCATTGCGATGACTTTGCCTTCAACAACCTCACGGTCAGTCACCTTGTTTAGCGTATTATCATACGCTTTTTCCTGATCTTCACGACTTACGGTAGTGTTTGTTTCACCATGTTCGTAAGCATCCCAGTTGAAATCTCCAACAGGTTTGATTTCTTTTAAATCTGCCATTAAAAAATTTGTTAGTTAATAATTTAATTATGTTAGACATTATATTGCTATAAATCCGGGTGCAAAGATATAACAAATTATTGACTTCCAAATTATTTGTGTTCTTCTTTTTTATTTGTTACCCCGATATTATTATAGCTGTTTGTTGAATCTTGATTATCGTGAATTCGAAGAAATCAATTCGTTCAACTTACATGAATGTGTAACAATCTCTCTATTTATCAAAATTCGTTACCATCACGCCTTGTCGTTGAAGAGCCTGCTTTTTCAGATTTTTAGGTTGGGGTCCGTATTCGTAAACGAAGAGCATAACCCGTTCGATTTTTTTCTAATTTCCGAAAAAGCGTACTCTGAATATACTAAAACATCATTTTTGCATCTTTTTAGGTTCGCAAGGTTCGGGAGGTTCACCTATGCACTTTTTATTGCTATTTTTAGAACTTTTTTGCTCTTTATATACTTGCTGTATTGGGTGTGATAAATTTATTTTCTGACAAATTATTTCAAAATTATATTGTAAACATTTCTCAAGAAAAAGTGCTTTTTTCAAGGTAATCCGGAATTCACCCTATAAAATTTATCCGTCATAGATAATAAGACTGAGAAAATATTCCCTTTGATTTTTAGCTGGCTGCATTTTCTTTATTCCCGCAGACAGCATGATGAATCGTGCAGGGCACAAAACAAACCACCTTGTTCCATTTTAATGTTCGAAGCATTTTTTATTGTAAGAAAAAAATGATTAATATTGCTCCAAATAGAATCTGACATGTAAGACAGTGTACTAATAGTCTATATGTTGTATATTATTCTTATTCAATATTTTATGTGTTTTCTATACGGTTTTCTACTTCCGAAAGGTGCATAAGTGAACCTCCCGAACCTTGCGAACCTATTTGTTTATTAAATTTATTATCCGTAGACGGAGAGAAATTGACACGTATGAATCGGTTTACTTATACGCGTGAGCGGACAAATTCTTCTGATGAATACGGGAACTCATACGTATCAATAAAACAATTCATACGTATCATTTTAAACATTCATACGTATCGGAGTGGTAGTTGTTTTATTGACTATGGCATCAATGCCTTAAGCATTTCAAGATAGTGTTTAATCTGTGCCTTGGAGTTGCCATCCTGTTCTGTCTGCCAGGCAGCCTCCATGTCGGGGAGATAGCGAATATAATCGGTTTCGGCAATATATTTGGCTGCCCGCACACGTACCATCGGACTATTATCGAACAGTAACCCTTGCACCCATCGTTTGGCATCCCACGATCGGTGAGCTTGCAGCCAGTCGAGTGCTGATACTTTTTCCTCGGGTTTGCCATAGAGAAATGTTTTGTAATAGCTGCTTTCCTGTTTCAAATCAGCTTTGGTCATGAGCATTTCCTTGTTGTAAACATCAGGGCGCACCACGTTGTTGCCATATTTCTTGTAAGGTAAGTGTAATGTCCAGCGTACCATTCGAGGTATCATCCACATCATGCCGGGGGTAGCTTCAGGATGAGCGATGCTGCTAAATACACGTCCTTTGCCATACTCATTACCTATGAAGAAGGGTTTGTCATTGGTCATGTTGGTAGGAGCATCGCCCTCTTCGTGGACATCACTTTCCATGGTGGCAAACGATTGATACTTGATTGGTGCATTGTCGGCAGGCACAAAGATCGGTCCTTCGTAATAAAGTACATAGGAAAGAGGGCGGTTGGCTATCTCAGGGAATATCTTTTTTCCTTCATCATTGAGGGAGAAGGCCGCGATGCCATGTCCGCGATTATCGTGTTCGATATCTATTGCCTTGGCACCATTGATACGCATACAGGCATATTCCGGCGTGTCGGAGTAGAGGTAAGCACCTGCGCAGATACCCACAGTTCCCTTGCCTGACGCGATAAATGCTTTGATACGCTTTACATTTTCCTCACCCATGTTGAGGTATTGGGTAGAACCGCCACCGCCCGGCACGATGATGGCATCGAGACGCGAAAGCACGCCCGCGGCAATATCTGCCGTAGTGATGGTACGTACATCTATATCAGCATCGAGCTTGCAAGCATCTACAGCCTCCCAAACGCAGGTTTGTGCTCCACCGTGCCCGTCAAAGACGCCTACTCTGATTTTTTGTTTAACTGACTGGGCGGTAAGCGGAAGAATATATAGCATAACCACAATTAGTAGCTGTAGTCTTTTTCTCATAATGGTAATTATTAAAAGGTTTAAGTGCAAAGATAGTATATTCGGGAAAAAATGCATTACTTTATGGGAAAATTATGTTTAAAACACGACGAAAGGATTGCCGAGTATAGCGGTATTTCACAGTATTTTCATGGTGTCATAGGATAGGTTAATGGATTTCAACGGACAGGAGTGAACAGATATAGTAATTTTTGTTATATTTGTCGGAGAATTATACCAATCAGATAATGAGAATAGGCTGGAATTTACTGACTGAGAAATTTAAGATAAATGATTAATTACGATTTAAACAAAATAAAAGCCATTGTGTTTGATGTGGATGGAGTGTTGAGTTGTGAAACGATCAATATATACCAAGATGGACAACCGGCTCGTACTATTAATATAAAAGACGGATATGCTATTCAGTTGGCTGTTAAGTTAGGATTTGTTGTCGCTATTATTTCAGGAGGACGTTCGGAAGCAGTACAACATAGATATGAGGGGCTTGGAGTAAAAGAAATATTTATGGGAGCCGCCTATAAGACGAAGGAATATGATCAACTGAAAAAGAAATACGGATTGAAAGATGAAGAGATTTTGTATATGGGTGATGATATTCCTGATTATGAGTTGATGAAACAGTGTGGACTCCCTTGTTGTCCGGCGGATGCCGCGCCTGAAATAAAAGAGATATCAACCTATATCTCTCATAAAAAGGGAGGTCATGGTTGCGGACGTGATGTCATTGAGCAAGTTTTGAAAGCTCAAGGTAAATGGATGGCTCATGCGAAAGCTTTTGGTTGGTAAAATAGAACGAGTATGTTGGATAATTTAAAGAAGTATCATATAGTTTTAGCTTCTAATTCTCCAAGGCGAAAGGAATTGTTAGGAGGATTGGGCATTTCGTATGAAGTAAAGACATTGCAGGGAATAGAAGAGTCGTATCCCGACACGTTACCACCTTCAGAAGTGGCGGAATATATTTCTCTGGAAAAGGCCATGGCTTATAAAGACCAAATAGAGGAAAACGAATTACTGATTACCGCGGATACTGTTGTTGTGCTTGGCAAAGAAATCATGGGTAAGCCAAAGAACGCGGAAGATGCCGAGCGTATGCTTAGGGAATTATCGGGTAAGGTACATCAGGTGTATACGGGAGTTACTTTGATGACGAAGTACAATCGTCGTAGCTTTACGTCGGCAACAGATGTAAAGTTTGCGGATTTATCGGATGATGAGATTGGTTATTATGTTGAAACGTACAGTCCATTAGACAAGGCAGGCGCTTATGGCATTCAAGAATGGATAGGCTATGCCGGAGTAGAAAGTATCCACGGATCATATTTCAACGTCATGGGACTTCCTATCCATCGGCTTTATCAGGAATTGAAGAAAATGGAGTGATTAATCTCCACGATAATAGTATAATAAGGTATGTCTGGCTATAAAGTCCGCGTTGTTTTGAACCATTTCTTTTTCACCATTGACCGGTAGCTCTGCATCGGGTAGAAAATGATTGCTTAAAATATAACGAAGCAAATCGGGTGGACAAAGCATTGGAGTGATTAAAAGTTTAAACGCGTTCTTCTTAGCTTTTTGTTCATCATATTGAGCATTCAAAGGATCTTTTATATATTCGTTCAGATCTTTCGCTAACAACACACCTTTTTCAGGATGGGTCATCATTATAAAGTTTCGTGAGCTTTTCAACTGTGGCATTGTATGGTCATCATTGTTTGGCCATTTTAGAACTTCCACAAAGAACTGTTTCAATTCATCGTAGCTAACAAAATATTTAATCGTATTCCCATTCGTTCCTTCGATAAAGTTTTCATACGTTTCTTTGCTTCTGTTTTTTATGTCATCTGATATTTGAGGAGTTTCAAAGAATAGCCCATCTACAGTTTTCCATTGACACAAATAATCGGGGACAAGCAGTTCCATCCATTCTTTCAGATAAAGCGCAAGTGGTCCGCAGGGAATGACAAACTTATCTTGTACCGTAACTCTTCCTGAGAATTCTTGCACTGAAGGCTGATTTAGATAAGTTCGGGCAAATAGCCAAAACAGTTTATAGTTTGCTTCATTACGGTCACTAAAATCGTTTAAATAATTAGTAAGTACATCGTTTGCAGGAGCCGACTCATACTCTTCTCGTAATACCTGATAGTATGCTTTTGCCATTTCCTTGATTTCGGATGCTAAAGGATTTACATATCCTTGGTTTCCGGGAATCTTAATAATAGTATTCCAAATGATGAAACGAATATCTTCTTCGTTAATTTCGTCTTCCAGATAGTCATTGCTTATGCGAAAGAAAGGAAGAGGTTTGCCGTAAAGTTCTTTATGCTTCTTAATGAAAGCCGCCCATAAACCGAATTTTGAGATGACATCCTCGAAGTATGCTGCTACATTCAAGCATAATTTTTTATGGTAGAAAGGAGGAACGTTGGTAAAATAATAGGTATTATATAAGTCGTTAGCTAACTCTACGAAATAGATATCTGAATCTTGTTGCCGATTGTATGGATGTATTTCCAACCAATCGTTCATAAATATTTTTATGTTGCTCATTACTTAATTATATTTTTACGCAAATATAGGATTTCCAAATAAAAGATTCAAGAGTATGAGAAAATATTCCTACATTTGTGCGTGAGAAAAAGAATTAAAAATCAAGAATCAAACTATATGGTGACAAGTCGAATAGAAGTGTCCGATAAGGTTTTGAAGCATGCAGCGGAAGACAGCATGTCTGCATTCCTTAAAGTATTTACGGATAAATACTTAGAGACTATAGGTGGACAAATTAATACTCAAACCATGTCTTTACTTAACGGATACCAACATGCGTTGCTCAGCTTTAGAATTTTTGTCGATGAAGTGGAAACGGGAGGTTTTATCCAATTAATTCAGAATGGTTACGGACCATATATCTTTGATAACCCTTTTGCCAAAGCTATGCGTCTGATGGGAGCAAAGGATTTCTCTAAATTAATATATGATGCTAAAGCCATTTATGATAAGCATAAGGAAGATTTGGAAAAGGAACGGACGGAAGAAGAGTTTATGGCTATGTATGAACAATACGATAAATTAGGTGATTTAGATGATGAGTTCCTTGAAATGCAAGATGATGTTACGGAAATGTTGGCACATTTTGTTGATGAACATATAGGAGAATTTGCCACGGTAAAGAACGAATAGAAATGTTTATTATAGTTAAAGTTGAAATATAGATGCAGTATTTCAATAAGGTTTGTGTTTACTTTACATGGATATAAAGTTAGAAAAGATTATACATAGAAAACAATTAAATATAATAGCAATGAAAAAAATGAAATTCTTAATGTTTGCAGTTGCGTTCGTTGCTGCATTTGTATTTACATCTTGTCTTAACAGTGACAATGATAGCAACTCTAATACATTTATGAGTTTGTGTACGGTGGAACATGCCACGTCTGGCGTAGTATTTTATCCGGATGAAAGCCCCAAACAGATGTTGGTTCCTACCAATGCGACAAACGATTTTGATAACGCGAAAAGAGCGGTGATTTCTTATTCACTTGTTGAAGGACAGGATACTTCTTCTCCAACGTTAAAAATCGTTCTTACTTCGAATAGCGGAGCGGTGAAAATGTCAAAGTTTACAACGGTGAAGGATACGTTAAGTGCTTACAATGGAGCTTTTATCGGTTTCGTTGATTATGTTGTCGGTTATTATACTTATCATGCAGTTAATGTGGCAAAGGGACGTTACTTAAACGTTGGTTATAATTATTATGCGAATAAAGTGGGGAATACTGCGATGTATGCTAATCATGTGAGTAACGATACCATCTATCTTGATTTATTAATTAAAAAGGAAGGAAACGCGTACACTTCCGGCAATCAGCTGAATTGTTATGATTTGCAGGATATCACTACGCTTCATTCTTTAGGATATGAGAAGATTGTTCCCAAACAGGATTCTATTTATGTAACTGTGAAGATAAATTCCCCTGAATTTGTGCAACCACAAGGAAGCAATAGGGAAGAATCTCGTACGGTGAGAGTTCCTGTATTATAATCAGATTTACTTTTGGAACAAAAAGATTGATATCACCTCCCGAAAGTTTACATCCAACTTTCGGGGGTATTTATGTTGGTCTCATAATGCTGATATGTATCCAACGGACTTTCAAATTCCCAATCTGGATGCATCTGTTTCTTTCTTCTTCCCCTCTTTATATTTTCCTAAGATGTATCGGACTGTCAATGAAAACGATTGGCTGTCAACTTGATTGTTGAAGGAGTAGTGTTGCGAATATCCTTCAACCTTTGTCTTCATCCGATAGCAGTTGAACAGGTCTTCGGCTTTTAGTGTAACATTCCAATTCCCTTGTTTGGACAGCCAAGAAAGAGCAGCGGAAGTGTTATACATATTTTCCACATCGTATATGCCTTGTATCATTGGCAGCTGATACCATCCGGATAGTTGAAAGGAGAGGGTACGGGATCGGTTTAATGTGACATTGTTCGCCATGTTGATTCTTCCACTGATTTTATCCCGATTAAACGATATGTTTTCCAGTTCGCCTTTTTGCTTCATGGCAAAGAAAGTCATGCTTAATCGTGTATTGATGTAGTCGTTCCATTTGACAGGGACAATTCCCATAATTCCTACTTTTCCGCTGTAGTCAAAGTTGACATATTTATAAACAGCCCATAGCCTCTGAGGATTTTGATACATTAGTTGGGTTGAGTAATTAGGATTTATATCCCCGAACACTCCAATGATATACTTGTTTTTGATGATATGATTTGCATTGAGTTGATAAGTTTCATAAGGTTTTAATGACGGATTTCCCTCTGATATGCAATATGGATTCATATAGATTTTGCTGGGAGTTGTTTTCCAATAGGCAGGATAGTTTTTTTGGCTGGAAAAAGATATTTGCCATGTTCTGTCTGGACGTACTTTGTATACGAATGTCAGGCTCGGGAAAAGATGAAATTCATTCCAGAGCGTGCTCTTTTGCTTTTCTGTTTCAATCTTTGAATTGAAATATTCACCCTTTAAAGCAATGTTGAACATCCCTTTCTTGCCTATGTGTTGGTTGTACCCGATGAAAGCGGAAAAAGATTTTTCTTTCTGGCTCGTCCGGAATGAACCATCATCATAAATCTCTGCATTGGAAATGACATCATGGGTGTTGTCGGTGTTCGATAAGGAAGCATCTATCCCATAGGACAAACGACCTTTATTCAATTGGGTTCCGTGATGTACATATAAGTTTACTTTATTGACCTTCTGTTCCGATCCGGAAAGGAGTCTGTCTTTATCTGTCTCGGCATCCGTATTGGCAAGATTCTGATTACTTTCTTGTTGGTAGTGCATATAATCGAGTCCGATATTCCACGATTTATGTGCATACTCGGCACTGATATTATGTAATCCATTGTTCCCGTCAATATTGTTTTCGCTTTTCATTTGCTTTATATTCGTGATGCTCATGTCTGAAAGAGCTTTATTTTGATTGTCAGTGAATTTTCCGGTGTATAACAGTCGGAATGAATCTTTGTTTTTTAAATCAAAGCTAAAGTCCGAGTAAATGCGATGAGACAAATGGTCATATTTTTGATGGGTGCTTTGGGCAATATCGTATGTCGTTTCATCCTTTATCGTGTGCAGGGAATTCAGTTGTAATTCATAGTGGCTTACCGACTTGTCTATGGAATACCCTAAATTCCACGACCAGCAGTCTTGCGACATGGATAAGTTAAATCCTCCATTTTGCGAATAATAAAACTTCTGGCTCAAAGTGGTATAGATGTCTCCTTTTATTTGCAGTTTGTCACTTCTTTGTTTTTCTAAAACGACATTAATAGAGGCTCCTTTCACACCATATTGTGGAGGAGTGTTATAAAAGACTTCGACGCTTTTCACTTGCTCCGGGGGAACGGTCATAAGATATTGCCTTAGCTGTTCTGCGCTCATGTTGCTTTTTCGTCCGTTCAATATGACGGAAGTCTTTCCTGCGCCGATGATTTCGTAATTGCTTTCTGTCTTTTGTATGATAGGGACTTCATCAAGTATATCCAGCGCATTCCGTACGGGGCGATTCCTTCTTATTTCTTTGGTATTGTATGCCAATGCTCCGTCGTCGCTGACTTTCATTATGGGACGTGAGGCTTTTATCACTACTTCGTCCAACAGTTCCGCTCTCTCGTCCAAAGTAATATTCCCCAATTCATTTTTCTCTCCGGTGATGATTTTGGTATTGAATGCAAGATGCTGTATGATAATCCGGCAAGGAATTATGCTTTGTGAAACAGCAAACTCTCCTACCTGATTGCTTGTCGTTGCACAGATGAATGTAGAATCTTGTACTTGTTGAAATACAAGTGTGGCGTTAGCTATGCCTACGCCTGCTTTGTCAACTAATTTCCCTTTGATTTGTTGTGCTTGGGCAACGAAAGGAAATGTTGTAAAAAACATCATAAAAAGATAGGAGATTGTTTTCATTGCTACAAAATTTAAGTATTAAACTCTTTGTTCCCAATATAGTGATAAATTTCGATCATTACACCATTTATGTCTCTTAATAATTATCAATTTATAAAGTAAAAGCTCCACTCCGGTTCACTGTTCATCAAGAAGCATGGCGGAAATTGTTGATGTAATCTTCAATTACCAACTTTAGGGCTGACTCGAAGGGTGAGCCTTATTTTGTTCTCTATAAGCAGACACACTTATTGGGCTGTATTATCTATCCTGAATACGGGGTAAAGAGAATCGGTTGAGTTGCCATATTCATCAGAAGTATTGCTCAGCTCATGCGTATGAGTTGCTCGGTTCATGCGTATGAGTTGCTCGGTTCATGCGTATGAGTTGCTCAAGTGATGCGGATGAGTTGGTTGATTCATACGTATGACTTTTTATCCATCTCTTTATGACCATGTCAATGAACCAAACAAAAAGGGAAAAATGCCTCACCAACCTGCTATAAGGCCATATTCTACCTTCGTAGGTTTCTGCGTAATCTCTCTGTTATTTCATTGAGCCCATGTTAGTATAAATGATAGAGGATAAAGGAAAGATTAAAAAGCATTGAACCCGGCATAAATACCGAGCTCAATGTAGATAACTTAGTTATTGACGTTGAATTGAACGTTCAATTTTCGAAAGCTTTTTATTTTACCACACTCTTTTTATTTAAAAGCATTCTCACTAATACCTTTACCTCCGAGAACCAAACGGTCCATGTATTCAGGAACATTCTTGCCACAAGCCTTGTCGACATACAACTTGGCCAAATATTGTGCCAACATAAATCCATGTCCTTGTAATCCTACAAACAGTCCGTGTTCCGGGTCAATGACATAATGAGGCTCCAAGTAGTTGCCCGACCAACAAGCTTGTAATGGAATATCGGCTAAGGAAGGAATCCAATCGCAGAAGACTTCACTGACTATATTCAGGAACTCACGTGTATTAAATTTCATCTGATTGTAACTGCTTATAGCAGCTTTTGCGTCAACTGCAGGAGAGGCACAGGCAATAATTTGACCGGTGCTCGCCAATTGCTGCCCATATACCGCGGAGAAATCGTTTCTGTTTTGGCGGTCAATCAACATGTCAAGAATATCTCCATCTTTGCCTAACATAGGAAGTCGATGAGTAATGAACGCCTGATGCTTTACCGGATAGAATCCGGTGTTATAGCCCAACATCTGGCAGAATTTTTCCGCGTTGTAACCTAATGCGTTCACAAAGTGGTCACATACATATTCCACATATTTATGATCGTGTGTATAAACTAAAGCACGATATTTTTTGCCATCCCGATGGACTTCGATTAATGTGGTATCTTCCAGAACAGTACCTCCCTTTTCAACGCCTTTATTACGGATAAAGTCGATGGTACGTCCGGGTGTTGCTTGCCAGCAATGCTCACTGATTTGCGCGGCGAAATAAGTTTTTTGGTTCGGATTGAAATACAGAGAGACTTCTTTTACAAAATCTTTTTTGTCAACGAGATAAGCGTTTGACCATGCGCAACTTGCTTCCAATGATTGATAAGTAGCGTCATCGTGAGCAAAAGTGATGTATCTGATTTCTCGATAATTAATATCATATTCTTCCTGATTTTCCTTAAAGATGGCTTGATTATGTTTAGCAATATCAGCCAATTCAGGAACAGAGAAAGCTGGGCGTCCACCGGCAATGCATCGCCATGAAGAGCCACAGTTAGCATTGATTAAAACAGTCTTTTTCCCGGCTTCACAGAAGTAACGGAATAGCGAGCTGCCCCCCATGCCACCTCCGGCAATAAGAACTTCAATATGTTTCTCCTCTTTGTTTTCTACTACATAATGGTCGGCTATTGTACGGTTAGGATAAGCCTCACCTAAGGTATAACGGTTTGACAGCGGAGCACGAGGAGTTGAATCGCCTACCAACTCGATTCCATATTCGCGCAATTTGGAACGCAGACGTGGAATGCACCGTTTGCCGCGACAAGGTCCCATTCCCAAGCGAGTGATATGTTTAATTTCATCAATAGATATATATTTTCTATCACCGATGGCGGTAAGTAAAGCGTCTAATGATACATCCTCACAATGACATACATAGGTCTTTGAATCACATTCTGTTACAGGCTTGAATACGATAGGTTCCGGATAGCTCTCTTTGGCGATGAATCCGGTCACTTTTAAGAAAGTATCTTTATCGACATTCAGGGCTTTTATACGAGCAACATTTGTTTTCGTAGGTTTCTTCAGAATTTTCTCAATGACACCTTCACCCATTTTCTGCCCTTGGTTGTTGACGAGATAAACTTCTGTGCCTTCGTAAATTTCGTATTCAACCGGCAAGAAGAGCATATCTTTATTGGTATCGTATCCGAAGATGGCCAAACCCGGACATTGGGAAATACATTGCATACAACCGATGCATTTAGTATAATCGATGGATGGAGTGACCGAAGTAGAACTTTTTGTAATAGCTTCATGCGGACAAGCAAAAGAACAAGGATTACAAGCAAATCCATACAAACAATCCATGCGGACAAACGGTTTGGCAGCTTGACGTTCCAGAGTTGGCAAATCCGGTTCTTCTTTTAATTTAATAGGACGTTGCTGAGAATCGATGTATTGTTTGGAGACGGCCAGATAATCATTATAGTTAAAGCGCGTACCTAATTCTTGAGCTATTTCATACGCTACTTGTTTACCACGAAGTACAGCACTTGTACCTTCTCCAATACGGACGGAATCTCCTGCGCCTAAACAACGTTTTCCAAAGGCTAATTCACCTTTGCTGAGCAACTGATTATCAGGTATTAAACCTGTACATATATTGATTAAATCAATACCGTCAATTACTTTCTCAGTCCCGGGGATGGGCTTAAAGTTCTTACATTCCGCGATGACCGCGCCAACAATACCGGTCTTATCATCGTTAGGGATAGCTTTTATAAGTGTATGCGATGTATAAATAGGGATTCCTAAACGACGTACACGATTGGCTTGAACAGGAAATCCGCCTTCATGGTCCATTCCTTCAATAATAGCTTTCACATGAGCACCGGCCTGCATTAGCTGATAAGAAGTCAGATAACCAATATTACCGGCACCGACAGTTAAGACATTTTTGCCAAGCAATGTGAATTCAGCATTCATCATTTTCTGAACGACAGCGGCGGTATATACACCTGGGATATCATCGTTTTCGAAAGTAGGCATAAATGGAACAGCACCGGTAGCGACAACCAATGCTTTTGCGTCTATATAGAATGTCTCATTGGATAGAATGTCTTTAACCATCAGACGGCGGTCTTGGAGAATATCACAAACAGTTGAATGCAAGAGAATTCCATCATGATTGTCTCCGGCAAGTTTGGTAGCGATATCGAATCCGCGCATATCGCCGAAACGTTTCTCTTTCTCGAAGAAGAAGAACGCATGAGTTTGCATAATAAACTGACCGCCAATTTTCTCATTTGCGTCAACAACGATGGAACTGATTCCAAGTTCTTTTAATTCCTCACGGCAGGCTAATCCGGCAGGTCCGGCACCAATGATTGCTACATCGGTCATATATACCTTTGTAGCTTCTTCCGGAATTTTTGGCGCTTTTGTTGTATCGTAAGCTTTCGGATCAATTTCTGCTACTTCCTTCACATCATCGACTTTGGTGATGCAGATTCTTTTGACTTCACCGTCAACTAACATCTGACAAGCACCGCATTTACCGATACCGCAATTCATTGAACGGTTACGCCCTTCAACACTATGACTGTGGACGGGAAATCCTGCTTGGTGCAAAGCAGCGGCAATAGTTTCTCCTTTGATTCCTTTTATTTCCGTACCATTATAAATAAAGGTACATTCTTTGCCATCCGGAACTTGAAGAATTGGATGTTTTGTAATTCTGTTACTCATATAGTGCGTTTTACAAATTAGTTATAGATTTATTTTTTAATCTTTTTAAAAGTCAAAAAGGTTTACTGCGTCTTATTGAGATTTAATATGACAAAAATATAAACTTTTTAGACATTTTATATAATTAAGATGGAAAAATTCTCACGAATCGTATTTTTTTTATGTAAGTTTGCATTCACATTGAAATGTTATAATAGAGTACGATTTTGAACTATATCCAATTATTTAAGAGAATAAGCTTATTAGTTTCTGACCCTGAGAAAGCGTGGAAAGAAATATATAAAGAGAACGATTATCGAAACGTTCAAGGAAATTTTGTATTTCCGCTCATCGCATTATGCGGTATTTCAGCTTTTATTGGTTGTTTGATAGGTAATACAGAAGGACCATCAGTCTTCCAATCTGCATTGATGAAAGTAGGAGGGCTGTTTGTATCATTGTTTGCAGGTTTCTTTTTAGTTTCTTATATCGTTCAAAAATTAAATCAACGATATTTGCATAGAGAAGAGAATACTGTTCAGGCACAGTGTTATGTTGGTTATTCTATGGTAGTTCTGTTTGTTCTTTTATTTGTCAGCGGGTTTTTCAGTATATCAATATTCTTTTGGATTTTGATGTTTTATACGGTTTACGTGACTTATCAGGGAGCGAAAGTATTGGTAAGGGTAGAAGATTCGAAAATTAATCTGTATGCTATTGTCACTGCATTGGCAATCATGTTATGCCCGAAGATTATTTTATTTATTTTTAATGAATTGTCTGTTATATTGAATTGATGAAATCGTCAGATATAAATATTAAGAATAAGAAAGCCTCGTTTGATTACGAGTTTATAGATACTTATACGGCAGGTATTGTATTGACAGGTACTGAGATTAAGTCTATTCGTTTGGGGAAAGTGAGCCTTGTCGATACCTATTGTTATTTTATAGGTGGAGAACTATGGGTGAAGAATATGCATATTTCAGAGTATTTCTACGGCTCTTACAATAATCACTCCACCCGCCGTGATCGTAAATTATTACTTTCTAAAAAAGAACTTCGTAAGTTGAGAGAGGCAGAGAAAAATCCGGGATTCACGATTGTTCCGGTTAGAGTGTTTATCAATGAGCGAGGCTTAGCTAAGATGGTCATAGCGTTAGCTAAAGGAAAGAAAGAATATGATAAGCGTCAATCTCTGCGGGAACAGGATGATAAACGAGAAATGGCTCGTATGTTTAAACATTGATTTATGGCTACAATACAGGAGTTGATCAAACAACGTATCCTGATTCTTGACGGGGCTATTGGCACGTTAATACAGACTTATAATTTATCTGAAAAAGAATTCCGTGGTGAGCGATTTAAAGATTTGCCTGGACTTCAAAAGGGTAATAACGATTTGCTTTGTTTGTCTCGTCCGGATATTATAACGGAGATTCATTGCAGATATTTATCGGTGGGGGCGGACATTATTGAAACGAATACGTTTAATGCCCAGCGTATTTCTATGGCCGATTATCATACAGAACATTTGGTACGTGAAATAAATTTGACTGCAGCAAAAATTGCATGTCAAATGGCAGATAAATATTCTACTTCCGATAAGCCTCGTTTTGTTGCCGGTTCTGTCGGACCGACAAATAAGGCATGTTCCATCAGTCCGGATATTAATAATCCGGCATTCCGCTCTCTCACCTTTGATGAGTTGGTTGAGGCTTATCGTGAGCAGATGGAAGCACTTCTTGAAGGTGGTGTTGATACCTTATTAATAGAGACTATTTTTGATACGTTGAATGCGAAAGCTGCTATTTACGCAGCCGAAGATGCCATGAAGAGCACTGGGAGAAAAGTTCCATTGATGCTTTCCGCTACCATATCTGATATTGCGGGAAGGACTTTATCCGGTCAAACACTGGATGCTTTTCTCGCTTCTGTAATGCATGCCGATATATTTTCGATCGGATTGAATTGCTCGTTTGGAGCAAAGCAAATGTTTCCATTTTTAGAACATTTGGCAGAGAAAGCTCCTTATTATATAAGTGTATATCCGAATGCCGGACTTCCAAACAGCCTTGGTTTATATGATGAGACTCCGAACCACATGGCCTCGGAAATAAAAGAGTATCTTGATAAGGAAATAGTTAATATAATAGGTGGTTGTTGTGGTACAACAGAAAAATATATTGAGAAATATGTTCCGTTAACTCGGAATGTAAAACCTCATATTCCGGTGAAGAAGCCGGAAACACTTTGGCTTTCCGGCTTGGAATTGTTGGAACAGAATTCGGAAATTAATTTTATCAACGTGGGAGAACGTTGCAATGTAGCCGGATCTCGAAAGTTCCTCCGCTTAATTAATGAGAAAAATTATGAGGAGGCTCTGAGTATTGCCAGAAAACAAGTGGAAGACGGAGCACTTGCTATTGATATAAACATGGATGACGGACTTCTTGACACAAAGAAAGAGATGGTCAATTTCTTGAATCTGGTGATGTCGGATCCTGATATTGCGAAAGTGCCGATTATGATTGACTCTTCTAAGTTCGAAGTGATAGAAGCCGGACTTAAGTGTCTGCAAGGAAAGTCAATAGTCAATTCTATATCGTTAAAAGAAGGTGAGCAAAAGTTTATTGATCACGCGAGAAAGATAAAACGTTTGGGCGCGGCTGTGGTTGTGATGGCTTTTGATGAGCAAGGACAGGCTGTAACGTATGAACGGAAGATAGAAGTTTGCGCCAGAGCTTATAAAATTCTTACAGAAATAGTACATTTCAATCCATACGATATTATTTTTGATCCTAATGTCTTGTCTGTCGCGACCGGTATGGAGGAACATAACAAATACGCAGTCGACTATATTCTTGCTACCGAATGGATTAGGAAGAATCTCCTTGGCACTCATGTCAGTGGTGGGGTAAGCAATTTGTCTTTTTCTTTTCGTGGGAATAACTATATTCGGGAAGCTATGCACGCTGTGTTTCTTTACCACGCCATTCAAAAAGGTATGGATATGGGCATCGTGAACCCGTCAACTTCGGTTTTATATAGCGAACTTCCTGATGAAGTCTTGAAATGTATTGAAGATGTGATACTTAATCGCCGTCCCGATGCAGCAGAGCGGTTGATAGAGTTTGCGGAAAAACAGAAGAACGAGTTGGCTAATATGCAATCAGACCCGAATAAAAAAGATGCTTGGCGTGAGGAACAAGATGTCAATAAACGATTACAATATGCTTTGGTTAAGGGAATTGGTGATTATTTGGAGCAGGATTTAGCTGAGGCAGTGAAATGCTATCCAAAAGCTGTCGACATTATAGAAGGTCCGCTGATGGATGGTATGAATACAGTAGGCACACTGTTCGGAGTGGGCAAAATGTTTCTTCCACAAGTGGTAAAGACAGCCCGAACCATGAAGAAAGCTGTCGCTATTCTACAACCCTTAATTGAAGCAGATAAGCAGGAAGACGCGAAGAGTAACGGTAAAGTACTTGTCGCGACTGTAAAGGGCGATGTGCATGATATTGGAAAGAATATAGTGGCGGTTGTGATGGCTTGTAACAATTATGAAATAATTGATTTGGGGGTAATGGTTCCTGCTGATAAAATTGTAGAAGAAGCTATACGGCAAAAGGTAGACATAATTGGTTTGAGCGGATTGATAACCCCATCGTTAGAGGAAATGGTTCATGTGGCTTCCGAGTTACGTAAAGCCGGACTCGACATTCCTATTATGATTGGTGGCGCCACAACCTCTAAATTGCACACAGCCTTGAAGATTGCTCCCGTTTACGGTGGTCCGGTAGTATATATAAAAGATGCTTCTCAGAATGCGCTTGCTGCTCAGAAGTTGTTGAATCCTAAGCAGAAAGAATCTTTTGTCTCTCAGTTGAATAAGGAATACGAAGAGCTTCGCGAACAGAATGCACGGAAAGGTGATAAAACAGTTGCCATTGAAGAGGCAAGAAGAAAACGACTCAATTTGTTTGAGTAAACTCATGCGTCTTCTTGAAGATAACACGAGTTCCGCGAATTTAAAATAATGCATGTCGTTTATTACTAAGTCTTTTTGAAAATCAATCATAGAAAGTTATTATCCCGATACGTAGGAACATGGAAAGTGATACGTATGAGTTTCTCAATTCATGCTGATGACTTTCTCGATTGATGCGGATGAGTTTGCTGATTCATGCTGATGACTTTCTCGGCTTATACGCGTCACTTTTTCAGATTCTTTTGATGACAAACTTAATAGACCTGACGAAAGGATAAAAACATCTTTTAAATGTATTATAAGATCGTTTTTATTTAATGTTTGAGTCCTGTACTTCCTTTCTGTTGATAATGTATAAAATGTAATTCTTTTTTGTGAAATTACCATAAAATACGTTCTATTGTAAAAGTTCAGAGTAGAATAACATGAGTTGGCATGATTACTAACTTTTACAGAAACTATATCATTCGTTCTTATTCTGAACAGAGGTAAGCCTATATCAGGAAATACCTAATAATAGGTATTGTAAATAAGATAAAAAACCTGTATTTTTGCAAAAATTTTGAAATAAACATAAATTATACATCTCTAAAAACAGATTCAGTATGATAAAAAAGAACAACTGGAACAAAATGAGGGCATTCCCTTTGATAGCGATACTGCTAATGTTCGCTTTCATTTCTACAGCCAATGCCCAACAAAAGTACAGCATATCAGGGGTTGTGTATGAACTCTCCAAAGGACAACAAATACCTTTAGATTTTGCTACGGTTTATCTCCCCGATTACGGGGCAGCAACCACGACAGCTAAAGGCGGTCGGTTCACGATTAACAATCTGCCGGCAGGCATGGCAAAAATAACCATATCGTACGTGGGTAAAATTCAAATTGAGACACACGTCTCCATCCAAAGCAATATAACAGACTTAAGTTTTGTTAT
This sequence comes from Phocaeicola oris, assembly GCF_021295095.1. Taxonomy (GTDB): domain Bacteria; phylum Bacteroidota; class Bacteroidia; order Bacteroidales; family Bacteroidaceae; genus Phocaeicola; species Phocaeicola oris. Next base: position 101,550 of record NZ_JAJLQX010000011.1, read on the forward strand.
GAAGGATGAGGACTTCCGATTGGAAGAAGTGGTCGTTACGGCAAAGAATAATGTTTCCGGTAAAGCTACATCGAGTAGTATTTCTCGTCAAGCGATGGATCACCTGCAAGCAACAAGTCTTTCTGATTTGTTGTCGTTGGCCCCCGGAGGCATTAGCGAGAATTATGATTTAAACAATTCCAAAACTATTAAAATCCGTCAGGTAATGGGAGGGGCAGGAACAACACTGAATTCGCTGGGAGCAGCTATTATTCAAGACGGTTCGCCCATCTCAAACAATGCCAACCTCAGTGCCCTAAACCCAACCGTCAATGGATCTGCCGGCGCATTGGCAGGAGGAAGTTCTCCGAACTCAGGCTTTGACGTACGGTCGATATCCATAGAAAACGTTGAAAAGGTAGAAATCATTCGAGGAATACCCTCAGCAGAATACGGAGATTTAACTTCCGGCGCGGTCATTATTCATTCTAAAGCAGGAAAAGAGCCTCTCCATATCAAAGCAAAGGCTAATCCAAATGTTTATCAAGGAAGTATAGGTTCCGGTATCGGATTAGGAAAAAGAGGAGGTATCCTCAACCTCAGTGGTGACTATGCTTATAATATCAAAAATCCGACAGAAAGCTATGATCATTATCAACGATTCACGACCAAAGCACTATACTCGAATACCTTATTTAACGTGAGTTCGATGAATTATAACTGTCTATAAAATTGGTGATTAGCGAAAATTGTTATATTTTTATAGTGCTGAAATACAAAAAATACTAACAACAATCGCTATGATCACCGAAAGCAAAG
>NZ_JAJLQX010000012.1 GCF_021295095.1 Phocaeicola oris
CGCTTTGTGGTAGGTGGAAGAGTATATTTTGCCATCATTGTATCAAAAAACTTGCAGAAATCATCTGCCATACAAAATATTTCTATAACTTTGCTTTCGGTGATCATAGCGATTGTTGTTAGTATTTATTTGTATTTCAGCACTATAAAAATATAACAATTTTCGCTAATCACCAATTTTTTAGACAGTTATAATTCATCGAACTCACGTTACTTTATATGTTTTGAAAGGAAAATCAAAATATGAAATAGATAATGGTAAAATTATAATAAAAAGTCCTTACGGAAAAAGACTTAAACCAGACGAAACAACAGACTGTTATATTTTAAGTTTTATAAATTCTTTAAAAAACGATAGAATAGATGACGCAACATTTTCTATCATTAGCCCGTATGAAAGAGAACAATTCTTTGGAGATGAAATAAGCTTATTTCTTGAATAAAATATCTGTTAGTATCATCAAATAAAGTGACGCGGATAAATCACTCAACTCATACGGATGAGTTGATCGATTCATGCGGATCACTTTGACAATTTATCTATGTCACTTTTACAATTCATCGGTACGACTTTATAATCAATATAGTATCAGAAAAAAATAGGAATTGGTCTCATGCAAATGAGATCCTCAACATCAGACATAAGGACAAAGATGAAATCCTATGTGAAACATTAGCAAGGGAGCAGATAAGTTATTAACACTTCTGATTAACTTACTCTTTTGAAAAATGACTATGGCATTTGTATTAAATTTTGTACTTTTGTATTGTTAAAACGAACAGAAAGTACAATGAAACGATTATTATATCTCTTTGTTTTTGCATTGCTGTTTTCATGTACGTCGCACGACAATAGCAAGAAGCTACAAGCTACCGACAGTCTGCTCTTTTCTCACCCTGACAGTGCGCTAAAAATACTTAACGAATTGCAAAATGTAGGGCAAATGAGCGAGGCCGGGGTGATGCATTATGCGTGGAATCATGCTATGGCACACCAACAAATGGGAATGTCACTCGAAGAAGACAGCCTTATTCCAAATGCGGTCAGTTATTATAGACAAAGAAATGACACGACGAAGCTGCTTGACGGCTATCTGCTCAAAGCTTCCTATTTGCGATGGACAGGTAAGCCTAAAGAAGCCTTGACCGAGTTGGAAAAAGGAATTAAGGAAGCCAATATCATGCATGATGATTCGAAATGGATAATGCTAATGGTACAAAAAATAGAAATGCTCTATCGTGAAAATGACTTTCGAACCGCTGCCAACACCATTCGCAGTATGCTTGCAGGGCATCACCCCATAGACCATACCATGGGCGGTAAACTGCTCTACGCTTTGGGTCTCAATCTTTCTTTGCTCAATGACCCACAAGCCAATCGCTACTTTGAGGAAAGTATCAAGTTGGCACAAGCATCTCAACAGATGAATATAGCGGCAGAGCGTATGCGTAACTATTCAGCAGCATTGACAGAAAAAAGCGAGTTTGCCAAGTCCAATGAATTGCTTTATCATCTTCGCCGGTTAGCTCCTGAATATTCCGACATCTCGGCAATTATGCTTAGCTTAGCAAACAATTACGTCAATATGCACCGTTTGGACTCCACCCAATATTTTTTAGAAAAAGCAGAAGAAAGCGAACGTATATTAGAAGCCCACGGTAAAAGCGATCTCAATCGTCGTGCTAACATAGAACTTTTGCGTAACATTATCAACTTCAGTAAAGGAAAGATGATATCTTCGCTCGCCTTCAACCGCTATTGCGATTCCGTTACAACAGCAATGATAGACAAAGACAATACTTCTATGCGCCGCTTAGAAACGCGCAACAGCTTACAAGCTGCCAACTACGCACTACACCAATCCGCGTTACGTCTTTTCCTAATTATAGTTCTGTTGCTTTTTCTGCTCCTCGGCGGAGGCGGAACTGTTTACTGGCTATACCGAAGAAAATATCAACGATTGGCAGAGGCGGAAGAAAGTATTGAAACATTGAAGCAAATGCTCCGTGAAGCCCAAACAGCCACCTCGGAAAACAACCTGACAGATCAAGTGCCAACAAACACTGAGAGCAATGCTTTCCTCAAGAAAGTTCTTTTGCAGCAATTGGGTATCATCCGCCTTGTAGCCGGTACTCCAACCAATCAGAATCAAGCCTTGCTCAAACGCATCTCCGCTATCGGTGGAGGCGAAACGCCTGCCAACGACCTGCTGGTCTGGTCGGATCTTTATCCTATTATCGATCGGCTATACCACAATTTTCATTCCCGTCTGGTAGAAAATTACGGCGATAAACTTATTGAGAAGGAAATTCAAATCTGTTGTCTGCTCTGTGCCGAATTTTCTACCAAAGAGATTGGCGTTATCACTCAGCAAACAAATGCCACTATCTATGTACGTAAAAGCTCCATTCGTAAGAAGTTGGGAATGAAGGAAAGCCAAGACATTGTGGAATTTGTAAATACCATTTAATCTCTATTAAGATTTTCGAGGAGACAATTTAAACTTTCAATAATTGTAATCACTGATTTACTGATTGTTACCTTTATTGTATTAAGACTTTTTATTTGATGATTTAGTCGTTATTAAGAACATTTGCATCCTAATTTTGCAGTTGAAGAAACATCAAATAAAAAAGATATGAGACACTCCGTAAAATTAGTAAAAGTAATGATTCTTTTGCTTGTTGCCACTGCGACAATAGCGCAGGCGCAAAACTTGAATGATACAACAATCGCTTTGAAAGAAGTTACGATTAAAGCAAAAACAATCATCCACAAAGTTGACCGCACTCTTTTCTTACCTACACGTGAAGCACGGCACAATGCCTACAATCCTTATGATCTGATGTTTAATATGGCCATACCCCATGTACTGGTTGATCCTATGACTAAAAGTCTGACAGCTAATGGTGGGGAAGTACAAATGCGCATCAATGGCATAAAAGCCACACAGACAGAAGTAGTGGCAATCTTGCCAAAAAATATCGTACGCATAGAACTGATAGAGAATCCAGGCAAGCGATATGGTGATGAAAACCTTGGGGCTGTAGTAGACATTATCGTTCGCAATCGTGAAGCAGGCGGATTGGTTAATATTCAGGCAACTAATTCACCCATCGTTCCTTTTGGCGAGAACACCATTACAGCCAAATATAATTACGGGCACTCCCAATGGGGCATCAACTATGCCGTAAATTACCGTGATATCCATCATACCCACGTCGACAAGACAGAGGACTTTTTTCTTGAGTCTACACAGATACATCGTCAGCAAACAGGAGTGGATGACCGTTACAACTGGAATGATCATGCCGTAGACCTGTCATATAATTACATGGTGCCCGACCGTTATACGTTCAATGCCGTTTTACGCAATTATTATAAACAAGCCCCCCATCAAGACGATACCGGTATTATCAACAATAACTTGACAACTCACACAGCCTTGGAACTAAGTAACTATTCTCCTTCGCTTGACCTTTATTTTCAGCATATCCTCCCCCATCAGCAAATACTGACAGTTAACCTTACGGGTACGCTTATCAAATCTCGTCGTAATCGTCATTATACAGAACAAAACATAGGTGCTCATCAGTTAGCCGATATTGTAACCAATGTGGAAGGAAACAAGAAAAGCATCATTGGAGAGGCAATCTACGATAAGCAATTCAAGACTACAACTTTGAGTGCGGGATTACGCCACTATCAGATGTACGACCGTAATGAATATACAGGGTCAAGCCCTGTTATGTCTTCAATGAACCAATCACGCACATCAGCATTCGCCGAGATAAAGGGACATTGGAAGAAACTGAACTATGGTTTCAGTGCCGGAGCCACCCGGTCATGGTTCAAGGAGAGCGGTGAAGATCATACTTATATCACCTTTACACCGACTGTACAACTCTCCATTGCACCCCACAAAAACGGCTACCTCAACTACCGTCTCTCCACAGACCCGCAAATACCGTCACTATCTGCACTTACCAATGTTGAGCAAGCGATTGATACCATACAGATAAGCCGTGGTAACCCGATGCTAAAAACTTACAACGTATATAATAATACATTGAACTACTCTTATAACGTAGGGAAAGTCATAGCTATGTTAACCGCTAACTATACCTATCATCACCAACCTATCATGGAAGAACTATTGGTTGAAGGTAATCATTTGGTCATCATGCAAAAAAATCAACGCTCTTACCAAGTACTAAACGTTGCTCCAACCATTATCCTTCATGGTCTCGACCTTTTCGGCTTAAAGAACTTTGCAACACTAAGTCTTGAAGGTGGTTTCAATCGATATTGGAGTAAAGGGCAGACATATAACCATGCTTACAACAACTTCTATTATAACGCGCAATTCATGCTGCAGTATAAATCCTTTGCCTTCATGGGACAGTTACGTAAGAACCGTGACTATCTGTTGGGAGAAACAGTATTCAAGGGAGAGAACATGACAGTTTTTATGACCACATGGAATTACAAACGGCTTCAATTAGGTGCAGGTATAGTCTTCCCATTCGTCAACAACTACCGTACCGGAATGAATCGTCTTTCCTCTGTTGCTCCTTATCAGTCGTGGCGCTATGCCAAAGAATCAGGAAATCTATTCCTCTTTCGCCTAAACTATCACTTTGAGTTCGGAAAGGCATATCATACCAAAGACAAGCGCACCCATAACAGTGATACCGAAGATGGAATGTTGAAAATGTAACTTCAAAAGATAAAGGTAGTGATACGTTACAATGGTTATCTTAACGTGAATTCGATGAAATAACAGGAAGCCTATGTAGAAATCTACAAAGATGGAATACGACCTTATAGTATGTTTAAAACGATGTTTTTCTCTTTTTATCAGGTTCTTTAAAATTGCCATAAAGAGATTAGTAAAAGAGAACCGTATGAATCACTCAACTCATACGTATAATCTACTTGTTTCACCTATGTGAAACAAGTGACTCACATCAGTGAAACAAGTGTATCACATCTGTGAAACGAATGTATCACATCTGTGAAACGAAAAATTCTTTTGATGAATACGGCAACATATATGACCACTTTCTTTGTTCCTACGTATCGGGGTAGTAGCCGCGTACCATTGATTTCTTCAAAGATTTGCGTGTCTGTTTAAGAAGCTGCGGAGATATGCGGCTTACATTATTTTGAATTCGTCGAACTCACGTTATCTTATTGCTTTGCCCAATAAAAGAAGTAACGTATCACTACCATTACTCTGTCGAGATGTTTTCACAATGTTTTAGCAGAACAATAAAAAGATTCATTGTTTCTTGAAAAAGAGCTTATCGTAATCCTTTCTGTTCAGAAGTTCCAAAGCCTTTTTTACACTGAGATTAGATTCATTTACAATTTGATAGTATTCACTCATATCCCACAAATCCCTGGCGATTAATCCTTTTAACTGAAGTTTCATTTGAGGGAGTGATTTTTGATACTCTTCTTCATCCTTTGGGGTGATTTTCTCCTCCTTAGCCATCTCAGCCAATTGCTTCATCATTTCATCTGTCACTTCAAATTTTCTATCAAAATCATCGAACTTCTTATACTTTGAAGCCCACTCTTCTCGATAAGTTTCAATCAATTGGAAATGATATTTCAAAAGAATGCCATTCAAAGAAATCCGACGATGATACTTCGTATACATCGTTGTATCCATAGGAACAAAATAATCAGGCATAATTCCACCTCCCCCATAAACAGTTCGCTTCAATTTTAATGTCTGGAACTTCAAAGAATCAGGGAAGCTAATGCTATCTTCACTCATCATCTCCCCACTGTTATATCGTTTTATAAGGTCTTCATTATAATCCTCGATACTCTTTCCATACGGTTTTTGGATACAACGGCCTGAAGGCGTATAATAACGAGCCACCGTTAAACGTATCATGGATCCGTCAGGCAAATCTACCGGACGTTGAACAAGTCCTTTTCCAAAACTTCTTCTTCCAACTACCAATGCACGATCCCAATCTTGCAATGCTCCGGTAACAATTTCACTGGCCGAAGCAGAGAATTCATCAATCATCACAATCAGTTTTCCGTCATGAAACAATCCATTCCCTTTTGCACTAAAATCGCTTCGAGGATTTCTTCGTCCTGAAGTATAAACAATGAGATCTTTTTTACCTAAGAATTCATTCGCCACATTAATGGCAGCTTCCAAATACCCGCCTCCATTACCCTGCAAATCGAGAATCAAATCTTTCATTCCTTCTCTTTGCAGTTTCTGCAACGCTTCTTGAAATTCTTTATGCGTAGTCGCAGCAAAACGACTGATCTTTACATAACCTGTCCGCTTATTAATAAGATATGCGGCATCAATGCTATGGACCGGAATTTTATCACGACGAATGGTAAAATCAAGTAATCCGTCCACTCCTCTGCGAAGTACTTTTATATTCACTTTTGTCCCTTTTGGCCCACGAAGCTTATTCATAATCTTCTCCGTACTTAATTTTACTCCGGCAATAGTAAAATCATCAACCGACACAATTCTGTCGCCTGCAAGGACACCTACTTTTTCGGAAGGACCACCGGGAACCGGTTGGATAACCAGCAAGGTATCTTCCAGCATATTGAATTGTACTCCGATTCCATCAAAATTTCCTTGCAAAGGCTCCGTAAGTTCCTTTACTTCCTTCGGATCGGAATAAGTAGAGTGAGGATCCAACTGTTGAAGCATCTTGATAATGGCACTGTCCACCAATTGAGCTTCATCCACTTCATCGACATACAAGTTGGCAATAGCATATTCTGCTATCTGTAATTTATTTGCCGGACGATTCATAAAAGGACGCTGCTGAGCTGTTAGCCCTGTAACAGTCATTAATAAAACAAATATGCTGATTATTTTCTTCATTTCATTCTAATTTAAGTCCCTTCGGCAAGAATTCAGACACATCTTTTCCGAAAGCCAGCATCTCACGTACATTTGTTGAAGTTACATAAGCTAATTCAGGCTCTGTGAACAATAATATAGTCTCAATGCCTGACAAACGTTTATTTACCTCTGCCATGTTCTGCTCATATTCAAAATCAGTTACGGTACGTACACCTCGAATGATAAACTCAGCCCCCACTTCTTTCGCAAAATCAACCGTTAAGTTACTATAAGACATCACTTTTATGCTACGTTCATCTTTATAAACCTGCTTAATCATATTTACTCTCTTCTCTAAGGGGAAAAGTGTATTCTTAGAGATATTACAGTCGACAACACTAATGACAATCTCGTCCATGAAAGTCAATGCTCTGCGAACGATAGAATCATGTCCGATAGTATACGGATCAAATGTACCGGGAAACAATGCTCTTCTCATGCTTCAACCATATTTTCTGCCAAGTCTTCTTCAATAACTAAATTATCAATAATAAATCCTTGACGTTCCATTGTGTTCTTCCCCATATAGAATTCCAACAGTTCTTTCACCTGATCGGTTTTACGCAGAGTAACTTGTTCCAAACGCATATCTTCTCCGATGAAAAACTTAAACTCATCCGGAGAAATCTCACCCAGACCTTTGAATCGAGTGATTTCCGGATCCGGTCCCAAATCTATAATAGCCTGCTGACGCTCCTCATCCGTGTAACAATAATACGTAATATAGTCACTCCGCTTTTCTTTCTGCCCCAATCTGGCATCCGATTCAGCTATCACCTTTTTATTCTTTATCTTTGTTCGTTTATTCCGGACACGGAATAAAGGAGTCTGCAAGATAAACACATGCCCCTTCTTTATCAGTTCAGGGAAGAATTGAAGGAAGAAAGTTATCATCAGTAAGCGGATATGCATGCCATCAACATCGGCATCAGTTGCTACAATTACTTTATTATAACGCAATCCATCCAAACCATCCTCTATATTCAATGCCGCCTGAAGCAAATTAAACTCCTCGTTCTCATAAACCACTTTCTTCGTCAACCCAAAAGAATTTAGTGGCTTACCTCTCAAACTAAACACCGCCTGAGTATTTACATCTCTACTCTTAGTAATAGAACCGCTGGCAGAATCACCCTCTGTAATAAAGATGCAACTCTCTTCCTGTTTATCACCACGAGTATCCGTTAAATGGATACGACAATCGCGTAACTTTCTATTATGTAAATTGGCTTTCTTCGCTCTTTCACGAGCTAATTTTGTCACACCGGCAATTGCTTTACGTTCTTTCTCCGAAGCCAGAATCTTAGTCAGCATAATATCCGCGATATCAGGATATTTATGAAGAAAGTTATCTACTTCTGTCTTTACAAAATCGGAAATGAACTTATTCACAGACAATCCATCCGGTCCCATATTCGTAGACCCCAATTTTATCTTCGTCTGACTTTCAAACATTGGATTTTCCACATTGATAGCAATAGCAGCAACCAACCCGTTACGAATATCCGAATAATCCAAATTCTTATTATAAAACTCTTTAATCGTCCGAGCTAAATGCTCCTTAAATGCACTCTGGTGCGTTCCTCCCTGCGTAGTATGCTGACCATTAACAAACGAATAATATTCCTCGCCATACTGATTTGTATGGGTAAAAGCAACCTCAATATCCTCACCTTTCAAATGAATGATATCATATAAACCGGTTTCAGTCATATTATCATTCAACATATCAGCTAATCCGTTGCGGGAAATTATCTTCTTTCCATTAAATATGATTGACAGACCTGAGTTGAGATAAGTATAATTACGGAGCATCGTTTCCACAAACTCAGGATTATAACTATAGTTTATAAATAAAGTGTTATCCGGCTCAAAGAATACAAATGTTCCGGTTGCTTCTGAAGAATCCTCTATTTTATCACTCTTCATATCACCCTTCTCGAACTGCAGTTCTCTTACTTTCCCATCTCGGAAACTTCGAACGATGAATAAAGAGCTTAATGCATTTACAGCCTTCAGGCCGACACCATTCAAACCTACACTTTTCTTGAATGCCTTGCTATCATATTTCGCTCCGGTATTCAACATAGAAACAGCTTCCACAAGTTTTCCTTGAGGAATTCCGCGGCCATAATCACGGACACAGACACGAAGATTATCTTCGACCGTAATCTCTATCTTACTTCCTGCATTCATCTTGAATTCATCGATACTATTGTCGATAACCTCTTTCAGAAGGACATAGATACCATCTTCTATATGAGATCCATCGCCTAACCTTCCGATATACATACCAGGACGAGTCCTGACATGTTCCATATCAGTCAAATGCCGGATATTATCATCATTATATATTACGTTCTGATTTTTTAAGTGTTCTTCGTTCTCCACCATATATAGCTTTTAACCTCCTTTTTAATCAAATATCTTTTTTATATGCACGACGACGTTTATGCAACTCACGCTCAAAATAAGCCCATTGAGCCTGTACTTTAGAATTTATCTCCAGCTCCGGATTACTTTCCGCGTACTTAAATCCCAACTTGTTATACATAGGAATCAAATCATAAAAAAGCAAAGCATTAACACCTTTACTTTGATATTCCGGTTTTACTGCAACCAATAACAAATCAAGCGTATCAGGACGCTTCCAGAATAAAGCCTTACCTAAGTAAAACCAACCAAATGGAAATAACTTTCCTTTTGCCTTCTGCAATGCCTCTGAAATAGATGCCATGGAAATGCCAACACCTATCACATTATCCTCCCCATCCTCAATGACAGTAACCATACGTAAATCAAGAATAGTCAGATATTCTTTCACATACAAATCTATTTGCCCTTGAGTCATTTTTGAGTAACCAAAGAGTGGCGCATAAGCCTCATTTATCAAATCGAATATTTTCTTCCCCAAACCTGCATAAACCTCTTTCCGATTTCTAATCTTTTTAATTTTCAAATGATAGCGCTGCATCAACATTTCAGAAATGCGTTTATGTTTCTCAGGCATCTCCTTCGGAATCATAATTCTATATTCTACCCAATCAACATCTTTTACGTAGCCCAACTGTTCCATGTGTGTCGAATAATACGGGTAATTATATATCGTTGCCATTGTACTCTGTTTATCGAACCCCTCTATCAACATTCCTTCGGCATCCATATCTGTGAATCCCATCGGACCTACCATGGTAGTCATTCCCCGATCTTTACCCCACAGAGCAACTGTATCAAGTAAAGCCTTTGAAACTTCCAAATCATCAATGAAATCAATCCATCCGAAACGAACCTCCTCCTTATTCCAAGTCTCGTTAGCTCTTTTATTTAAAATTGCAGCGACACGTCCAACTAACTTCTTACCTTTATAAGCCAAAAAGAAATCGGCCTCACAGAACTCAAAAGCCGGGTTTTTACTCGAAGAGAAAGTTCCTAATATATCCTCATACAAATCAGGAACAGAATAAGGATTATCTTTATATAGTTCATAGTTGAAACGTATAAACTTCTTCAGTTCACTCTTGTTTGAGACTTTCTTTATAGTTACAGCCATATTTTTTATATATCAATATTGAGGTAAAATTACAAATATTTGTTCAATCTAAAGAATCTTTCACTATTTTTTACTGTTGAGCGATAAGATAGGCTATATATCCTACATAACACGTTACCAACAAAATACCTTCGTATCGGGTAATAGTGCGTTTCTTGAAGAACCAACCTACAAACCAGAATAATATAGATGCAAAAAGCAACATTAATAAGTCTACATTCGTTATATTGCCTATAGAAAGCGGAATAATCGTAGCACTTGTTCCTAATACAAAGAAGATATTAAACAAATTACTGCCTATCACATTACCTATCGCTATTCCTGAATTATGTTTCATGGCAGCAACAATCGATGTTGCCAATTCCGGAAGAGACGTACCACCTGCCACCAGTGTAAGACCAATGATAGATTCACTGACTCCCAATGAGCGTGCTACACCGCTTGCCCCATCCACAAACAAGTCTCCTCCAAATATTAAACCGAACAGACCCAATAAAATAAAAAGTATCGATTTCCACATGGGTAATTCTTTCACCTTTACATCCTCTCCATTCTCTTCACTATGAGCAATAGCAAAAGTATAACCCAAAAAGATTGCAAAAAAGCAAAGTAAAAGAATACCATCAGCACGACCTATCATATTATTAGCACCCCCATCAAGAAAAATATCATTAGCACAAACTATGACAGCAAAAGAAGATAGAATAACCAAAGGAATCTGTTTCGTCAAAGTACTTTTCTCTACCTTTATAGGATAAGCAATGGCTGTACAACCTACTATCATCAAAATATTAAAAATGTTACTACCAACCACGTTACCTATCGCTAAATCTGCGCTACCATTCATTGAGGAGAGTGTACTAACCACAAACTCCGGCATGGATGTACCGAAAGCAACAATGGTCAAGCCAATTACCAAATCTGAAATATGAAAGTGCTTAGCTACAGCAGAGGCACCGTCAGTTAACCAATTAGCGCCATAAAGAATAAGTACCAGCCCAACCACAAGAAATATAATATTCAGCATATTCTAATTGTTTACGGAAACATTTTGCAAAAATAAGAGATTTATTCTATTTTTGTCTCATCCTTTTTGAAAAAGTATTAACATGGCGCTCAACTATATTTGGATAGCATTCTTTGTCATCGCATTCTTTGTTGCACTTATCCGACTGATATTCTTTGGCGACATGAATGTGTTTACTGATATTATTAACTCCACTTTCAGCTCATCAAAGACTGCATTTGAAATATCCTTAGGTTTGACAGGTGTGCTTTCCCTTTGGCTGGGTATTATGAAAATTGGCGAACATGGTGGACTGATCGCTTGGTTTGCTAAAATCTTGAATCCTCTTTTCTCCAAACTTTTCCCTGATATTCCCAAAGGACATCTGGTAATGGGAAGTATATTCATGAATATTGCAGCAAATATGCTGGGACTTGATAATGCTGCCACCCCGTTAGGATTAAAAGCAATGGAGCAGTTACAAGAATTAAATTCCAAGAAAGATACAGCAAGTAATCCTATGATCATGTTCCTTGTTCTGAACACATCAGGATTATGCATTATCCCCATCAGTATTATGGTTTATCGTGCTCAACAGAGAGCTACACAGCCTACCGATGTATTCATTCCTATCCTATTGGCTACTTTCGTTGCTACGTTAATCGGCATTATCGCAGTAAGTATCTATCAAAAAATCAATCTGATAAACAGAACAATCTTACTAAGCCTCGGAGGTATCAGTCTATTCTTCGCAGTCATTATATATGGATGTACCCAACTTTCACAATCGCAATTAAATACCTACTCCACTTTAGTTGCTAATATGCTTCTGTTTATTATTATTATCGGATTTATCATGACCGGAGTCCGCAAGAAAATCAATGTATATAATACCTTTGTAGAAGGAGCTAAAGATGGCTTCACCACCGCTGTCCGAATCATCCCATACTTAGTAGCCATGTTGGTAAGCATTGCTGTATTTCGTGCTTCCGGAGCAATGGACTATATTATTACCGGAATAGAGCAATGCATGATACTCTGTGGACTTCCTACCGATTTCGTTCCGGCTCTTCCTACAGCCTTAATGAAGCCTCTTAGCGGTAGTGGAGCTCGCGGCATGATGCTCGACGCAATGACTACTTACGGTGCCGATTCTTTCGTAGGCCGTCTGTCGTGCATTTTGCAAGGTTCTACCGACACCACATTCTACATTCTGGCAGTTTACTTCGGAAGTGTAAATATTATGAAAACCCGCCATGCTGTACCTGCCGGACTGATAGCCGACTTATCCGGTTCAATTGCTGCCATTCTTATCGCTTATATGTTCTTTGGGTAATCTTCTTCTTGAACGAAGATAAATAAATAAACCTGAAAGCAAAGTAAAAATCAATAATAACCCCGATATTTGTACATACCACGAACTAAATCCTTTTATTCCTAAAGAAAAGTATCTCCCTGTATGAAGCTCCAGAGCAAAATTCCATAAAGATAAAGGCTGCCGGATCATTTTCTTCGGCATTGCAGGCAGTAGTTTATCAGCCCCTTTCTGCTTAGTAAACACAACAGGGATTGGACCCAAATATTGGCTGAATCCGGAAACAGATATTGTTCTTCTCTTTTTGCTATTTGAATGATCGTCCTTTCCCTCTGTTCTTTTAGCATAGTCTTTCACTTGCTCTTTTTGAACATCAAATTTATAAAGCCCACTGACAGATCCTATCACCCAGTCTTTTCCAACCTTTTCAAAGACATTCACTCCCATAGCACTAATCTTCGGCTTTACCTTAAAAGGAATGGGAATTGCATCGAACGATTCCAGATGATACATCTTTCCAGATGTTATCAACAACCATTCACCCAACTGAGCATCCCATCTAATTGCTCTTAAACTGTCGTTAAAAGGATTATCTGAGACTAAAGTAGTACATGGCAACGGACTTACTTCTATCTTTTTCAAAATAGAAGAAAGCGGATCACGCAGACAAATTCCTGTTACTGCTATTAATAATGTAAACACTATCAGCCAATAGCCAAAACGATTATGCCATTTTATATTGGCTTTCATCAAAGTTGTTCCTCTTTTCCTTTTATCAACATTTTTTATATGCTTCATCCTGCTTTTCTTATAAGTAAAAGCTATACCTGTCACACATAATATAATTAGAACTATTGCGATGAAATCGACAAAAATCTTACCCGGAGTACCCAACAATTCACCACTATGAACCATCCAAATAGTTCTAAATAATGTAGTCTTTTTTGAATAATATCTTGCTGGACGAAGTATATGTTCTTCAAAATGAGTATAAGGGGGAAAGGACAAAAAAATTTTAGAACGTCCCAGCAAAACTAATGTATCCCCGCGTAAGGTCATATCCTCCAGTTCTTCTTTATCATCAAATATTTTCTTCCATGAACCATACTCCGACATTCTATATGCGGCAAAGTTGTTGATACACCAAAAGGATTTATCTGCAGTCTCAACCAAACTCAAAATTTTATGGTAATCGGCTCCTGAAGGAATACCTTTATTCATTTCACGAAAAAAAGAAAAGCAAGAGTCCGTTTCCCAGACTCCTGCAATTCCATATGCCAAAAGTTTACCTTCTTTAGTTAGCAAAGTCCCCCGAATTGTTCCATTGTTGTAATTATCTAACCGATAACTCTCAGGCATAATCTTTCTACTGACATCAAGACCGGCAAAAATCGCACGATGATTAATAATAATTCCTGATACTGAAAAGAATAGAATAATAATAGAAAATATTAATCCTACCCACTTATGACATACCCGAAGTATCTTTTTCATATATTAATTAAACTTCAATTTTACCCCTGCTACCAGCATTCTTCCCGAAGAAAGATATGCATAACGCCGTTTCGACCAATCTATACGATTATCTACCTTATCAAAGATGTTATCTACTCCTAAACTTGGCTCAACAAGGAATTTGCTAAAATGAAAGGAATGAGTCGTGTTCAATGAAACAGTTCCAAAACCGGGAGCATTCTCATAATCGATAAAATAGGTCTTACTCTGGAAACGGCCATTGAGATTGGCATTTAACGTATATTTTCCCCAAGAATGACTATAATTTGCGGCTACAGTAGCAGAGTTTTTCACACTACGCTCAAGTGTTTCCCATACACCGGCAGTTTTTGTCCTTGCATAAGTATAAGCATAGTTTGCTGTTATGCTCAAATCATTTGTAATAATGTAACTCGAATGAACATTAATGCCTTTAATTATTCCTTTATCACTGTTTACATATTGGCCATAGGTAGTCATCTTCTTAAAAGTAGCTTCTGTAATATCATTGGGAAACTCTTTCATCAGCATGCTCTTTGCGGCATCATCAATAGAAAGATTATCTTTCACAATCATATCATCAATAAAGTTCATAAATCCGGTAATAGTAATACTGAAGCGATTATTTGTATAACTTCCACTTAAAGAAATATAATCACTCGTCTCCGGATTCAAATCCTTATTTCCGAAAGTAACTACAAGCTTTCCACCCATCTTTGATTTGAAATAATGATAATAAAGCTCATCCAATCCCGGAGCACGGAAGCCACGGGCATAGTTAATACGGAAATTGAAATCGCCCGGCGCAAAACTCAAAGCAACCTTTGGAGTAAACCGACTACCAAAAGTTTCATGTTTATCATATCGGACACCCAATGTCACACGAAAATCCTTTATCGCCTGCATATCATGCTGGCCGTAAGCCGACAAGGTATAAGCATGGTTATCTGTATTTCCTGCTGTTGCCAATAAAAAATCGTTTCTATAATCCAAACCGAAAATTGTAGTCGATTTTGAAGTAAAACGATTGATATTCTTCAACTCTACATCATAGAACAGCTGTCTCTTCTTTAGATCATAGTCTCCTTTGGAAAAGTTTCCTGAGGCAGCAGAATTATATTCATAACCGTAACGATAATTATCACTGGTAAAATCTATCTGCACACTATGTTTTTGGCTGAATTTATAGTTGGCTCCTGCATTGAAACGCAGTGTCTTAAAACGCAAATCATAGGTATATCCGCCTTCTTTCCCTTCAATAGGCAAAGGACGATCTGTCATCTTATATGAGTGATTTATTTCTCCATAAACAGAAACTTTTTCAATAGGCTGATAACTTAAACGCTCACCAATACTGTTTGTGTGATAGCCGAGAAACAACGGATCAATGCATTCCTGCGTATCACCGGAATTGCCTTTGGCATATTCCAACGGATTATTACGATAACTGTCAGCCTCATCATGCTTGAAGTTAGTAGAACTCGTCAGTCCTTTATAACTGATATTCACATTCGCGCTCTGAGTAAACTGCCCCTTTCCTGATATTCGAGTATTAGCCGTTACACTGACAAGCTGATCCTTAGGTTGAGAAGTGATAATATTGATTACACCGCCAATGGCATCACTGCCATAAAGTGAAGAAGCAGCACCGTTCAGCACCTCAATACGCTTCACTTGTCCCATATTGATACGATCCAATTCAACATTTCCAGCAATATCTCCTGTTATCTTCCGCCCATTGATCAATATCAAAATATACTTGTTGCCTAAACCATTCAAACGAAGATAAGACCCCATCGCATTAGGCATAAATTCTACATTCGGCATCAATTTTGTCAAAGCATCATTAAATGTTGATACGCCGGTCTTTTCTATCTCTCTATTAGTCATCACATGAACCGGAGTGGTTGACGATTTTAAATACTCATGATGAGCATTTCCTGTCACCACAACCGGATTCATTTGAAAAATAGAATCTGCAAAGTTGATATATTCCCGCTTTTTATGATTTTGGGCAAAAGCACCCAAAACAAATCCTCCTAAAACGACTGTAAAAATTAATTTCTTTACCATATTATTATTTTTTTGATCCTTTATCCTGACGATGACCAACGTCCGCCAGTATTACTGCTATATTAGAGTTATTACTCTTAACTTTCTTTTGTTTTTCGCTCTAAAAATAGAGGTTAAAAAAAAGAAAGACAATACCTATTAGTAATGATTCAAATAAAATAAAATACCCTTTTATAGGTAGATTTTCATGGACAATTCATTTTTTCTGAATCAAAATACTGTATCATAAAAAAGATTAATCTCACAAAAACGCCACAAAGTAATTGAGTTTATATAAAGGTATGAGATTGTATAAAATAATTTCTATCAAAAGACAAAAGAGATAGGTATTTCAAAAATAATCATACGAACAAGCAAGCCCAGCCATACGAATTGTCGATTTTATTAGAAGTTTTGAGCAAGCCAGTCATACGTATCAGCTCATACGGATCAATCCGTCAACTCATACGCATGAACTGATCAATTCATGCGGATCATTTCAACAACTCATACGCATCAATTTACCAACTCATACGCATGAACTTTTGAAGAGATATTTATGAGTTTCCCGGATGTTACTCAACAGCAACTTCTCCCTTGCTAACAAACAGGAGAAGAGAAGAAGAAAGCTATTCTTTTTTATCACTTATAAATTCATTTTATTCCACATCCAAAAACAATATTCTATTCATCTTTTAAATCCCCCCATTTTGTTGATTTCAAGTTAGAATATAAAATAAAATTCCACTATCTTTGCAACACCATTTGAAATTTTGTAATCCGTATTAAAGATGAACGAAGAATTCGAGCTTGTAGCCAAGACGTTCCAAGGGCTGGAAGATGTGCTTGCAAAAGAACTCACGGAATTAGGGGCAAACGACATTCAGATAGGTCGACGTATGGTCTCTTTCACCGGCAACAAGGCAATGATGTACAAGGCAAACTTCTGTCTGCGCACTGCCATTCGTATTTTAAAACCAATCAAACATTTTAAGGCAAAGAGTGCCGATGAAGTCTACGAGGCTGTTAAAGCTATCGCGTGGGATAATTATCTGGATCCGGATAAAACATTTGCAGTAGATGCTACTGTTTTTTCTGAAGAGTTCCGCCACTCCATGTTTGTCACTTATAAGGTAAAAGACGCCATAGCCGATTATTTTCGCGAGAAGACAGACAAACGCCCATCGGTAAGCGTCACCAATCCGGGTCTCCTATTAAACATTCACATTTCGGATGATAATTGTACGCTTTCTCTCGATAGTTCCGGCGAATCATTGCATCGCCGTGGTTATCGC
This sequence comes from Phocaeicola oris, assembly GCF_021295095.1. Taxonomy (GTDB): domain Bacteria; phylum Bacteroidota; class Bacteroidia; order Bacteroidales; family Bacteroidaceae; genus Phocaeicola; species Phocaeicola oris. The sequence continues at coordinate 17,617 of NZ_JAJLQX010000012.1, forward strand.
CAAGAAGCTGTTGAAGCCCCTCTAAACGAAGTTTTGGCTGCAGGACTGATTTTAATGACCGGTTGGCACGGGGAATGCGACCTTATTGACCCAATGTGCGGTTCAGGAACTATTCCTATTGAAGCTGCTCTCATCGCCCGAAATATTGCTCCGGGAATCTTCCGTAAGAATTTCGCATTCGAGAAGTGGCCTGATTTCGATCAGGAACTATTTGATGACATCTATAACGATGATTCAAAAGAATGCGAGTTCGAACATCATATCTACGGATACGATAATAATCTTCAAGCCATTGCCATAGCAACCAATAATGCCAAAGCTGCCGGAGTAAACAAATACATTGCCCTGAAACTACAGGACTTTGCCGAATTTGTACAACCTGACAAGAAAAGCATCATAATAACCAACCCTCCGTATGGAGAACGCATATCGACTGATGACTTGTTGGGCTTGTATCAAATGATTGGTGAACGTCTGAAACATCAGTTTGTAGGAAATGACGCATGGATTATCAGCTATAAAGAGGAATGTTTTGACGCAATAGGATTAAAACCTTCAGATAGAATCTCGTTATATAACGGTGCTTTAGCATGCGAGTTTCGCAAATATCAGATTTTCGATGGAAAATATAATGATTTCCGATCTGAACATCACGAGAGAAAGTTTAAAACAAGTAGTGGCAAGTTCCGCCCACATCATTTGGGAGAGAAACTTGGAGATATTCAAAAACAAGAAAGAGAAGATTCTGACGAAAAACGAAAAAGAGGAGACAAACGTGAACGCCGCTTTGGTGCTCGCGGAGAACGCCGTCCTTTTAAAGAAAAACGGGAAGAACATTCGTTCGGAGATAAAAAAGAAAGGCGTCCGTACAAAGATAGAAAAGAAGAACACCCTTTCCGAGGAGAACGAAAAGAAACACCCGAACGCCGTCGTTTTGCCGACTTTGGAGACAAGTATGAAAAACGAACGGAGGATAAAAAGCAAAATAAAGATTTCAGAGTATTGATGAGCTATCCACAAAGAAAAAAGATGGAACGTGAACAGAAACTCTCTGAGGATTCGGATAAAAAGAAAGACTAATAGATATGAAAAAAGCATTTTATTTATTCGCTCTGATGATAATGGTAACAACCGCAATGGCACAGAAGAAGAGTTTTACATTAGAAGATTTGATGCCGGGCGGGTATAACTACTTTAATACGCGACCGCAGAACAAATATGGTTTGACATGGTGGAACAATCAGGTAATGGATTGTGATGTAGATGGCATAAAAACCGTAAACATGAAAGATGGAACAGAATCGACTGTTATCACACTGGAAGAGATCAATACCATTCTGAAAACTAAAGGTTTAAAAGAGACTCATCAACTGTATAACGCGTCATTCCCATATAAAAAAAAGTTGATGCTGTTGAGAGACAAAACAATTCAAGTTCTGATTGACATAGAGAAGAAAGAAGTGGTCTGGACTCAACAAATTCCTGAAGGAGCAGAAAACTTAGATTGGGAAAAGAATACCAGAGCTTTAGCTTTTACCATAGGAAACAACTTGATAGTGACTACCGCTGACGGGTATCAACAACAAGTTACCACTGAACCGGACGGAGTTGTATGCGGACAAAGCGTCCACCGTAATGAGTTTGGAATTAACAAAGGCACGTTCTGGAGTCCAAAAGGTAGATTCTTAGCATTTTATCGCATGGATCAATCGATGGTAACCGATTATCCACAAGTAAATACAACAACGCGAATCGCTACACCGGAACCGGATAAGTATCCTATGGCAGGTATGACAAGTCATAAAGTAACTATAGGAGTCTACTGCCCGTCAACAAAACAGACAATTTATCTACAAGCCGGAGATCCTACAGATCGTTATTTTACGAATATTTCGTGGAGTCCTGATGATATGCATATTTATATTCAGGAATTAAACCGCGATCAGAACCACATGAAAATGGTTTGTTATAATGCTATCAGCGGTGAAAAGGAAAAAGTGCTGTTTGAAGAAACTCATCCGAAATATGTAGAGCCGTTACATCCTATTACATTCCTTCCTTGGAATCCAACAGAATTCATTTATCAGAGCCAATGCGACGGATTCAATCATTTATATATCTATAATACCGAAGGAAAGTTGATTAAGCAGTTGACAAAAGGCGAATGGCTCGTTCAAAATCTGTTAGGCTTCAACGTCAAGACTCAAGAGGTCATTTATATGTCAACGGAAATTTCTCCGTTGCAGACCAATACTTATGCCATTAACGTAAACAATGGGAAAAAGCGATTGATTGGCACTGAAGAGGGCTTTCACAGAGTACAGCTCTCTCCGGATGCAAGTTATATAATAGACAACTGGGAATCGCATGCTGTTGCCCGTAAGATTGATATTATCCCAACGTCCGGAAAGGGCAAGACTGTGAACATTCTAACAGCAACTAATCCGCAAGAGGAATATAACATGCCTGAAATTACAGTCGGTACAATTAAAGCTGCCGATGGGAAAACAGACTTGTATTACCGACTGATAAAACCGGTCAACTTTGACTCTTCAAAGAAATATCCTGCAGTAATTTATGTATACGGAGGACCACACGCGCAAATGATTAACGATGTGCGGAACTATGCAGCAGGCGGTTGGGACATATATATGGCTCAATTAGGTTACGTTATGTTAACCGTTGACAATCGTGGCAGCGAGAATAGAGGCCTGGAATTCGAAAATGTTACCTTCGGCCAATTAGGAACAGAAGAAATGAAAGACCAAATAAAAGGTGTAGAGCTTTTAAAATCTCTCTCCTATGTAGATCCTAACCGAATTGGTGTTCACGGATGGAGTTTCGGAGGATTCATGACAACCAACCTGATGTTGACTTACAATGATATCTTTAAAGTAGGTGTAGCCGGAGGTCCGGTCATCGACTGGGCATATTACGAAGTAATGTACGGAGAACGTTATATGGATACTCCACAAACAAATCCGGAAAGGTACAAAAGCTCCAATCTTAAACTTCGTGCAAAGAATCTGAAAGGACGTTTGGAGATTATTATCGGAGCAAACGACAAGACGGTCGTTCCACAGCATGCCATCACCTTTATACGTGCATGCATTGACTCGGAAACACAACCCGATTTCTTTATTTATCCGGGTGATGAACATAATATGTTCGGACGTGACAGAGTCCATCTGTACACCCGAATAACCCGTTATTTTGAAGAACATTTAAAATAAATGATATATGAAACTGTTACTGTTAGGTTCAGGCGGACGCGAACACGCATTGGCATGGAAAATAGCACAAAGTCCGAAGATTGAAACATTATATATCGCTCCGGGAAATGCAGGAACATCTTCAACCGGCATAAATGTTCCTATCCAAGCAGATGACTTCAATGGAATCAAAGCTTTTGTACTAAAAAACGAAATTGATATGGTAGTTGTCGGACCGGAAGTTCCCTTGGTAGAAGGTATCACTGACTACTTAAAAAACGATCCGCAACTGAAAGACGTTTCCGTAATTGGTCCTTCCAAACAAGGAGCTCAAATGGAAGGCAGTAAGGAATTCGCCAAACACTTCACGAATCGCCATCATATCCCTACAGCTAAGTATCAGGCATTTAATAATCAGACATTAAAGGAAGGGCTGGCTTTCTTAGAAACACTCCAACCTCCTTATGTTTTAAAAGCTGATGGCTTGGCTGCCGGTAAAGGTGTATTGATTCTCCCTACCTTGGAAGAAGCAAAAAAAGAACTAAAAGAAATGCTGGGCGGTATGTTCGGTAATGCGTCTTCAACAGTTGTTATAGAAGAATTCTTAAGCGGCATTGAGTGTTCTGTTTTTGTTCTTACCGATGGCAAACACTATAAAATCCTCCCTGAAGCGAAAGATTATAAACGTATTGGAGAACATGATACCGGACTGAATACCGGTGGTATGGGAAGTGTTTCCCCTGTTCCCTTCGCCGATAAAGACTGGATGAAAAAGGTTGAAGATCGTATTATCCGTCCAACTGTTGAAGGATTGACAGAGGAAGGTATCGATTATAAAGGATTTATCTTTTTCGGACTGATAAATGTAAAGGGAGAACCCATGGTGATAGAATATAATGTCCGTATGGGAGACCCCGAAACCGAAACTGTTATGCTACGCATTAAAAGCGATTTGGTTGATCTGCTTGAAGGCGTGGCAAAAGGGAATCTGGACACCAAAGAAATGGAGATTGATGATCGTTCGGCAGTATGTGTCATGTTGGTCTCCGGAGGCTATCCTCAACACTACGATAAAGGATACGAAATAACAGGACTCGACAACATAAAAGAAAGTATCGTCTTCCATGCCGGAACAGCACTGAAAAACGGGAAAGTTGTTACAAGTGGAGGACGAGTACTCGCAGTCAGCTCTTACGGAAAAAATAAAGAAGAGGCTTTAGCGCAATCTTTTGCCAGCGCAAAGAAAATAAACTTCGAAAAAAAATACTTCCGTTCTGACATTGGCGCTGACCTTTAAACAGAATAGATGGCAACAGAAAGAAGATATCAACGAGAGATAACAACGGGAAGAGGGACCCTTCCCGTCACCATTCTCCTATGTCTCATTCTATGGAGTATCCATTTCAAATCTTTTTCTTATTTTGCCAGTTTTGCTATCTATGCATTGGTGGGTTATCTGTTAATAGAGTTGAACACCACTTTCAGCATCATCCGCACACGGACCACTATGCCTGTTGCACTCTATTGGCTCATCATGGCCATTTGTTTATTCTTCCATCCTTTTAATTGGGTAAACATCACACCTCTGGCTTTTATTATAGCTATTTTCCAATTGTTCATTACCTATGAGCGAAAGAACAGTACCAAATTCATCTTTAATACATTCTTTATCATCAGTGCTGGAAGCATTGCTTTTCCACCATTACTTTATCTTATCATCCCATTTTTTATAGGGATGAAGATGTTCCGTTCGCTCACGCGAAAAACATTCTTTGTCGCTATTCTCGGACTTCTTTTTCCATACTGGTTTCTCTTTTGTTATGCTTTCTTGACAGATCAATTGAATGTATTCAAAGCATCTATACATTCACTGTACAACTTCTCTCCTATTATATATAGCGGAATACATATCGAGATATTGGCAGCTGTTGGAATCATTACTTTCTTTTCATTAATCGGTACCATTCATTATCTGATGGTATCTTATCAAGATAAGACACAGACCAGAATTTATTATTCATTCTTTATTCTGCTTGAAGTATGCATATACATTTTAGGAACCTTACAGCCTCAGCATTTATATCCGCTTTTGTTGATGCAAACTATCATTATGTCTATTCTGGTGAGCCACTTGATTGTTTTGTCTCGCACTCGCTTCTCATCCATTATGCTGATAGCTACCTTTATTATCTTAACCGTTTGGGCTTTATTTGAAATATGGATGCTGTCATTCAATTCTTAGAAAACTGGGGTATTCTGGGACTTTTCTTCAGTGCATTTATTGCCGGAAGCGTCATTCCATTCAGTTCCGAAGCTATACTTGTCGCTTGCATCGGACCACTGAAGCTTTCTCCTATGCTATGCCTGATAGCAGCTACCCTTGGAAATGTGGCAGGTGGCATGACATGCTATTGGATTGGTCATTTGGGAAAGATGGAATGGATAGAGAAATATCTCCATGTAAGCAAAGAAAAGTTAAATAAAGCAGAAAAATTCGTGCAAGGACGGGGAGCATGGATGGCATTCTTCGCTTTTATTCCTATCTTGGGAAGCGCCATAAGCATAGCGTTAGGATTAATGCGTGCGAATCCTTGGATTACTGTCTTAGCTATGGCTATCGGAAAAGTCATCCGGTATGCAATTATTATTATAGGTACCTTAGGTGCCATAACTTTATTTTAGAATGAGAAAAATTTTATGCTATATTTGTCTGATAATAGGCTTCTCTGCTTGCGGAAACAATCCAACAAACAAGGAACGAATTATTACAGTGACCATAGAACCGCTTCGCTACTTTACAGAAGCTATAGCAGGCGGCCAATATAAAATTGTCAGTATGGTTCCCGAAGGTACCAGCCCGGAAACCTACGATCCTACTCCACAGCAACTCATTGATTTATCAAAAAGTGCTGCTTATTTTAAAATCGGATACATCGGCTTTGAGCAGCATTGGATGGATAGGTTAAAGGAAAACAATCCACAACTAAACATTTTCGATACTTCTGAAGGAGTCCAGATAATGAAAAGCAATGATGAACATAGCATAGCAGGAGTAGAGCCACATATATGGAACTCCACACAAAACGCAACGGTTATTGCTCAAAACATCTGCAAGGCTTTATGCAAACTCGATGCCAAACATACCGATGATTATACACACAGGCTCGACAGCTTGCAACATATCATCCATAAAACCGACAGCATAATAAAGACAGATTTACAACAAGCCGATACTGCTTTCATCATTTTTCATCCTGCACTCAGCTATTTTGCACGCGATTATGGATTAAAACAAATTTGTATGGAAGAAAACGGAAAGGAACCTTCTCCGGCTTCGCTTCAACAGATCATAAAAGAAGGTAAAGCAAATCGGGTACACACCATCTTCATCCAAAAAGAGTTTGATTCTCGAAATACCCAACTGATTGCCGATGAAATGGGATTAAAAGTGATTACGATTAATCCACTGAGCTATCATTGGCAAGAGGAAATGGTTCGAGTTGCGGATGCCTTAAAACAAAAATAACATGGAGCCGATCATTGAAATAAAAGAGTTAACAGCCATTTACGGAGATAACGTCATCTTTACCAATGCAAACCTGACGGTCTATAATCGCGACTTCCTCGTCATTATAGGTCCTAATGGAGGTGGAAAAACTACCCTTATTCGTTATATGTTAGGACTGAAAAAGCCTGCTGTCGGAACCATTACCTATTTTAAAGATGGTAAACAAATCAATAACTTGCCAATGGGATATCTTCCACAATATAATACCATCGACAAAAAGTTCCCTATTTCTGTTGAAGAGGTGGTGCTCTCCGGACTGAACACACAGAAAAAACTATGGAAACGATTTACTACAAAACAATATGAGCAAGTGAAAAGGGTAATCGAACGCATGGGACTGAATGGTTTGGAGAACAGAGCAATAGGAGAATTAAGCGGTGGGCAAATACAACGTGCTCTTTTAGGAAGAGCCATTGTTTCGAATCCGGATGTGGTGATTTTAGACGAGCCGAGTACCTATATGGATAGGGAGTTCCAATCGCAGCTCTATCAATTGCTGCAAAAGATTAATAAAGACTGTACCGTTATCCTCGTCAGCCATGATGTGAATAAGGCAATGCAACATGCCAATCGGGTGATTTACGTTAACCATACGGTGGAAGAAACTACCGTTCTATAACCTTATGTAAAGTCATACGAACGTATACCCGAAATAATGCGTATGAGTTGCCGTATTCATCAGTATGAATTCTTCGTTTCACTTAGGTGATTCACTTGTTTCACTTAAGTGAAACGAACGAATGATACGCATGAGTTTTGCAGATGATACGTATGAACAAACAAATACTTCTGATAAATACGGGAACTCATACATATCGCTCTCCACGCCCCTATATACAAGAACAGTAACTTATTATGATTAGCTTTCAAAAAGCCATATAACAATCTAAAGAAATGTAATAAAAAACATTAATTTTATCTTACTTATAAATGTTATTATGCAATAACTTTTCATGCAATTTTCTTATCTTTGTTAAATATAAAATAATCTTTTAAATCAATTTATATGAAAAGAAACATAATCTATATAGCTGCCACTATATCAATGCTCTTTTTCTTCTCCTTCACTTCTTTGCAAGCTCAAAATGAAGCATTGAAATACCATAGAGGTAAATACAATTCGTCAGAGGAATCGCTCAAGCAATACAAAATTCCTGAATGGTTCCGTGATGCCAAATTTGGAATCTGGTCACACTGGGGGCCGCAAGCCGTCCCACGTGAAGGCGATTGGTACGCCAAAAATATGTATGTTGAAGGTTCAAGACAGAATAAGTATCATGTAGAGCATTACGGACATCCTTCAAAGTTTGGTTATAAGGATATCATTGACTTGTGGAAAGCAGAAAAATGGAATCCTGAAGAGTTGATAAAACTCTATAAGAGAGTGGGAGCCAAATATTTTGTTTCCATGGGTTCACACCATGATAATTTTTTCCTTTGGGATTCCAAACTAAACAAGTGGAACTCAGTAAATAAAGGTCCTCATAAAGACGTCGTAGGATTATGGCAGCAAGCAGCCAAAAAAGAAAGGTTATATTTCGGCGTTTCAGAGCATATAGCAGCAAGTTATACGTGGTATCAGTCTGCCCATAGCGCAGATAAGGAAGGCACTATGGCCGGCGTTCCTTATGATGGAAATGATCCGGTTTATGCCGATTTATATCATGAGAAAGCCGATAAGAATGATACAGAATGGTATACCACTAATCCGGCATGGCAACTCGACTGGTATAATAAGGTAAAGGAACTGGTTGACCAATATCACCCAGACTTGTTGTACTCCGATGGGAAAATACCATTCGATTATGTAGGTCGCTGCCAATTAGCTAATTTATACAACAGCAATACTTCTGCTGATGGCGAAACTCAAACTGTTTATACTTGTAAGCACGATGCCCAAAGCATGGGTGTACTCGATGTTGAAAGAGGCGCTGTTCAAGACATCAATCCGGATCCTTGGCAGACAGATACTTCTATTGGCGACTGGTACTATCAAAGAGGTCAACGATACATGACATCTGATCAGGTTATTCAGATGCTTGTCGATGTAGTAAGCAAAAACGGAAACTTACTTCTGAACGTTGTTCAGACTCCTGAAGGAGATTTAGAACAAGACGTATTGGATATTCTTGAAGGAATAGAAAAATGGATGAATGTAAATGGTGATGCTATTTACGGAAGCCGTCCTTGGAAGATTTACGGTGAAGGGCCGTCCATGGAGAATCAGGAAAAAGGCATATTCGGAGGTGTTAAAGACGTACGCCCATATAAGCCGGGCGACATACGCTTTACTACCAAAAACGGAAAGCTTTATATCTTCTTTATGGAGCATCCTACCGAAAGTATAAAGATTAAATCTCTCAGCAAGTCTTCTACCGATAAAACTACTTCTATTACTTCTATCAGCATGCTTGGCAGTAAGGAAAGAATCAAATGGACACAGAATGATGATTCATTGGTTATTAATGTACCATCTAAGTTGCCAACCTATGCAACAACAGTTTACGAAGTTCAATTCAAGAAATAAAATGGAATACAGAACAATAGGAAAGACAGGAATGAACATCTCCTGTTTGAGCTTTGGAGCTTCCTCTTTAGGCGGTGTATTTCACGAGGTCGACGAGAAAAAAGGAATTAAAGCTGTCTTTACAGCTATTGAACATGGCATTAACTTCATTGATGTGTCCCCTTATTACGGATACTATAAAGCTGAGACTGTTTTGGGGAAAGCATTAAAAGATATCCCGCGCAATGCATACTTCCTCTCTACTAAAGTAGGAAGATACGGTCAAAATGGGGTCAACACTTGGAATTATTCAGGAAAACGGGCTAAAGAAAGTGTTTACGAGAGTATGCAACGTCTGCATGTTGATTTCTTTGACATCATCAATGTCCATGACATAGAATTTGCTGATTTAAATCAAGTTGTTAATGAAACCCTTCCGGCTTTGGTTGAACTCAAAAAGGAAGGGGTCGTCAAACACGTTGGAATTACCGACCTTCAATTGGAAAACTTAAAATGGGTAGTCGATCATGTCCCAACAGGTACTGTCGAAAGCATATTAAATTTTTGTCATTTCTGTCTCAATGATGATAAGCTAACTGACTTTCTTGATTATTTTGAATCAAAAGGAGTTGGAGTTATCAATGCATCTCCATTTGCCATGGGGCTGTTATCCATGCGTGGTGTTCCCGATTGGCATCCGGCACCAAAGGAATTGGTTGAAGCCTGTAAAAGAGTTGCTGATTTCTGCAATAAAAAAAGATATCCGATTGAAAAATTGGCTATTCAATATGCAGTGTCAAACCCTCGCGTCACTACTACACTCTTTAGCTCGGCCAATCCAGACAATGTCCTTCGTAATATTCAATATGTGGAAGAGCCCATCAATACCGACTTGGTGAATGAAGTACAAAAGATTATTGGCAACCAGATGAGAGTAAGTTGGAAAAATACATGATAATATGAAGATAATTGACGCTCATGCCCATCTCTGGCTAAAGCAGGATACTACAGTTAACGGTTTCCCCATTAAAACGTTAAAAAACGGACGATCACTTTTCTTCGGAGAAGAACGACAGATGCTCCCACCGTTTATGGTAGACGGGCGGAACAGCGCAGAAGTCTTCCTTTCGAATATGGATTATGCACAAGTATCTGCCGCTGTTATTACACAGGAAATCATTGATGGACAACAAAATAACTATCTGGAAGAAGTAAAAGCTACTTATCCTGACCGATTCTTTGTATATGGAATGCCCGACTTTCAAAACGGCAACTTTATGGAAGAATCTACAAGCCTGATAAAAAAAGGATTTAAAGGCTTTGCCATTCCTGCTCACCGAGTGTTTGCTCAGAAACACGGAATGAATCTAAACAGTCCAGAGATGATGGAACTCTTTCATCTGATGGAACAAAACAATATGATTCTTTCTATCTGTCTGGCTGAGGGAGACCAACACATTCCACCTATGAAAGAGATTATTCAAGAATGTCCACATCTGAAGATCGCCATAGGACACATGGGGATGGTAACTTTTCCCCAATGGGAAGAACAAATAAAACTTGCTCGCCACCGGAATATCATGATTGAAATGGGCGGTATTACCTGGCTCTTTAATAAGGAATTCTATCCTTTTCCTAACGCTATTAAGGCTGTTCGAAAAATAATTGAACTGGTTGGTGTAAACAAATTGATGTGGGGATCTGATTACCCGCGCACCATCACAGCCATCACTTATAAAATGTCGTACGACTTCATTACTAAATCAAAAGAATTGTCGGATAATGAAAAAGAACAGATACTTGGACAAAATGCCCGACAATTCTTTAACTTTAAACACCTCGTCGACTTACCATATATTAAAAATATGTCAGAATAAACAATGATTATATGAAAGCTATTCAAATAACAGCGCCTTCCGATATGAAGGTCATTGATATTAGCACTCCCCAACTGAAAAGAGGAGAAGTTTTATTAAAAATCCATTTCGTCGGATTCTGTGGATCGGATCTGAACACTTTCTTAGGAAGAAACCTGATGGCGCTGAATCCTGTCATTCCCGGACACGAGATTGGCGCGACTATTGAGAAAATAGGAGAAGACGTTCCTGATTTTCTAAAAGTTGGAATGGCGGTCACCGTGAATCCATATACCAACTGCGGAAAGTGTGCCGCATGTCGGAACGGAAAAGTAAATGCTTGTGAACATAATGAAACTTTAGGAGTCCAACGTAACGGGGCTATGAAAGAATTCTTAACAGTATCATGGGAGAAGGTTATTCCGGCAAAAGAAATCACTCCTCGCGATTGTGCACTTATTGAACCGATGAGTGTCGGCTTTCATGCTGTTTCAAGAGCTCAGGTTACAGATATCGATACGGTTATGGTCATCGGTTGCGGAATGATTGGCATAGGGGCCATTACACGTGCAGCATTGAGAGGAGCTACCGTCATTGCTGTCGATTTAGATGACTATAAATTGGAATTAGCTAAAAGAATTGGAGCAAAATACACAATTAACTCGAAAACAGAGAATATACACGAAAAGCTTCAGCAATTGACAGACGGCTTTGGACCTGATATAGTAATTGAAGCAGTAGGAAGTCCGGCTACTTATGTTATGGCCGTTGAAGAAGTCGGCTTTACCGGCAGAATTATTTGTATTGGATACTCGAAAAGCGACGTTACGTTCCAAACAAAACTCTTTGTACAGAAAGAACTCGACATCCGTGGTTCACGGAATGCTTTGCATGCTGATTTCAGAGCGGTGATTCATTATTTAGAACAGAAGACATATCCGATAAACGAACTGATTACTGAAGTGGTTAAACCGGAACAGGCATTAGGTGCCATGCAAAGATGGACAGCTAATCCGGCCAAAGTTTTCCGTATCTTAGTCTCGTTTGAATAAGAAAAAGCGGTTCAGTAATTTATCAACTCACGTCGACTATAAAATTAACAACATAAAGTATTATTCAATAAAAGATGATACCATCCGTATGAAAGAGAACAATTCTTTGGAGATGAAATAACTTTATTTCTTGAATAAAATAGAATGTATTCTTCTGTTTGTTCCGAAGACTATACTTGATTTACTTATTTGTCAGCGCAGTCAAATAAAGTAATGTGAATGAATTGTCTAACTCACGCGGATGATTTATTCGTTTCACAGAGGTGAGTCACTTGTTTCACAGAGGTGAGTCACTTGTTTCACAGAGGTGAGTCACTTGTTTCACAGAAGTGAGTCATTTGTTTCACAGAAGTGAAACGAAAAAATCTTCTGATGAATACGAAAACTTATATGTATCATTTTCTTTGTTTATATGCGTTGAAACAGTAACCGATTATAGTTAATTTAAAAATGAGCCGTATATCCTCTAAAAAAGATGAATATACGGCTCAATTTATAAAATGTGCTTTACCTTATTTCAAAACATTCAATTCCTTTCCAACTTTAATAAATGCAGTGATAGCTTTATCCAAATGCTCTTTCTCATGACCGGCAGATAGCTGAACACGAATACGAGCCTCACCTTTCGGAACAACAGGATAATAGAATCCGGTGACATAAATCCCTTCTTCTTGCATTTTGTTAGCAAAATCTTGTGATAACTTAGCATCATACAACATGACTGCACAGATAGCACTTTGAGTTGGTTTAATATCAAATCCTGCAACGAGCATCTTGTCACGGAAATAATTAACATTATTCACTAATTTGGTATGCAAATCATTGCTTTCTTTTAACATCTTAAACATCTCAATACTTGCGCCAACAATACCCGGAGCAATAGAATTAGAAAACAAATACGGACGAGAACGCTGACGCAACATATCAATAATTTCTTTTCGACCAGTTGTAAATCCGCCCATAGCACCGCCGAATGCTTTACCTAATGTACCGGTAAATATATCAATCTTGCCATACAAGTTGAACTGCTCTGCAACACCATGTCCGGTTGGTCCAACAACACCTGCGGAATGAGACTCATCAACCATTACCATAGCATCGTACTTCTCTGCTAAAGCACAAATCTTATCCATTGGAGCAACATTTCCATCCATAGAGAACACACCATCCGTCGCAATGATACGGAAACGTTGAGCTTGAGCCTCTTTCAAACAATTTTCAAGCTCTTCCATATTTGCATTCGCATAACGATAACGTTTTGCTTTACAAAGACGAACCCCATCAATAATAGAAGCATGATTCAATGCATCAGAGATAATGGCATCTTCTTTAGAGAGAATTCCACCAAACAAACCACCGTTAGCATCAAAGCACGAACCATAAAGAATAGCATCTTCAGTATGAAAGTAATCAGAGATAGCTGCTTCTAACTGTTTATGAATATCCTGCGTTCCACAAATAAAACGAACAGAAGACATACCATAACCATGTGTTTTCATAGTTTCAACAGCAGCATTCATTAATCGTGTATTATCTGAAAGACCCAAATAATTATTTGCACAGAAATTAAGAACTTCCTTATTCGGCTGCACCTTAATATCAGCACGTTGAGCAGTAGTAATTATTCGTTCTTCTTTATATAATCCGGCAGCTTTAATGTCAGACAGTTCCTTTGTAAGAAACTCTTTTACCTTTCCATACATAATATTAAATTTTTATATTGAGTTAAACATACTTTCTTTATTACTTTCATTTACAAAGTTCTAAAAATTTTCTGATAATAAAGAAATATCTATAGGAAAATTTCATTAATGAGGTATAAAGTCACTATATTTGTGACAAATTGATATTTGATAATCTTATTATAAATGAAAAACGTATTGATTATTGGTTCAACCGGACAAATAGGTTCGGAATTAACCATGAAACTTAGAGAGATTTATAAAAATGGGAATATTGTAGCCGGCTACATCCACGGTGCCGAACCTAAAGGAGAATTAGCAGAATCGGGGCCATCGGAGATAGTTGATATTACAAATGCTCAACAAATCGCGGATGCTGTTAAGAAGTATCATGTAGACACTATTTATAATTTAGCAGCATTACTTTCAGCTGTTGCAGAAGCAAAACCTCAACTTGCGTGGAAGATTGGCATTGGTGGCTTAATGAATGTTCTTGAAGTATCAAGAGAATTAAAATGTGCTGTATTTACTCCAAGTTCCATTGGTTCATTCGGTCCTAATGCCCCAAAAAATGAGACTCCTCAGGATACTATTCAACAGCCAAAAACAATGTATGGCGTAACAAAGGTAACAGGTGAATTACTTGGCAACTATTATTTTCATAAGTTTGGTGTAGATACTCGTTCTGTTCGCTTCCCGGGATTAATTTCTTATGTTACTCCTCCGGGGGGTGGTACCACCGATTACGCTGTCGATATATACTACTATGCGGCTCAAGGCAAAAAGTTTACTTGTCCTATTAAAGCAGGAACTTTTATGGATATGATGTACATGCCCGATGCACTCCGTGCTGCCATTGAAATTATGGAAGCAGACCCTACTCGTTTCATTCATCGTAATTCATTTAATATCGCTTCTATGAGTTTTGATCCGGAAATCATTTATCATAAAATTAAAGAATATGTTCCAGATTTTGAAATGATGTATGATGTCGATCCACTTCGGCAAGAAATTGCCGAATCTTGGCCAAATAAGATGGATGACAATTGTGCTCGTTCTGAATGGGATTGGAAACCGGAATACGACTTAGATGCCATGACTAAGGATATGCTAACAAAGCTAAAAATCAAATTTACAAAGTAATCAAACATACTTTCATATACAGGCGGGCTATATCAGTCCGCCTTTTTTATGAACTATATAATATTATTATTTTTTATATTTTAATTTATATAAGACTATATGATAATTATAATAAGATGTTCATAAAGTTCATAAATAATGCTATATTTTGTTGGATTCAAAGTTATTATTTTTTTAATGAACTTATTTAAATACCTTATTAACTTAATAATTATTTGATTATATATGATTTACGTTTATTATTAACGATTTGTTTAAAACGTGTAAAGTTTATATTTCTTTATTAGGTTTATAGTGAAAAGTAATTTCTTTGATGTTGAAAGTAGACTATTAAAAAATATCTTTTTCTTTTGTTTTACTTGTTTAGATGAGCATATATAAATAAGAATGAAAAATACAAATGAAAGTTTTAAAAGTGTTTCAACATGTTTTCCATTGTTTATTAACAGGTAATGTAAATAAGTTGTTATCTTTGTAGATACAAATTTAATCCTTATGAGAAAACTAAAGATAACTGAACTAAATCGAATGACAGTAGATGAATTTAAAAAGGCCAATAAATTACCGTTAGTTGTAATTTTAGACGGAGTACGCAGTTTATATAATGTGGGTTCTGTATTTCGTTCTTCAGATGCTTTTCGAGTTAATTGTATTTATTTGTGTGGTATAACAGCTACTCCTCCTAATGCTGAAATTCATAAAACAGCTTTAGGCGCTGAAGATTCTGTCGATTGGATTTATAAAAAGGATACTATAGAAGCGGTAAAAGAGCTTCGTGATGAAGGTTATGTTATTTTATCTATTGAACAAGTTGAAGGAAGTACTATGCTTAATAATTTTTGTTTAGATAAGAATAAGAAATATGCTGTTATTTTCGGGAATGAAGTGAAAGGAGTTCAACAAGAAGTGGTTAATGTTTCGGATGATTGTATAGAAATTCCGCAATATGGAACTAAACATTCTTTGAATATATCAGTTACCGCAGGAATAGTATTATGGGAATTCGCACAGCAACAAATAACTTTAAATGAGTTATAATTGTCCGTTTTCCACTTGAAGAACAATTCTTTCAATAAGTTTATCTTCCCCATTGGGATCATATTCTTTTTTAAGACTGGCTCCCATCATAGAAGCAAATAATTGATATGACCAAGCACGCATAGGGCCTAAAAAGACTTTGACTAAATCGTATGATGATGAATTAGTTTCGCGATACACCAATTTAATCAATAATTTACCTTGTGATAAAGTTAACTTCTTCATTCTTGGTGTATATTGTTGTTTAATACTTTTTTCTACTCTTTTTAAGTGTTTGGAACGTTGTTCAGGTGGTAAAGTCTGGAGATACTCGTACGTTTCCAAAATGATACCATTGACTTCTTTTGCTAATGGTAATGTCTTTTTAACA
Source organism: Phocaeicola oris (assembly GCF_021295095.1). Classification (GTDB taxonomy): domain Bacteria; phylum Bacteroidota; class Bacteroidia; order Bacteroidales; family Bacteroidaceae; genus Phocaeicola; species Phocaeicola oris. The sequence goes on from NZ_JAJLQX010000012.1 coordinate 34,044, forward strand.
TTACGAATTAATTTATAATAATTTGCTTCTTGTCTTTTATTCTTAAAAATCAGAGGCTTAAAAATATAAATCATTGGTAATTTTAATGATGCTATAGTATCTCCTTTATATATCGTTGCCGGAACACGATATCCCATTATTTTAGTAGACAGATCTTGTGCTGATGCTGCTAAAGTAATAATTGACAAACAAAATAATATAAAGAGTTTTCTTTTCATACCATTACAAAAGTACTAAGAAAACTGATTACTTAACTAAGCTATAATTATTTTTAGTATAAAACACATAATATTAAATACCCAATGGCTCAACTATTAAAAAAGTTATTAATTGCTTATCTTTTAATAAGTTTTCCTGTTCATAATCGGGCACAAGATATATTAGAAGAGTTAACAGAACAGGCTATAGAGAATGGCAGTGTTCAAGGTGAAGTATTGTTTGAAGATTTGGCGGATTATTTGGTTACTCCTTTAAATATAAATATGGCTACAAAAGAGCAATTGGAATGTTTTCCTTTTCTTTCCGATGAGTTAATAGAGAATATTCTTTATTACTTATATAAATATGGGTCGATGTTAACATATAAGGAATTGATGATGGTGGAAGGTATGGACAAAGAGACAATGAATAAATTGAAACCTTTTGTAACTTTTCAGCCATTGGATAAAACATCTAAACCTCTTAATATCAAGAATATTATAAAATATGGTAAGCATGAATTGACAGCTCGAATGGATATTCCTTTTTACTTTCGAGAAGGATATAAAACGCATAGTCAGAAAGTGTTGGCTAAGAATCCAAATAAGCAGTATATCGGATATCCTTATCATCACAGCTTACGATATGGTTTTCATTATAGTAATAGAATTTATTTTGGATTGACTGCCGAGAATGATGCCGGTGAACCATTCTTTTCGGGAAAAAACAAAAAGGGATACGATTACTATTCTCCTTATTTTATCATACATGATATTAATCATTTAAAAACTTTGGTATTAGGAAATTATCGGGCAAGTTATGGATATGGATTGGTGATGAATACAGATTTCCTGTTGGGAAAGACTGTCACATTAAACACTTTATTCAATAGGCGTGTGGGGTTAAAGAAACATTCATCGACAGATGAGTATAATTATCTTCAGGGAATAGGATCAAGTATACGATTAACCAAGCGTTGGACTATTGATGCTTTTTACTCTTTTCGCAATATGGACGGAAAAGTGGATAACTTGTTCATAACTTCGTTGAAAAAAGATGGATTACATCGGTTAAAAAAGGATTATGAAAAGAAGAATACTTTTCATAATCAAGTAATGGGCAGTCATTTAAACTATAATGGGAAATATTCTGAATTAGGATTAACAGCTGTTTATAATGTTTTTAATAAAGTGTTGAAACCTATGGAGAGATCGTATAATAAGTATTATCCTAAAGGTCGCGATTTTTTTAATATAGGAGCAAATTATAAGTTCTTCTTAAACCGATTTACATTGTTGGGTGAGACAGCAATGGATAAAAAGGGGCGTATTGCTACGTTAAATATGTTACGTTATTCACCGAATTTGAAAACTCAGTTTATAGTTATGAACAGGTATTATGATGCAAAGTATCAAAGTTTGTATGCTCGTTCAGTTTCTGAGGGAGGATTGATTCAAAACGAGAATGCAATGTATATTGGATTGGAAACAAAGATTTTACCCAATACCTCTTTAGTAGCTTATGGCGATTTCTTCTACTTTCCCTATGAAAAGTATTTGGTTAGTAAAAATGGAACAAACGGATTCGACGGACTTTTTCAACTAAGTTATTCACCGAGTTATCAACTAAATATGTCTTTACGATATCGGTTTAAAAAGAAAGATAAAGATTATAAGGTGAGTAAATCGGAAAAGCAAACTATTCCGTATTATCAGCAACGTATCCGTTATCAGCTTAATTACCAACCGAATGAACAGTTGCGTTTGAAAACGACAGTAGCGTATAATTGGAACAATTATCAATATAGGAAAATAAAAATGGGATATTTAATCTCTCAGAGCGCAGACTATCATTTTCTGCGGTTACCACTTCAAACAAATTTAGCTATAACATGGTTTGATACGGATGATTATAACAGTCGTATTTATTTATATGAGAAAGGATTGTTGTATTCATTCTCCATTCCATCGTTCTTTTATCAGGGTCTCCGTTTCGCGTTGAACGCTCGTTATGCTATTACAGAAAAATTAATTGTTCAGTTGAAATACGGATGGACGCATTATACAAACAAGGAATCCATTGGAACGGGTTTAGATTTGATTAATGGAAAGAACAAACGAGATCTTTATTTACAAGTTCGATGGAAGTTTTAAAAACGGAGATGTTATTATGTGATATTTTAAAAGTACAACTTTCTTTTAATGTTTGTGGGATCGGATGGAATGTTTTCTCTTATTATGAAAACTGAATCTATAAATAATAAAGTTAACAGAATAGTGAGTAAATAGAAATCTCAAAATTAGCTTCGTGTTACCCTTCCTTTTAATTTAATAATCGTTATGATTAACGAAAGCAAATTTATTGAATTATTTTGTCTATCAGATGACTTTTACAAGTTTTTTTGACTCCATGAAAATATGCTTTAACGTATGTTCGATGAAATAACAGAAGAGTCATGTAGAAGCCTACAAAGGTAGAATAAGCCGTTATAGTATGTTTAAACTGTGTTTTTACCTTTTTATCAGGTTCGTTAAAATACTCACAAAGAGATTAGTCAAAGTAATCCGTATGAATTACTCAACTCATACGTATAATTCATTTGTTTCACACTAGTGAAACGAGCGAATCACATCTGTGAAACAAGTGAATCACATTTGTGAAACAAGTGAATCACATCTGTGAAACGAAAAATACTTCTGATGAATATGGCAACTTATATGGTTTACTTTCTTTGTTTCTACGTATCGGAGTAGTAGTTGCATGTTATTGATTTCTCTAAAGATTTGTTTGTCTGTTTAAGTAGAAATAATGATACACAGCTTGTTTTATTTAGATTTGTCGAACTCATGTTAATAAATTATGTAATAATGATTTATAGTGAAGGGAGTGAAACGTGTTAATGAGAGCATCAGATTCTTAATTTTTCATTATTCATTATTCGTTATTTCCTTATATCTTTGTATTTTGTAAATAAAAAATAGAAAGATGCCAACTGTTATTTATCCTTCTCCTATATTCGGACCTATTATGAGTCGGCGTTTGGGGGTGTCTTTGGGGATCAATCTGTTGCCTGAAGATGGTAAGTTTTGTACGTTTAACTGCATTTATTGCGAGTGTGGATTTAATGAAGATCGTCGTCCGCGTCATCCGTTACCTACCCGTGAGGAAGTACGTGTGGCATTAGAAGCAAAGTTGAAAGAAATGCAAAGTAACGGGCCGACTCCGAACGTACTTACTTTTGCCGGAAATGGAGAACCGACAGCCCATCCCGATTTTGCCGGTATCGTTGATGATGTTATTGCTTTACGGAATATTTATTTCCCCAATGCAAAAGTCAGCGTATTGAGTAATTCTACCATGATTCATAAGCCCGATGTGTTTATTGCATTAAAAAAAGTTGATAACAATATATTGAAACTGGATACTATCGATTCCTCTTATATCTCATTAGTTGACCGTCCGTTGCAGTCGAATTATAATGTGAAGCAAGTTATTAATGATATGATTAACTTTAAAGGCCATGTTATTATTCAAACCATGTTCATGAAAGGTAAGTTTGGCGATAAGGACGTGGATAATACATCGGATAATTATGTTCTTCCTTGGTTGAATGCTGTACGGGCTATTGAGCCTCAGCAAGTTATGGTGTATACCATTGATAGAGAAACCCCCGATGATGATTTGAAAAAAGCAACGCACGAGGAGCTCGACAGTATAGCGGAAAAAGTGCGGGCATTAGGTATTCCGTGCTCTGCATCGTATTAATAAGATAGAGCTATGAAAAATTTTATTCATTTTTGTTTATTACTAATATGCTTGGTATTAGTATGTTGTACTCCATCAATCGAAAAGCGAAACGTTATAAACATCGGTCAGGAAGTTATTACTTCAGCTAAGGTACTGAAAGAGGAGCCATTAACTTTTATTGACAGCTTGAAAGATGCGAAGTTATGTTATGTTTATAAAGACAGCATTCTTATTGTGTTGAATAAAGGATTGGATAGTGAACATTTGGTTGACTTTTATAACCTGAATTCCGGACAATCTATTGCCAAACTCTATCATTTGGGTAATGGTGCCGACGGATTACTTTCAACAGAGGCAATAGTGAACCGAAATCTATTGATTCTCAATGACTCTATCATGTCACAGGTTGCGGCTTTGAATATAGATTCGGTGTTAAATAACTCGAAATATATTGTTCATCCGATTCAATATAGTAAGATTGGTGTTCGGAAAGCTGCTCCGTTCTATGATAATATGTTGGTTGAGAATCCCGATTATTTTCATAATAAGGATATGCGAATTAATCAGGGTAAGTCACGCTTTCTCATTATGAAGCCCGGCGATAACTATACCATGGACCGTTCGTATAAATATTATGTGAAAAATTTGTCAATAAACGGGCAGATATTGGTTAACGAAGATAAGGCGCGTATTATCTATGGTCAACTTTACGACTCTCAGTTGGAAATATATAACTCAGAGCTTCAACTCATTCGTTCGGTAGTTGGTCCGGTGAATATTGCTCCGAAATATAATTTCAAAGGCGATGAGGGTTTTTATCGCATCATATTCAAGTTTCCCATTCCATACGCTTATCTGAATTGCACAGCCGATAACGAATACATTTATATGGTATATGCCGGAGCGAAGGTAAAGGAAGGTATGACCGTAAATGACTTACCCAATTGGATTTTGAAGTTTGATTGGGATGGAAACTATATAAGCAGTTATAAAATAAATAGATCCATTCAGTCGCTTACGAAGAGTGTTCAGGATGAATCTGCTTTTTATGCCACAATTTTAACCAATGGTCGGCCTGAGTTGGTCAAACTTAGCTTAAAATAATTACTATCTTTTAGGGAAATAATTCCATAATAAATAATGTTTTGATTGAGAGTTTCTTCTTTAATTGGTAACTATACTTTTGTCTCTTTTTATTTGCGTTCATTAAGGAAAACAGTTACTTTATTTATAGAATCAATGTGTAGTTAAACTAACAACATGTAGTAGGTATTTATCATTGTTATTTCTTCTATTTTTTACTTATTTTTAGTTATTGGTATATTTTTCTTTTCGAAATATTTTTGCAAGGAAAAAATACTGTAAAAATGAGAAAAAGAATTGTATTAATATTAAGTTTGATATGGTGTATTTCTTCTTTTAGTTTTGCTCAAAAAACGGAAAGTCTTTATGGGGATGATGAAGTTAATGAGAGCAAAGAGATTAAACAACAAATATCAAAATATAATTTAAAATCACGCTTAACCGTTGGTGGCTATGGTGAAGTTGCTTTTACTCGAGAGTTTTTTAGTGATAATGTGTACAGGTATAGTAAACCAGGTCAATATAAGCATGATCCGAGCCATGGAAAGTTTGACATTCCTCATGCTGTTATCTATTTGAATTATGATTTTGGACGTGGTTGGACAATGGGTACTGAAATTGAATTTGAACATGGAGGTACCGGTACAGCATACGAAAAAGAATTTGAAGAGAGTGGTGAGTGGGAACAGGAAGTAGAGAAAGGCGGTGAAGTAGAATTGGAACAGTTTTGGTTGCAAAAGTCTTTTTCCCGTTTATTAAATATAAAGGTAGGACATATTGTTGTTCCAGTCGGCGGACTGAATAATTCTCATGAACCTTTGAATTTCTTTACTGTTTATCGTCCTGAAGGTGAATATACTATTCTTCCAAGTACATGGCACCAAACGGGTATAAGTTTATGGGGAAGATCAAAGAAATGGAGATATGAAGTTCAGTTTCTTCCAGGGCTAAATGCCATGTATTTTACACGTGACAAATGGATTCATAAAGGAGCAGGTACAGCCCTTGAATTTGAAGTTGCAAATAAATATGCCGGAATGATTCGCATAGATAATTATTCTATTCCGGGTTTGAGAATGGGTATTTCTGGATATTATGGACATAGCATTGATAATGCATTAACTCGTGACGCAAATGGTACAGCAAGTAAACTAAAAGGCGCTGTGGCTATAGGTACATTCGACTTTACCTATAAAGGATATAACTGGATTATTCGCGGTAATGCAGATTATGGACATTTAGGTGATGCTGTTTCTGTTTATAATTTACCGGGCCGCCAAACAAAAACAAGTCCGTATTCGTCTGATCATGTTGGAAAGAATGCGTTAGCTTATGGCATTGAAGCAGGTTATGATATCTTTTCTCAAATACATTCTTTAAGAGAAAAAGAGCAAAAGATGTACATATTTGGAAGATATGAATATTATGATTCTTATGTTCCAAACAGAAATTCACAACCGGAATATCCTTATACCGATAAAAACAGGATAGCTGTTGGATTGAACTATTTCCCTTTACCCCAGATAGTTGTAAAGGGAGAATATTCTTATCGATTTTTAAAGAGTCGGTATAATAACGAACCTTCTGTTTCATTAGGAATAGCATATCAAGGTTTCTTTTTTTAATTAATGTTGAAAATTTTATTTTAATAATTAATAAGTATGAAAACATATTTCAATTTACTTGGACTTGTAGTTATTGTATTGACTACATTGTTTAGCATGTCATCTTGTGATAAAAATAATGATGATCCTATTAACGAGAATGAGTTATCGGCTGGTGATAAATTGCTGCAACAAGTTTTAGTTCAGAATGTTGATGGAACTATTAACCCTATTTACCAAGCTTTAGCTGCTGATTGTTCAAATTTATACGATGAAATGAAAGTTATTCGTTCTGCAGCTGCTACTAAATCCGTTACTCAAGACATGGTTAATTCAGCTTGTACAAGTTGGAAAAAAGCTCGTGCTAATTATGAGTTAAGTGAGGCTTTTCTGATGGGTGCTGCCGCTGATTTTAGTATTGATCCACATATTGATTCTTGGCCACTTGATCTTGATCAGCTTTGGACATTGCTAAGTAGTACAAATATGGTAAATAAATTAGATGGTGATGATGGTCCTGAATATGCTAATACAAACTTAGGTCAAAATTTATTAGGATTTCATGGAGTAGAATTTATTCTTTTCCGTGACGGTTCGCCAAGACCTGCATCAGAATTTAACGGATATGATTCTTATAATAAGGATGGTTTGGATTTCACTTCATTTTCTGGAGAATATGAAATGGTTTATGCTTTAGCAGTTTGCGGTGATTTACGTAATAGTTGTTATCGTTTGGAAACTTCTTGGAATGAAAAAGCTCCGGCAGCTCATTTTTCGGTAATGAGTGATTTGGAGTGGTCAACTACTTTAACAAGTGGTAATTCTTATGGAAAAAACATGAAAATTTCTGGTGAAGCCGGTAGTACTTATTCAAGTGTTAGAAATGCGGCAAGTGCTGTACTTGTAGGTGATGGTGGCGCAGCAGGTATTGCCGATGAGGTTGGAAATGTAAAGATTGGCAATCCTTATACAGGTAAGGATATCAATTATATTGAATCACCTTATAGTTATAATTCTTTAACAGACTTCTATGATAATATTGAAAGTATAAGGAATATATGGATGGGAGGTTCTTTAGGAAACAGAGTTTCCGGTATTTCTTTTTCTGTTTACTTTGCCAAATATAATACAGCAATTGGTCAACGTGTAGAAAAAGCTATGGACAATGCTCAGTCGGCTATTAATGCTATTCCGAAACCATTTGTTAAGAACTATACAAGTTCACAATGCGCGACAGCAATGTCTGCGTGTACAGAATTGGTTAATGCATTAAATGCAGCTAATGATTATATACAAAGTTCGAAGGATTGATAATAGAGGATTATAATCATTTGTAGATTAAGATTAAATACTAAATAACAACGATAGGGAGTAATAAAGAACTGCTTCTTTTAGGTGCAAAAATATCTAAATTATGAAAATGAAGTTTGTAAACAAAATGCTTCTATTAGGAATGTTATCTGTCGGATTGTTTGCTTGTAGTGATGATAAAGAGGATAATACTAAAAGCAATACGATAAATGGAGAAACAGGGGAAGCTAATGATGTATTTACTAAGGCAGAATGGTATCCGGGAGGAGAATTAGGAACAACAAGCAATGAACAGGGTTGCTACTCGAATCCTTCCCCTTATGTAGAGAACAATGGAATGTATATGAACTTTAAAAAAGGAGAGACTTTCTTCGAGAATGATTATACATTGAATACTTTTCCTCGAAGAGGATTAGGGCCGGCTTGGATTCGTCCGGGCTGTTTATATTGTCATCCTTCGTATGGACATGGTAAACGTCAGACAACTTATAATGCTGATATGCAGGGTAATGGTTATCTGTTGGTAGTATACCATCCAACTGCTGGTACAACTTCTCAAGGTGTATCTTATGCTGCTAACAGTTATATAACGGAAGTAACAGGTATGCCTCAAACGCGGGCAATGTCTCCTTTTCTTCCTCCTATTGATGAGAGTGGAATTCATATTCAATGGTTAAATGCTACAGATGAACATAATAACACTTTTCCTGACGGTGAGACATATTCGTTAATCTATCCGGAAGTAACAATAGATGAGTCGGCTTTTAATACAAACCCAAAGCCGGAGAATTATGAAGTTCGTCTGGAATCAACTATTGGAGTATATGGTTCAGCTTTACTTGATGCCATTTCAGATGATTCTTTAAAAGATCAATATGCGAAGGAAGCTCCTTATGTTTCTTTAAATCCTGCTATGTGGGATAAAACTTCAAATGATTGGGCACCTTCTGCTTGGTATACTTTAGCTGATGGTGCCAAGAGAATAAAGAAATTTACTTATGCTTTGACTCGTGGATCGTTACAAGATGGTCCTGGTGCAAATGCTATTTGGAATATTACGAATGTAACTCGTTCCGATCGTCATTATCTTTATAGTACTAAGGCTTGGGCAAAAGCTATGTCTGAAGAAGAAAGTGTTATTTCTACTATTCAGAATAGTGGTTCTGCCAAAACTTCTTTACTTCATCCATATTATGCTGATGGTAGTAAAGACAGTATCAGTTATATGGTTAATAAACTTCTTGGTTTGAATACAAAAGCTGATGCTGATGAATATGCTAAGCATTTTGTTTCTAATGGTCAGGAAGAAATGAGTGATGCTGATTATTATGATTTTATGGTTTGGCATAGAGGTCTGGCTGTTCCTATGGCTCGCGATTTGAATAAAAAGCAAGTTCAAAAGGGCAAGCAATTATTTGCTGAAATGGGTTGTGCTACTTGTCATCGTCCTTCATGGGAGACAGGTAACGATGATTATTGGAAAGATGCTGTTGTTAAAGGTCAAGGTGAACTTCCAACTTATGCGCATCAAACCATTTGGCCTTATACTGATATGATTCAGCATAAATTACACATGATCAATGATATTCGCACCGGATGGTGCCGTACAACTCCGCTTTGGGGGCGTGGACTTTCAGAGCAAGAAACCGGTGCTTCCGATCGTTTGCACGATTGCCGTGCTCGTAATGTTATTGAGGCTATTATGTGGCACGGTTACAGTTCAGAGAGTGATGCATATACAGCTTCACAGAAATTCTATAATCTTTCTAAAGAAGATCGTGATGCAGTAGTTGCGTTTATCGATGCTATTTAACTGTTAATTAATATATGTCCACAAAAAGTTGTCTTATAAAAGCTACTTTTTGTGGACATTCTTATCATTAATATGAAATTAAAATTATTTTTTCTGTGTTTCTTTATTTTCTCTTTATGTGTATTATCGTGTAATAATAACGAAGAAAAGATACCTATAACTAACGAAATCAATCTTAATGATGTTTTGATTCAAGTAGTAGATGCTACTATAAATCCTATTCATGATAAGCTTATGACAAAAGTTGATGAACTTTTTGTTCAGCTTACTTTAATGAAAAAGGATAAAACTCAAGATAATGTTAATAAAGCGTGTAGTATATTTCTTGAAGCCAGGGCTCTATATGAATTAACAGAGGCATTCCAATTGGGACCTAATTCTTTTAATAGCGTTGATGCTAATATCAATTCTTGGCCTATGGACTATGATGAATATAATAATCACGTTGCTAATGGCGGACAAACTATTGATAAAGACGGGGCCATGAATATAGACGCTTTATCTTCAAGTGTGAAAGGTTTTCATGCTATTGAATATGTTCTTTTTCGGGAAGGAAAAAATCGTAATATTAATGATATAACTGATATAGAAATGAGTTATGCGCTTGGAGTAAGCCATTATATATGTGATGAATTTAGTGTTGTTGTTAAAGGTTGGAATAGTGGTGATAAACCTTTTAAACAGAATTTCTATTCTATAGGCCAAAGTAATAGTATTTATAAAACGGTTAAAGCAGCGTCGGAGGCAATATTAATTGGAGATTCCGGATGTGCTGGAATATCTGATGAAATAGCATATATCAAGCTTGGTGAACCTTATAATAAAAATAGTTATCATTATATTGAATCACCTCATAGTTATACTTCTATAGAAGATTTGGAATATAATCTTCAAGGAATAGAATGTATATGGTATGGTGGTTATGATAACTTACGTAATGAAAATAAAAGTTTTCATGCGTGGTTTATAAAGAAGAATATTGAAATTTGTAAGTTGGTTGAAGACGCAATAGAGAATGCTAAAGTTGAGATAAAGAAAATACCTGCGCCGTTTGTATATAATTATAATAATTCGCAAGTAGGAAATGCTATAAATGCTTGTAATAATCTTACTGAAGCACTTGAAAAAGCGATAGAATATATGTAAAGGAAAAGCATATCGTATGTTAAAGAGAGTTCTTTTTATTGTTTATTTTATATTAGTTGTAGTATTAGGAATAGCTACATTTATCGATCGCTATGTAAGTAATCAATTTGTCAAGGAAACGATTTATGGCTCTTGGTGGTTTTGTTTGTTATGGGGCATATTAGTTTGTACGGCAATTATTTATTTTTTTCAGCGCAGAATACGACGATTATCCATTATCCTTTTACATTGTTCTTTTATTGTTATATTATTTGGAGCTTTACAGACTCATCTTTTTGGTGAGCAAGGAGTTCTTCATCTTCGAATAAATGAACCGGTAGATACTTATATTGTGAATGAAAGTTCTTTTCATTCCGTAGAGAAAAAACTGCCTTTTATAATTCTTTTGAAATCTTTTCGTATTACTTATCATCAAGGAACAGAAGCTCCACAAGATTATATCAGTGAAATTCAGGTAACTGATAAGAATGGGCAGCAGAATGTAGTCATTTCCATGAATAAAATTTACTCTTTTCACTCTGTTCGTCTTTACCAATCATCGTATGATGAAGATGGGCAAGGTAGTTACTTAGCTGTAAATGTTGACCCGTTGGGGATTACTGTTACCTATTTTGGCTATGCGCTACTTTTTCTTTCATTGATTTGGATTTTATGTGATCCCAAAGGAACTTACAGACGATTATTAAAAAGCCCACTTCTGAAAAGGGGGATGCTTGCTGTTTTATTTTTTTGTTTTGCATTAAATATGCAAGCAGCAAATGTATTGCCAAGGGAAGTTGCAAAACAATTCTCAGAATTAAATATATTATATAATAATAGGATTTGTCCGTTGCAGACTTATGCCATAGATTTTACTAAAAAGCTTTATCATGAAGCATTGTATAAAGGTTATACGGCAGAACAAGTACTGACCGGTTTTTTATTTTATCAGAGCTATTGGGATAATCAGCCAATTATTCGGGTTAAAGATATGTCGATGAGGAAGAAACTGTCTCTTCCGGAATATACTTCTTTTCGTTCGTTCTTTAAAGATGGTAATTATATTTTAGGTGAATTCCTTCAAGATTATTATCGGGGAAATAAAGATAGCTTTCATAAAGCGGTAGCAGAAACGGATGAGAAATTAGAACTAATTTTTTCTCTTAGAAGAGGTTCAGCACTTCAGATCTATCCATATACGTTGGACGGGCAAACCACTTGGTATGCTTCGGACAGTAAGAAACCTACGGGAATAAATCAGGCTGATCAATTCCTGATGGAAAATATATTAAAGGTCTTTAAAGAGGATGTATCTAATGAAAATATAGATCATTTTCTTCTCTTGTTAAGTAAGGTAAAGGAATTCCAAATTAAACATGGTGGTTCTTCTTTACCTAATGCCATGAAGATAAAGGCAGAATATCTTTATAATGCTTTTCCTTTTGCTAAGGCATTATTTATGGTGAATCTTACAATGGGATTCCTTACCTTATTTTATTTTATTTTTCGTTTATCTAAAAAAGGGGCTATATTACCTCACCGAAGCAAAAATGCTCTGACCATTTCGTTGCTTATTTTAATTATTTCTTTTTTAGTGCTGACTTACTGTGGGATACTTCGCTGGATAATAAGTGGAGAAATTCCCATGAAGAATGGATATGAAACGATGCTTCTTTTGGCTTGGTTTATTATGCTCATTACTTTTATAGTATACAAGAAGTTCCCTATTGTTTTAACGTTTGGCTTTTTACTTTCCGGATTCTTTTTGTTAGTGGCTTATATTGGGCAAATGGATCCGCAAATTACCCCCATGATGCCGGTGTTAGCATCACCATTGTTAAGCATTCATGTCTCAATGATTATGATGTCGTTTGCTTTGCTTTCTTTAACATTCTTATGTGCTGTAATGGGCTTATTGTTTCGTCTGCAGGGAGAGGCGCTGCAACTTCTTTCTCGTTTGTTTCTTTATCCAGCTGTTTCTCTTTTAGGAATAGGGATATTTATTGGAGCTATTTGGGCAAATGTCTCTTGGGGAAATTATTGGGGATGGGATCCAAAAGAAGTCTGGGCACTCATTACCTTTATGGTTTATGCTATTGCGATGCATACTACTACTTTACCAAAACTAAATAAGCCATCAGCTTACCATGTATTCATGCTCTTAGCTTTTCTTACAGTGCTGATGACTTATTTCGGAGTAAATTATTTATTAGGTGGTATGCATAGCTATGCGTGAGCTACTTATAGTTTTCACCAATTAGAATTGATTTAATATCTTCTTTATTCTGTTGACATCGTTGGCAGCCGGAATGGTGTTTAATTTTAATTCGTCCATCGGCTTTAACGCATTTTCAATTTTCCACAAAGCAGATTTATTTCCTTTCTTTGTGAACTCATCACGTAGAATGAAGATCTTCTCGTAATCTTGAATACCCTGAGTCAGACGCTCGAAGCGAATGCTTGTTCTTCCCGGGTAGATTAAATATGTATCTCCGGCAGCCCAATTGGTGAAACGACTGTCAAGTAATGGTTCTGGAACCCAACTGTTTAGTGCCCAACGAAGATAACCGTCTAAATTTGCTTTTGCTGCATAAAGCGGAATCCATTCTGCTTCAGCCGGAGGACTGAATGTAAAGGTATTGGGATAGGGTTCGGCACAACAAGTGTAGTATGTAGTAACCTTACCTTCTGCACGACGGCTTTCTATAGCTTCTTTCGAGAATTTTAAACGAATAGGAATACAGTAATCGTTTAATTCATCTAATAACTCTTTATGCAAACCGCCGGCCATGGAAATCTTAAACTTTGGATCGGCATTATGAATAATCTTTAACGTTTTCAGCATGACATCCAAACTGCGCTCGTCCATTGAGATATGCGTGATATCGAACCAGCCTTTCTCTTTCAAGTGCTGAGCAAATGATTTAAGCAACTGAGTCCAAATAGCATCGTATTCAGTGTCGCCCGGTTGCGTCTTAATAGAACGCATGGAATTGCTTGCCTGATCAAAATATTGGAATTGCAGAGCCCAAGGAACCATTGAGTAACACCCTATTTCTTTCTTTATTCCAAGATCCATCATAAATTGAACCCACTTATCGAAGATAGAAAAATCGAAAGTCCAAGTGCCGTCTAATTTCTTCACCCAAGTAATCATGGATTCAAAATAATCGTAAGTCTGGCCGTTCCAAGGTTTATGCATGATAGATGCCGTGATGACTTTTCCACCGGCTTGTTGGTACATCTTCATGATAGGACGCATGACATCGAAATGTTCTTTGCTCCAAGGCTCAACCTTATAATAGCGGGCAATGGCATACGGATTCTGCCATAAATCAAGATGGAACTTCCAATCTTGAACAGCCGGGAGGGTACGATTCTTTACTTTTACTTTTAAAGTTAAAGTATTCAATAGTTTATCGCCGCTTTTTACGGTTATTTTTCCTACATAAGTACCGGCAATTGCTTCTTGAGGAACCCAAACACGAACCCATCCGGCTTGAGTATTCATGGCCGGTAAGGACAACTGTTTAGTAATAGTTATTGGGTCAAGTACATCGGCAACCAAAGTAGAATCCCATTGGGTTGGGTCCGGACGGTTGCCACATGCGCCGTTTTTATCTTTGTTCAACTCATCAGTCATCACATAACGGACAAATGAACCGAGTATATTATCTTTTGAGATAACATTTTTTCCGGATGTCAAATCGGATACTTCGAAGTTAAGATTGGGCAGTGCTTCTTTATTCCAAACAACAAATTGAGCAGCAACACGTTCACCCCGCCAGGCAATCAATTGTTCGGAATCACTTCCTAAAATGGTGGGTGGAACTTCTTTTTTGTATCGAACATCTGTTGACCCCCAACGGACATTGGTTCCATTTACTTTATTCCAATCCACAGGATTGACTGCAATCGGATTGGATAGTTCAATATATTCTTTTTGAGGAAAGATGGGTTGATTGGTATTTCTTCCTGTAAGAGTCTTCCCATTGGGCTCTTGAGCTGCAGTATGCAGTGCAAACAGGCAGAAACATGATAAGGTTAATACTTTGAATTTTGTTTTCATGGTGTGATCGTTTTTCAATTTCAGCCAAAGATAATAAGTTTTTCTTATATTTGGGTATTAAACCTATCTATTTAGAATGCGATTATGAAGAAAGAAAATAGAATCACCCCTGAATTCATTACCTCTTTGAAGGATAATGAGATTTTTGTTTTTGGTAGTAATTTAAACGGAAGTCATGGTGGCGGGGCTGCCCTCCTGGCTTATCGTCGTTTTGGCGCTATATGGGGACAAGGCGTTGGTTTACAAGGACAAAGTTATGGCATTCCTACCATGCATGGTGGGATTGATGTTATAAAACCTTATGTAAATCAGTTTATAACATTTGCCGTACAGCACAAAGAATTATTCTTTCTTGTTACCAGAATCGGTTGTGGTATTGCCGGTTTTACTGTTGAGGAGATTGCTCCTTTATTTAAAGATGCAATAAATGTGGAAAATATTGCCTTACCTCAGGATTTCTGGAATGTATTGGAAAAGAATAAGGTTTAGAGAAGTCAATCGACTTATGATTTTTCTCCGATAAATACATGATATTTGGGATTAACAATATCACGTACTAATCTGATACGTATGAACATGAAAAGAAATGCATATAAGTTGCCGTATCTATCAGAAGATTTCTTCGTTTCACAAGAGTGAAACAAGTGAATCACATAGGTGAAACAAATGTCTCACAAGAGTGAAACAAATGAATATACGTATGAGTTGGACAATTCATACATATCACTTTTCATAATCTCTTTATGATAAAGTTACCGTATACTAATTAAAGAATAATTGGTATAGTGATTCCTGCCCACGATGCCTTAGTGTGTTTTTGCGAAAAAGGGTCAGTTACTTAGACAAGTATTCACAAAGTTTGGCAACGGCACGGGCACGATGGCTGATTTTATTCTTTATCTCCTCTCCTAACTCAGCAAATGTTTTGTCATATCCGTCAGGAATGAAGATGGGGTCGTATCCGAAACCGGATGTTCCACGCTCTTCTTGAATGATTTGTCCTTTAACTTCTCCTTCGAAGAAATGCTTCTCTCCGTCTTCAATTAAACAAATGACCGTGCGGAAACGAGCTTTTCTATCTGACTTATTAGTCATATTTTCAAGAAGCTTTTTACGGTTGGCTGCCGAATCATGCCCCTCTCCCCCGCCGTAACGGGCAGAATAGACGCCGGGAGCTCCGTTTAAAGCCTCCACTTCCAGACCTGTGTCATCGGCGAAGCAATTCGTATGATAATGTTCAAAGATATATGAGGCCTTTAAGTAAGCATTCCCTTCGAGCGTGTCAGCTGTTTCCGGAATATCTGTGTGGCAATTGATGTCTTGCAAATTTAAAATGTCATAATCATTGCCAAGTATCTCTTTGATTTCATATAACTTATGTGCATTATTTGACGCAAAAACTAATTTCTTTTTCATTTGACTTTTAGTTTATCAAATCCTTCTCCGTAAACACCAACAACATTACTTTGTGATATAAAGGCGTTTGGATCTATTTCTTTGACTAATCGGAAGATGTCGAGTGCCTGATTCTTTCGAGCCAGTACCACTACTACTTTCAAATCTTGTTTGCTGTACCACCCAGTTCCGTCGAGTAATGTTACTCCTCTCCTCACCTGAGTGTTAATCGCTTCCGCAATATCATTGTATTTCTTTGAAAAGATGAGAAACTGAACCGATTGACGGGCAGAGTTGATAACGTAATCGAGAACAAAGTTAGTAATGAAGAGGATACAATATCCGAAGAGTACTCGTTTCCAATCGTTGAAAACGAAATAACACGATGTAACAATAATAATATCGCAGTACATCATCAATCGGCCGAGCGAAACGTCTTTATACTTATTAATAACCCAAGCAATGATATCCGTACCACCCGTGCTACCGTTCTTACTGAAAACCATTCCGACACCTAAGCCAATCATACATCCTCCAACAACGGCAGCCATAAACTCTTGATTCTCTCCAAGAAGCTGTGGAAAATCGGGATTTCCGTTCTTTACAATGGCCTGAGCCAAGCCAAGAAAAAAGGAAAGAGCAATGGTAGCAAAGATAGTTTTTATGAGAAACCTCATTCCAAGAACCTTTAATGCAATACCTAACAAAATAATATTGATAAGCATATAGGTATATTGGATTTCTATTCCGGTCGCATAGTATATAATAGTACACAGACCGGTTACTCCACCTGTTGTTAATTTATAAGGCAGCAGGAAAACAGCAAATCCCATGGAGATTATGATAGTTCCTATAGCGATGACGACATAATCTTTCCATTCTTTCTTAATATTTTCTATTAAAGGTGCATTCATGGCATTAGATTTAGGGTTGATAATTTATCTTATTATAAAACAATGTTGACAATCTTTTTCGGAACGACAATGATTTTCTTTGGAGTCTTATTATCTATCCATTTCTTTGATTGCTCTTCAGAGAGAACAGCTTTCTCAATCGTTTCACGGTCGGCTTCGACAGGGAAATCCATTGTAAAGCGAGCTTTCCCGTTGAATGAGATGGTGTATTTAACGGTATCTTCTTTCAGATAGGCCTCATTATACTTTGGCCACTGAGCATCACAAACAGAAGTGGTATGACCTAAAGATTCCCACAGCTCTTCGCTAATATGCGGAGCAAATGGGGCAAGTAAAACAACCAAATCAGAAAGTACAGTTTTGCTATAACACTTTAACTGACTTAATTCATTCACACAAATCATAAATGCGCTGATAGAGGTATTGTAAGAGAAGGCTTCAATATCGTTTGTTACTTTCTTTATTAACTTATGGACGCTCTTAAGTTCTTCCTTTGTAGGCTTACTGTCAACAGGCAAAAACTGGTCTTCTCTACTCCAGAACAAGTTCCACAATTTTTTTAAGAAACGATATACACCATCAATGCCGTTGGTATCCCAAGGTTTACTTTGCTCAACCGGTCCGAGAAACATCTCGTACATTCGTAAGGTATCGGCTCCGTATTTTTCGATAATCATGTCAGGATTGACGACGTTGAACATTGATTTGCTCATTTTTTCGACAGCCCATCCGCATACATATTTGCCGTTCTCTAATATGAACTCTGCGTCATGATATTCCGGCCGCCAGTTTTTGAAGGCTTCTATGTCCAATATGTCATTTGAAACAATATTTACATCCACATGAATAGGAGTAACATCGTATTTGTTTTTCAATCCGAAAGATACAAATGTATTGCTATCTTTAATACGATAAACAAAATTACTTCTGCCCTGAATCATTCCCTGATTAACCAGTTTCTGGAAAGGCTCTTCTTTTACACTAATATTATAATCGTGCAAGAATTTATTCCAATAGCGAGAATAGATTAAGTGTCCGGTTGCATGCTCTGTGCCACCAACATATAAATCTACGTTTTGCCAATAGTAATCAGCTTTTTCTGATACTAATTCTTTATTGTTATGCGGGTCCATATAACGAAGATAATACGCAGAAGAACCGGCAAATCCCGGCATTGTATAAAGCTCCAGAGGGAATACATTTATATTATCAATCAATGTATTCTCTACAACTTCGCCTTTCTTAATATCCCATGCCCATTTTGATGCTTGTCCTAATGGTGGCTCGCCGGTTTCTGTTGGCTCATACTTGTCAACTTCCGGAAGTTCCAAAGGTAACTTGGATTCGTCAATCATGTAAGGCATATCGTTTTTATAATATACAGGGAACGGTTCGCCCCAGTAACGTTGACGACTGAAGATTGCATCGCGTAAGCGGTAGTTTACTTTTATTCTTCCCAACTGATGACTTTCTACATATTCTTTTGTAGCGGCAATAGCTTCTTTAATTGTCAGACCATTTAAAACCAAATCACAATATGGTTTGATTCCCGGTTTGGGAGAATTACAAACAATTCCTTCTTTTGCGTCGAAGCTCTCTTCGCTCACATCACAGCCTTCTACCAATGGAATAATCGGCAAATTGAAATGTTTAGCAAATGCATAGTCTCGACTATCGTGAGCAGGAACGGCCATGATGGCTCCGGTTCCGTAACCGGCTAAGACATAATCACTGATCCAAATAGGAACAGCATCACCGGTGAAAGGATTAATAGCGTATGAGCCACTGAATACTCCGGTTACTTTTCTGTCGGAAATACGTTCGCGTTCTGTACGTTTTTTCGTACGATCAAGGTAACCGGCCACTTCACTCTTTTGAATCGGAATAGTTACTTCCGGAACGAGCTCGCTTTCAGGCGCGAGAACCATAAAAGTAACGCCGAACATGGTATCGGCACGAGTGGTGAAGATGGTGAACTCTTTATCGGAATCTTTAATCTTGAAGCGGACCTCCGTACCTTCGGAACGACCTATCCAATTGCGTTGGGTTTCTTTCAAAGAATCTGTCCAATCGATGGTGTCCAACCCATCAAGCAAGCGCTGAGCATAAGCAGATACTCTTAAACACCACTGACGCATTTTCTTTTGGACAACCGGATAACCTCCACGCTCAGAAACACCGTCAATAACTTCATCATTAGCAAGAACGGTTCCAAGCTCAGGACACCAGTTGACCATCGTATCTCCTAAATAAGCAATGCGGTAGTTCATCAGAATCTGTTGTTTCTCTTTCTCGGTTTTAGCGTTCCATTCGTCGGCTGTAAAGCAGATTTCTTCAGTGCATGCTATATTAACATCGTTGGTTCCCTCTTTCTCGAAATGCCGAATGAGTAAATCAATAGGTTGAGCTTTATTTACCTTATTGTCGTAATAGCTGTTGAACATTTTCTGAAATGCCCATTGAGTCCAATGATAATACTCCGGATCACAGGTACGGACTTCACGATCCCAATCAAAAGAGAAACCAATCTTGTCCAATTGTTCACGGTAACGATTAATGTTGTTAACTGTAGTGATGGCAGGATGTTGACCGGTTTGAATAGCGTACTGTTCTGCCGGCAAACCATAAGCGTCATACCCCATGGGGTTTAGAACATTAAATCCTTGCAGACGTTTGTAACGAGCATAAATATCACTGGCGATGTATCCTAATGGGTGTCCGACATGTAGTCCGGCTCCCGAAGGATAAGGGAACATATTTAATACGTAAAATTTCTTTTTTGTTTCATCTTCAACAACATGATAGGTTTTGTTTTCAACCCACTGCTGTTGCCATTTCTTTTCAATCTCTTTGAAATTATATTCCATGATTATATGATGATTTATTTTAAATAATCAGTATTGTCGGCAAAGATAAAGAAAATCAAAGAAATAAAATTGTTTTGTGGAATAAATCAACAGCAAAAGCAGGATGAAGAGAAATACAAATGAAATTGATGGGGTATTCCCGTTGTATTAGTTCTTCTTTAGTGTTAATTCAGTGAATCACATTTGTGACATTCTTATTTTTTTAAGTTAAAGCAACTCGTTTATCAGATGTTATTCATATTTTCTTTTGAATATTTCGGAATAGATAAAAGCCTTCCGGGCATCTTCCGGAGTTTGAAACCGGATATCACCAAGAAAGGAATCTGTCTGCTCCTCCGGAATGGTGACAGTTTTAATATCTGTGGTAGAACGTGGTGCTTCGGTAAATGCTTTTTGCCAATTCTCACGGTCTTTTTTCATTCTGAAAACGTGTTTCGCTTCATTTCTTTTTATCGGTTGTCCATAGGTTGTTGATTGGCCGACAGATTGGGTGCGAATTTTTGTTGGTTGAGGCTGCTGGTTGGGTCTGCTCCATTCTTTTATTTCCGGGAATACTTCACCGAAAGATTTGGTAGGAGAAGATTTTTTATTCTTTTTTTCTTTCTTAACGGAAAGAAGATTTCCGATGGCAATAATAGCTATGAGAATTATGATGTATAAGATATTATCCATGGTAATTATTCAATGATGCTTTTTGCAAAAATAATAAAAGAATTCGATAAATGTTTCGAATAGAAATAAAAAAAGGAAGTGAGTTTCACAACTGACTTCCTTCTTATTTTTAACCTAAACCTTAACTATGAAAAAATCTAATGTTTTTTAACATTGCAAATATATAATATATTTTTCTTTTAAAAACATGAAAGTATTCATCATTGTTCGTTAATTATGCTTTATTAACAATTCGTATAATAAAAAGAAAGAATATACTTCTTCTTTTCGACGGAATAAAATCGAGCTAATTAACGCGAATTCAATAAGATATAAGTATCTATAAGCTTGATGGCTGGTTCAGGTTATTTTACCATATATTTTTATAATGCAGTTTTTGCTGAAAGGATATGTTGAACCTAAACTTTAGGAATAAAGGTCTTACAGCGTATTTGAACGATGTTTTAGCCTTTTCGTCAGATTCATTAAATTGGTTATCAAGAGATTTTGAAAAGTGATTCGCATGAATCGTCCAACTCATACGGATGATTCTTTTGTTTCACATTAGTGAAACGCATGACTCACATAGGTGAAACGCATGACTCACATTAGTGAAACGCATGACTCACATTAGTGAAACACATGACTCACATTAGTGAAACGAGAAAATCTTCTGAAGAATACGGCAACTTATACGATTCACTTTTCACGTTCATACGCATTCGAATAATAATTGTTATGGGTGGTTGACAAGAGAGTCGTGTATTACTTCAAAAAAGTAGTGATGACCGGCTTGTATTATTTAAATTCGTCGAACTCACATTAATTTGTAAGAAGTACGTATCTTTGCCAAGAAATTAAAATTATTTATATGACCAATGAAATTACAGGAGCAGACTTAAAATCTGCAACTGAGAAAGAGAAGAAACTCTTTATTGAGACGTATGGATGTCAGATGAATGTGGCTGATAGCGAAGTTGTCGCTTCTATTATGAAGATGGCCGGATATACTGTTTGCAATCAATTGGAAGATGCTGATGCCATATTTATGAATACCTGTTCTGTCCGTGAGAATGCTGAGAACAAAATCTATAATCGTTTGGAGTATTTCCATTCTTTAAAGAAGTCCAAAAGACCTCATCTGATAGTTGGTGTACTCGGATGTATGGCTGAGCGGGTTAAAGATGATCTGATACGAAATCATCATACCGATTTAGTGGTTGGACCTGATTCTTATCTGAGTTTACCCGATTTGGTTGCTGCGGTTGAAGCAGGAGAAAAGGCGATAGATGTACAACTTTCTACAACAGAAACTTATCGAGATGTGATTCCTTCGCGTATCTGTGGGAATCATATTTCCGGTTTTGTGAGCATTATGCGCGGTTGCAATAACTTTTGTCATTATTGCATCGTTCCATACACAAGGGGCAGGGAGCGTAGTCGTGATATGGAAAGTATATTGAATGAAGTTCGCGATTTACAGGCTAAAGGTTATAAGGAGGTAACGTTGCTCGGTCAGAACGTGAATTCGTATTTGTTTAAAAAAGGAAACGAAGTGGTTACTTTCCCACTCCTTTTGCGGACTGTTGCCGAGGCTGTGCCGAATATGCGTATTCGTTTCACCACTTCTCATCCGAAAGATATGAGTGATGAGACGCTTCATGTCATTGCCGAGGTTCCTAATGTATGTAAACATATTCATTTGCCGGTTCAAAGCGGAAGTAACCATATTCTTAAGTTGATGAACAGGAAATATACCCGCGAATGGTATTTGGATAGGGTGGCAGCTATTAGGAAAATTGTTCCGGATTGTGGGTTGACTACGGATATTTTCTGTGGTTATCATGATGAAACGGAAGAAGATCAGCAACAGACACTCTCTTTGATGAAGGAGTGTGCATACGATGCCGCGTTCATGTTCAAGTATTCCGAGCGCCCGGGAACCTATGCTTCGAAACATTTGCCGGATAACATTCCCGAAGAATTGAAAATAGAAAGGTTAGAGGAGATTATAGATTTACAAAATCATCTTTCTGCTGAGAGCAATGCAAAGGATATCGGCAAGACTTTTGAGGTTTTAGTTGAAGGATTTTCAAAACGTTCGCATTCCCAGCTTTTTGGACGAACGGAACAGAACAAAGTAGTGGTTTTCGATAGGGGCAATCATCGCATAGGCGATTTTGTTAAAGTGAAGATAAACGAGTCCAGTTCCGCAACGTTGATAGGCGAGGAAGTGAAAGAATAAAAAGATAAGGTGCATTGATGGTGCACCTTAAATTTTATATATCAGCGGGAGATTACAACCGATCTTTTGGCATGATAAGTAACAGAACAAGGTAAACAATTCCTCCGGCAAATGCGGTGAATATGGTTGCTAATGCCCAAACGATACGGATTAGAGTCGAGTCCCATCCGAAGTATTCAGCTATGCCTCCACATACTCCGCCAATCATTTTATCTTTTACAGAACGAACCAACTTTTTTTGATTTTCCATATCCTTTTTTTATTATTGTTTCTTCTTGCAAATGTATGAAATTGACAGACTTTCCTCATACTTAATTCTATTAAAAGTTTAAAAAATATAGGAGTATGTGATAATTTATTTGTTTCTTTGCAGGAAATTAGGTAGAGAGGTGAATAAACTCCATATTGTTACTTGTCCGCTGTGTGGCGGAAATCATCTTAAGCCGGTGATGTTGTGTACAGACCATTTTGCTTCGGGGGAACAGTTCGAAGTATGGGAGTGTGCGGATTGCGGTTTCACCTTTACTCAGGATGTACCTGTTGAAGCAGAAATAGGAAGGTATTATGAAACACCGGAGTATATCTCGCATTCCGATACCGAAAAGGGATTGATGAATAAAGTTTATCACATTGTTCGTCAGTTTATGCTTCGTAAAAAAGTTCGTTTGATAGAACGGGCTTCCCATGTAAAGAATGGACAATTGCTGGATATCGGGACAGGTACCGGCTATTTCCCTTTTACTGCTCAAAAGTTCGGCTGGAAAGTTCAAGCTATTGAGAAAAATGCGAAAGCAAGAGTTTTTGCCAAGGAGCATTTTCACTTGGATGTGCAAGGCGATGAAGCTTTTGATGTTTTGCCGGATAAGACGTTTGATGTGATTACAATGTGGCATGTGATGGAGCATATAGAGCATTTGAATGAACTTTGGGAACAGTTTCATCGATTGTTAAAAGAACAGGGCGTTTTAGTTATTGCTGTTCCGAATCATCATTCTTATGATGCTAAAAAGTATGGTTCTTGGTGGGCAGCTTATGATGTGCCTCGTCATCTTTGGCATTTTACTCCATCGGTAATTAAAAAGATGGGAGAGAAGCATAAGTTTGAATTGGTTGAACAACATCCGATGCCGTTTGACGCGTTCTATGTTTCTATGCTCACCGAAAAGTATAAAGGGGCAAAACTTCCTTTTTTGAAAGGACTATGGACAGGATGTAATGGTTGGTTGCATGCTTTGCGTGATAAAGGTCAGAGCAGTTCCATGATATATGTTTTTAGAATGAAGTGATTATGGGAAAGAATAAAACTTCTTTTTTTGATATGCAATTTATAACTTCCGGCATTAGTATCATGTTGGTATTGTTGCTGTTGGGTATGGTTGTGTTCTTTGTATTGTCGGCAAATAACTTATCAAAATATGTTCGTGAAAACATTAGTTTCGCAGTGATGTTAAGCGATGACATGAAGGAACCAGAAGCTTTGACTTTCCAGAAATATTTGAGTGAGAAACCATACGTTAAGGATTGTATGTTTATCTCTAAGGAGCAAGCCTTGAAAGAACAGACAGAAACAATGGGTACGAATCCTGCTGAGTTCGTGGGTCATAATCCTTTTCCATCGAGTCTTGAAGTAAAACTCAAAGCTAATTATGCATTATCTGATAGTATTCGTTGGATAGAGAAGGAGATTCTGTCGAATAAGAAAGTTTTAGAGATAGATTATCCGGAAGATTTGCTAAATGATGTAAACGGAAACATTCGGAAGATAAGCATTGGATTATTATGTTTGGCAGCTTTGCTGACGCTTATTTCTTTTGCTTTGATAAATAGTACTATTCGTTTGGCTATTCATTCTAAACGTTTTCTTATACATACGATGACTCTTGTAGGAGCCAGTTGGGGATTTATCCGCCGACCATTCCTTTGGAAAAACGTATGGATTGGCGTGTTTGCTGCAGTGTTAGCCGATGTAACGTTGATAGGAATGGCTTATGCTCTGGTTCGTTATTGGCCGGAACTGATAGAAATCATCACCCCATCAGTTGTTTTGATTGTCATGTCTTCTGTCTTTGTTTTCGGTGTTCTTATAACATTGATATGTTCGTATATTTCTATTAATAAATACTTGCGGATGAAAGCAAGTGCTTTATATTACATTTAATAATATGGATAAAAAGAATTTTGCATTTGATAAGGTTAACTTCATTCTTTTGGCTGTTGGAATGGTGATTGTTATCTTGGGATTTGTATTGATGGCAGGTCCCGCAACAAATGAAACAGCTTTTCAGCCGGATATCTTTAGTGTTCGCCGCGTCCGAGTTGCTCCGGTTGTTTGTTTTCTTGGTTTCGTGTTTATGATTTATGGCGTTTTGCGAAAGCCGAAAGATAACGAATAAACAAATAGTATGGATTGGTTACAGGCATTAGTCCTTGGCATTATTCAAGGACTGACAGAATATCTACCGGTCAGCAGTAGTGGTCATTTGGCTATTGGCGCAGCTTTGTTTGGCGTTGATGGAGAAGATAATCTTACCTTTACTATTGCGGTGCATATTGCTACAGTCTTAAGTACATTGGTTATACTTTGGAAAGAAATTGTTTGGATTTTCAACGGCCTTTTTAAGTTCCGGTGGAATGATGAGACAAAATATGTGGTGAATATTATTATTTCTATGATTCCTATTGGAATTGTAGGTTTGTTCTTTAAAGATAAAGTAGAAGAGATTTTTGGTTCCGGTTTATTTATTGTCGGATTGATGTTGATTCTCACAGCTATTCTTCTTGCCTTTTCTTATTATGCTAAGCCCCGAGTAAAGGAACATATTACTAAAAAAGATGCATTCATTATAGGTTTAGCTCAGGCATGTGCTGTGATGCCGGGATTATCTCGTTCGGGTTCAACCATCGCAACGGGACTAATGCTGGGCGATAAGAAGGAGAAGTTAGCCCAATTCTCTTTTCTTATGGTTATTCCTCCTATTCTTGGCGAAGCTTTGCTTGATGGAATGAAGATAGTGAAAGGCTCGGCCGAAGGTTCCACCGATATTTCTTTAACTGCTCTGATTGTCGGATTTTTAGCAGCTTTCATCTTCGGATGTATGGCTTGCAAGTGGATGATAAACATTGTTAAGAAAGGAAAGCTTATTTACTTTGCTATTTATTGTGCTATCATAGGACTTATAACAGTTATCGGTACATTAGTTTGATTTAAATGAATTTTATAGAGGGAGAAATTTTATATTTTGATAAACCGTTAAAGTGGACATCTTTTTCGGTAGTGAATAAGGTTCGCTATCATTTGAGTCACAAACTTGGTGTGAAGAAGATTAAGGTGGGACATGCCGGTACGCTCGATCCGTTAGCTACAGGCGTAATGATTATCTGTACAGGGAAAGCCACAAAACGTATCGAAGAATTTCAGGGACATACTAAAGAATATATCGCCACTTTACGTTTGGGTGCCACTACTCCGTCTTTTGACATGGAGCATCCTATCGATGAAACATATCCTACAGAGCATATAACAAAAGAATTGGTAGAAAAGACGTTGAAGACTTTTATTGGGAGTATAAAACAGGTTCCTCCTGTTTATTCTGCTTGTAAAGTGGAAGGAGAACGTGCTTATAAGTTCGCTCGTCGTGGAGAGGAAGTTCAATTGAAACCAAAGACTTTAACCATTGACGAGATAGAATTGTTAGCGTATAATATGCCCGTTATTAAGATTCGTATTGTTTGTAGTAAGGGTACTTATATCAGAGCATTAGCTCGTGACATAGGTTTTGCGCTTCGCAGCGGAGCGTATCTTATTGAACTTCGGCGGACAAGGGTGGGCAATATAAAAGTAGAAGACTGTATGAAGGTAGACGACTTCACTGAGTGGTTGGATAAACAGGAAATAGAAAAGCTTGAAAGGAATGATTAGTATCCCTTTTTGTTTGATTTATGTTTTCTTAACGCATAATCTCTTGACAACCCCTATCTCTGAGTAGTAATTTTGCAATAGAATCGTATTTAGACTATTAGGAGATAATAGTTTGTAAATCATTAGGACATGAAACTTTCACAATTCAAATTCAAATTACCGGAAGAAAAAATTGCTTTATATCCATCACATTTCCGTGATGAATGTAAGTTAATGGTCGTCCATAAATCGACAGGTGAGATAGAGCACAAGGAGTTTAAGGAGATTCTTGATTATTTTAATGATCAAGATGTGTTTGTTTTTAACGATACTAAAGTGTTTCCTGCCAGACTCTATGGAAATAAGGAGAAAACAGGTGCACGTATCGAAGTATTCTTGCTCCGTGAACTGAATGAGGAGTATAGATTATGGGATGTATTGGTCGATCCTGCTCGGAAAATTCGCATAGGAAACAAACTTTACTTTGGTGAGGATGATTCTATGGTGGCAGAGGTAATTGATAATACCACTTCTCGTGGGCGTACCCTTCGTTTCTTATATGACGGCCCGCACGATGATTTTAAGAAAGCGCTTTATGCATTGGGCGAAGCTCCGCTACCTACATTTATTAATCGCAAGGTGGAATCGGAGGATTTAGAACGTTTCCAGTGTATCTTTGCTAAGAGTGAAGGTGCAGTAACGGCTCCTACTGCGGGTTTGCATTTCAGTCGTGAGTTGATGAAACGTTTGGAAATTAAAGGAATTGATTTTGCTTATATTACATTGCATGCAGGTTTAGGAAATTTCCGTGATATTGACGTGGAGGATTTGACGAAGCATAAGATGGATTCTGAACAAATGTTTGTTACTAAAGAAGCTTGCAATGTGGTTAACAAGGCGAAAGATAACGGAAAAAATGTTTGTGCTATAGGAACTACCGTTATGCGTGCCATTGAAACAGCTGTTGGTACCGACCAACGATTGAAGGAGTTTGATGGTTGGACGAATAAATTCATTTTCCCACCTTATGAGTTCTCTTTGGCAAACAGTATGATTAGTAACTTCCAGCTACCTTATTCTACTTTGCTGATGCTAACTTGTGCGTTTGGCGGTTATGATTTGATAATGCACGCTTATGAGGTAGCTTTACAGAACGATTATAAGTTTGGAACTTATGGCGATGCCATGCTGATCCTTGAATAAATGTAATGGCAACCGTTTATTTAGGCTTAGGTACTAATTTAGGAAATAGAGAGCAAAATTTGCATTTTGCTGTGGAACAGATACAGAAGCGGATAGGGGATGTTATCACCTTGTCCGCTTTTTATATGACAGAGCCTTGGGGATTTCAGTCGACTAATTCTTTTTTGAATGCTGCTTGTGCCGTTCAAACAAACTATACACCTGAAGAACTTCTTCTTGTAACGCAAAGCATTGAGAAACAAATTGGAAGGAAAGAAAAGAGTATCAATCGAATCTATTCCGATAGGCTTATCGATATTGATATCCTTTTATATGATGAGGTAATTGTGAATTCAAAGGAACTGGTTATTCCACATCCGCTGATGGAACAGCGACGTTTTGTTTTGGAACCTTTAGTGGAGATAGCTCCGGATGTTATACACCCTATATTAAAAGAACCGATAAGAACTTTATTTTCTGAAAAAGAAATTTTACTCGAGTCTTATCATCATGCTTTAAGTTAATATTCAATTATTCTGTTGATGCGTATGAGTTGTCGTATTCATCTGCATGAATTTCTCGTTTCACAAGAGTGAAACAATTGTTTCACTTAAGTGAAACGAACGAATCATCTGTATGAGTTGAGTTATTTATACGATTCGCTTTTCAAAGTCTCTTGATGAACAATTTAATGAGTTTGATAAAGAAACTAAACCTTTGTTTAAACATATCGTACGGCCTTTTTTATTTAAAGTTTAGATTCATCTCTCCTTTTTGCTGATAACGTATAAAATGTAATCTGCCACCATAACTTTAGAAAGTGACATGAGTTTAAATTATCGGATAGTTTAAGGTTAGCTGCCGTTATGAAACGGTTTGTATATATCCGTTAAAAATGATAATTTCCTTAAATAACAGATGAATCTTGTTTTTTATTGCTTATCTTTGCAGTCGTTAAAGAACAGTGGAGAGATTTGAGTAGCTTGCAACCACGAAAAAAAATGCTAAAAACACCTATTGTTTCTTCGTTTTTTATCTACTCTTATTTTGTCCCCGTTTGATAACCGAATTAATTTATTATTAACAAACTATTTAATTCTTTATTCAAAATGGGATATTTATTTACATCCGAATCAGTGTCTGAGGGACATCCGGATAAAGTGGCCGACCAAATATCAGACGCTATCGTGGACAAATTGTTAGCTTTTGATCCTAATTCTAAAGTTGCGTGTGAAACGTTGGTTACTACCGGACAAGTAGTGTTGGCCGGAGAAGTAAAGTCTGATGCTTATATCGATTTGCAAAGAGTGGCTCGCGACGTTATCAATCGTATAGGTTATACGAAAAGTGAGTACATGTTCGACGGCGATTCATGCGGCGTGTTTTCTGCCATACATGAACAGAGTCCAGATATTAATCGTGGGGTAGATCGCAAAGACCCGATGGATCAGGGAGCCGGAGACCAGGGAATGATGTTTGGATATGCTACAAACGAGACAGAGAATTATATGCCTCTGCCCCTTGACTTGGCACATCGCTTGATGATAGAGCTTACTGAAATTCGTAAAGAAGGGAAGCAAATGACTTATCTTCGTCCAGATGCAAAAAGTCAGGTAACTGTGGAATATGATGACAATAATAAGCCGGTTCGTATTGATACTATTGTAGTTTCTACACAGCATGATGAGTTTATTCAGCCGAAAGACCATACGAAGCGTGCACAAGAGATAGCCGATAGGGCTATGTTGGCTCAAATAGAGAAAGACGTGAAGGAGATTCTTATTCCTCGTGTAAAAAGCAATATTTGCACACCTGAAATCGTTGCGCTTTTTAATGATAAGATAAAGTATTTCGTAAATCCTACCGGCAAATTTGTTATTGGTGGCCCGCATGGAGATACAGGTTTGACAGGTCGTAAGATCATTGTAGATACTTATGGAGGCAAAGGCGCGCATGGTGGTGGCGCTTTCTCTGGGAAAGACCCGAGCAAGGTAGACCGTAGCGCTGCTTATGCTGCCCGTCATATAGCTAAAAATATGGTTGCCGCAGGAGTAGCTGACGAGATGTTGGTAGAGCTTTCGTATGCTATCGGAGTAGCTAAACCTATCAGCATTTATGTGAATACCTACGGGCACAGTCATGTTAAGTTGAGCGACGGTCAGATAGCAGAGAAGATAGGAGAGTTATTCGATCTTCGCCCGAGGGCTATAGAGGAGCGTTTGAAGTTGCGTAATCCTATTTATGAAGAGACTGCTTCGTACGGGCACATGGGGCGTGCGCCAATGAAAGTAAAAAAGACTTTTCGTTCTGTATATAACGGAGATAAGGCAGTAGAAGTAGAGCTTTTTACATGGGAGAAGTTGGATTATGTTAAAAAGATAAAGGAAGCTTTTGGCTTAAAATAAATGAACAGTGCGTTACCTGAAATATCTTTTTTATATTATCTTGAAAACAAACATCAAGGTGATGTAAGTAACGCTTTAACTTATGAGGCTCACCTCTCTACCGATATGTATGGTATGAAAGGTGAGCCTTTACCATATCAGTTGCGTTCCGATTGGATGGTGACCGGTGTTCTTTTTCTTTGTTTCATAATGGTTTCGTATGTATTGTCGCATGGCAAGACGCATTTAATAGAGAAGTTCAAGAACTTTTTTTCCACAAAAGAGCGAGTTAATTTGTTTGATACCGCTTCCGATATGAGTCATACGCTTTTTCTTATCTTTCAGACATGTTTGCTACTTGGCTTTTGTACTTTTGATTATTTTTTCGACCATTATAATGCTATTTTTACTTATGTTTCACATCAGATTGTGTTAGTCACATTTATTGCTATTTATATGGTATATTTTGCTTTGAAGTGGCTTTCTTATACATTTGTAAATATCATTTTATTTAACAAAACGAAGGCGAAATTGTGGAATGAGGCCTACTTTAACGTGGTGATATGGGCTGGCCTTTTGCTTGTCATTCCTGTTCTTTTAATCGTTTTCTTTAATCTTTCTCTCAGATTAACCTTTATTTTTGTTAGTATAATCGTAATAATTTCTAAATTTTTGTTAGTATATAAATGTTTTACAAACTTTTTTAACCGAATTCGCTATTCTTTCCATTTTATTTTGTACTTTTGTGCGCTAGAAATCTTCCCTGATTTGATTTTCTGGAAAGGAATCATGTTATGGGACAATTATTGGTTTTAAATTTTAGATACAATTGAAGATTAAGAAGGTACTCGTCTCTCAGCCAAAGCCGATTTCAGAAAAGTCGCCTTACTTTAGTATCGCTGAGAAGTATGGAGTGAAAATAGATTTTCGCCCATTTGTAAAGGTAGAGGCTTTACCTGCTAAGGATTTTAGAAAGGAGAAAGTTTCAATTTTAGATCACACCGCAGTAATTTTCACATCAAGGCATGCAATTGATCATTTCTTCACTTTATGTTCCGAACTTCGTATAACGGTTCCGGATACAATGAAGTATTTCTGTCTCTCTGAAACTATTGCCCTTTATATTCAGAAATATGTTCAGTACCGTAAGCGTAAAGTATTCTTCGGTCCGAGTGGTAAATTTCCGGAACTATTACCTGTTATTTTGAAGCATCCTTCAGAGAAATACTTGGTTCCTATGTCAGATACTCATACTGACGAGATAAAGAATGCTTTGGATGCTAATCATATCCAGCATACGGATGCTGTAATGTATCGTACTGTAAGTGTAGATTTTGCACCTGAAGAGACTCTTGATTATGACATGTTGTTGTTCTTTACTCCTGCCGGTGTCCATACATTGGTTCGTAATTTCCCTAAGTTTAATCAAGCAGATGTTGCTATCGGATGTTTTGGTCCGGCAACAGCACAAGCTATTAAAGATGCCGGTTTAAGATTAGACATGCAGGCGGGGACAGCAGAACTGCCTTCGATTACTGCGGCATTGGATTTGTTCATCAAAGAACATAATAAAGAATAATTCTTATTAGATAATACGTTATACCGAAGGTTTTGTAGGCATAAAGTTTTAACTTTGCATACAGAACTTTCGTTTTTTATTTTTGTAAATGGAAGAGAAACCATATACACTGCAAAAGTCAGAGCGATTGAACAGCAAGCTGCTCATGGATAGTTTGTTTATGGGAGGAAGTAAGTCGTTTCCTTCTTTTCCATTGCGTGTGGTTTATAAATGGATTGATACGCAGGAAGGACGTTCGGATGCGTCTATTCTCATCAGCGTATCGAAAAAGTACTTTAAACGTGCCGTCAAACGCAACCGTGTAAAACGTCAGGTGCGTGAGGCTTACCGGAAGCATAAACATCTGCTTTTAGATAAGTTGGCGGAAAAGGACAAGCAGATAATTATTGCTTTTATCTGGCTTGATGATAAACTGCATTCTACGAAAGAGGTAGATGCCAAGGTGGAGAGATTATTACAATTTATCGCGGATAGTGTGTAATGGAACAGTTTATAGAGATTATTAAAAAGACTTGGAGTATTCTGATGAACTTCTTTGCGAATGTCCTGCTGATACCTATTTATTTTTATCAGCGATTTATATCACCACTTACTCCACCGTCGTGTCGTTTCACTCCAACTTGTTCGCAATACGCGGTAGAGGCCATTAAGAAACATGGTCCGTTTAAAGGACTGTATTTAGCTATTCGTCGTATACTTCGTTGCCATCCTTGGGGAGGTTCGGGATATGACCCTGTTCCATAATCAGATTATGCTGTTAGATATTCATACTCATCATCAACCGAATGTTCTTTCTGAGGCAATTCAGAATATTTCTTTTAAAGAATTCCAAGCGCAGAAAGGCGGTTATTATTCTGTTGGCATTCACCCATGGGATGTAACTTCCAACTGGGAAACAGATTTTGATGTACTCCGGAAAACAGCTACTGATGACCGAATTATCGCAATTGGTGAGGTCGGGATAGACCGCTTTGTAACGGATAATATTATGCTGCAAAAGGCTGCTTTCGAGAGACAAATCGCATTGAGCGAGGAGTTGCGGCTGCCTTTAATCATACATTGTGTGAAATGCTATAATGAACTTATTCAACTTAAAAGAGATCTTCACCCGAAACAACCGTGGATTGTGCACGGTTTTCGGAATAATCCGTTTATTGCGGAGCGGCTTTTGTCAGAGGATATGTATATCTCTTTTGGTGATCGCTATCAGTCAACGGTTGTCCAAATGGTTCCCGATGAGAAACTTTTCGTTGAGACCGATGAAAGCGAAAGTGATATTCGTCTTATTATAAAAGGTATAGCTGATGTTAAGGGAAAGCGTTCCGATGACTTTATATGGCAGATTGACACGAATGTTCAGCATGTCTTTTTTAAGCATTAAGCTTTGTTTGTTCCGTGAAAGGTCGTATTTTTGCATTTCAATTAAAAATAATATATCAATTAATAATTTAAAAATCATTCGATGTCAAAGAATTTTGTAGAGGAATTAAAATGGCGTGGCATGTTAGCTCAGATGATGCCGGGAACAGAAGAGCTCCTTTCAAAAGGAGAAATGGTGACTGCTTATTTAGGAACAGACCCTACAGCGGACTCTCTGCATATCGGCCACCTTTGTGGTATTATGATGCTTCGACACTTTCAGCGTTGTGGTCACAAGCCTATTATTTTAGTTGGCGGAGCTACCGGTATGATTGGAGACCCTTCCGGTAAGAGTCAGGAGCGTAACTTGCTTGATGCCGATACTTTATATCATAATCAGGAATGTATAAAAAAACAAGTGGGAAAGTTCCTCGATTTTGATGGAAAAGAACCAAATCATGCAGAGATGGTGAACAACTACGACTGGATGAAAGATTTTTCTTTCCTTGATTTTGTCCGTGAAGTAGGTAAGCATATTACGGTGAACTATATGATGGCTAAGGATTCCGTTCAGAAACGTCTGAATGGTGAAGCTCGCGACGGACTCTCTTTTACAGAATTCACTTATCAGTTGTTGCAAGGATACGATTTTCTTTACCTTTATCAACATAAGAATTGTAAATTGCAAATGGGAGGTAATGATCAGTGGGGCAATATCACAACAGGTACAGAATTGATTCGTCGTACTTTGGGCATTGAAAATGAAGCTTATGCGCTTACTTGCCCTTTGATTACCAAGTCGGACGGAAAGAAGTTCGGTAAGACTGAAAGCGGTAATATTTGGTTAGATAGGAATCGTACCACTCCTTATAAGTTCTATCAGTTCTGGTTGAATGTGAGCGATGATGACGCGGCAAAATATATTAAGATTTTCACTTCTTTAGAAAAAGAAGAGATTGATTCTTTGATTGCTCAGCATGCTGAGGCTCCGCATCTGCGTATTCTTCAGAAGCGTTTGGCTCAGGAAGTTACTACGATGGTTCATTCTGAGGAAGATTACAAGGCTGCTGTGGAAGCTTCTAATATTCTTTTTGGAAACAGTACGCATGATGCTTTGGTTAAGTTGGACGAAGAGACACTTCTTGAAATCTTTGATGGTGTTCCCACTTTCGAAGTTTCGCGTGATGTGATTGCATCCGGTGTTAAAGCTGTCGATTTAACTACATCAGATGCCGCTGTATTCGCTTCAAAAGGTGAGATGCGTAAATTAGTTCAGGGCGGAGGTGTTTCGCTTAACAAAGAGAAATTAACGGCTTTTGATCAGGTGATTACAACAAAGGATCTGTTAGCTGACCGCTATTTGCTTTTCCAGCGCGGAAAGAAGAACTATTATTTGCTTATTGCAAAGTAAAAGAACGATTATATGGAAAGAACAGCCTCGAACGAAAGTTCGAGGCTGTTCTTTATAAATTCACACTTGCTGATGAAATTAAATAAATCCCCCTCTTTTTTTGAAAAACACGGATTTATTTAATTAGTTTAATAATAAGTGTATATTTTACTGTTTTAGAAATATAGATTCTATATAAGCCTACTTACCGGCCACATCAGTATGCTAATAAACGAATGAGTATTACAAACATTTATCATTGATAAGATATGAAAAGATTTATTATTATTTTCTTTGCCATTCTTTCTGCCATGCAATTGTCTGCTCAAACCAAAGAGAAAGGATTGTTTATAGAGATGAATGGCGGATACGGTATTGTTAAGGTGTACAATTACGGAGCTCCTAAAACAGAACATAAAGGTTACATGATGCTGACTCCCGGTTTAGGGTATCAGATAAATCCTTTATGGGCACTCGGATTTAGAGCTACATTTGAAGCCGGAGATCATAGACAGAATAATTTCTATACTCCGTATGTTCAGTATGCTTTTATCCGTTCAAATAAGTTTAAAGTATTTACAGAAGGTCTTGTCAACATCTATGATACGAAAAACTGGGCTGACGGATATACGGCTGTGGAAACAGGCTTGGATTTTGGTCTTGCTTTTGCGTTGGGGAATAATCTTGGCCTGAAAATTCGCTATTTGTATCTCGGATATAGCGATACTCCTAATACACACGAAGGGGCAGTCGTAGGGGGTGGTGACTTAGTCTTTGATGCCGGATTGAAGCGGCTTCAAATAGGATTGCAATATACTTTTTAAAAGTTAATAACTTATTGAACTGTCGATTATAGAACTTCCGAGTCTATAGTCGGCAGCTTTTTGTTTACTTACTTCAAAGTAAATCCTTTAAAGCAATGTGCTTTTCAAAAAAAATGCAGAATTATTTGGTTAGTGTCGATATAAAAGCGTATATTTGCAGCGCTTTAAGAAATTAAGCACTGTAGATTGGACTATGGTGTAATGGTAGCACAACAGGTTTTGGTTCTGTTTGACCAGGTTCGAGTCCTGGTAGTCCAACCATCCAAATGCAGTTTGAAAGTCGTCGGAAGTTATTTCGGCGATTTTCTTTTTCATACGGACGAACTTATCAAATCATTTATATCATTTACTGAAATCATCAGAAGATTTTATCGTTTCACATTAGTGAAACAAGTGAATCACATTAGTGAAACAAGTGAATCACATCTGTGAAACAATCGAATCACTAATGTGAAACGATAAACCGATAAGAATGAATGTACGAATAGTTTCTATTAGATGATTTATTTATAATGAAACATCAGGAATATAATATGAGGATTGACGCTTTTGTTTTTCGTTTTTCTATTTTTGAGAAGCGATAAATATTACCTTTTTATTGTGATAGATAAAATTTTTTCCTATTTTAGATGCAGTATTTTGTTCATTCGAACGTTTATAATAAAAGAGGGAATTAAAAATTCTTTGTAAACCTTATAAGGGGTGATTGAAGGAAAGGAGTGTACTTGTGTTCTCCCCGGTTGATTGTTCTTATAAATTGGGTATAAGTCTTCGCCCTATTTATTCTATTGGGTATATAAATATAATGTAATTTTCATGAATTAGTTTATGGATAATATCAGTTATGAAAGCAAAAATATCAATCAAAAGGTTATTACTGTTCTTGCTAATGGCAATGCTGACGGTGGGAGTTTCTTGTAGGAAGGATGATGATTTAGATGATAAATATCAAGTCATTGAATTGAATATGGATGATCATCGCTTTGAACATAATGGGTCAAAAAGTTTTATAACGAATGGAGAATCGTATGGTTTTAACGATCCTTTGGTTAGACTATTTAAGGCGCAGGATGATTCTATCTTTATTTCTTATTACGGTGTGTTATTGTATCCGACGAGATTGCCGGATGATTTTTTACTCAAAGGAGTTCCGTTTGTCTTTTCGGGGTCAGTAAGAGAGAAACCTAATGGCACTGACTACTATCCGATACTTTTGAGTGAATTCAAATATGAAGTATTACTAAAACACTAAAAATGATATTATTATGAAACGAACATATATGGCATTCGTCAGTTTATTTGGAGCGCGACACCGACCGGAAGCAGCGGTTCTTATTATAATTCTACAACCGGTCCTAACGGTGATTATTGGGATATTCCGAAAGGCAGCTATAACGTGGAATGTCGTGTAGTGACACAATGTGGGCACATAATTGCTTCTATGACGGTAAATTAACCTCATTCTTTGTAGTTCCTATGTTGTATCAATATAATTTATCTGATGTGTAATGTTTAAAATAAAAATAAAATGAAAGCAAAAATATCAATCAAACGGTTATTGCCGTTCTTGCTAATGGCAACGTTGATGCTGGGAGTTTCTTGTAGGAAGGATGATGATGAGGAGGTGTGGGATGGCTGTAAAAAAATAGAATTGAACATGGATGATCATCGTTTTGAATCTTTACCAACAATAAATTGTTTACAGCAAGTGCGTTGTGACTATCGCTTTGTGGATATGTTTTTTCGGAGTGATTCTATCTTTATTTCTTATTACGGTGTGTTATTGTATCCAATAAGGTTACCGGATGGTTTTACTTTCAAAAACAGAGAAGCCTCTTCTCTTTTTTCAGGGGAAGTGAAGCAGAAATCGAAAGGTACCGATTATTATCCAATAGTTTTAACTGAGTTCAAATATGAATAT
This sequence comes from Phocaeicola oris, assembly GCF_021295095.1. Lineage (GTDB taxonomy): Bacteria > Bacteroidota > Bacteroidia > Bacteroidales > Bacteroidaceae > Phocaeicola > Phocaeicola oris. The sequence goes on from NZ_JAJLQX010000012.1 coordinate 71,603, forward strand.
TTGATACAAAATGGAGTTTTAAATACTAAAATAAAATGAAACGAAAAATATCAATCAAACGGTTATTACCGTTCTTGCTAATGGCAATGCTGACGCTGGGAGTTTCCTGTAGTAAGGATGATAAGGAGGAAGAGATGTGGGGTTATAAAAAAATCGAATTGAACAAGAACGATCATCGTTTTGAATCTTTACCAACAATAAATCGTTTACAGCAAGTGTATTGTAACTATCGCTTTGTGGATATGTTTTTTCGGAATGATTCTATATTTATTTCTTATTACGGTGTGTTATTGTATCCAACGAGGTTGCCGGATGGTTTTTCTTTCAAAAACGACGAAGCCTCTTCTCTTTTCTCAGGGGAAGTGAAGCAGAAATCGAAAGGTACCGATTATTATCCCATAGTTTTGAGTGAGTTCAGGTTTGGATATAATATGAATATGGAGTTTTAAATACTAAAGTATTATGAAAAGAGCATATCTAATAGCTGTTAACTGTTCGGACTAATTTAACTTACCAATAAGCACCGGACAATATTTTTTTGCCAAATAGACAAAGACAGACAGGATAGCTACGGTAAGAAACGCTATGAGAATAATGATAATCGTATTATTCGGCCAGATGGAACGGCCAAAGGATGGACTGGTGGACAGCAAAGATAAGCAGCGTGTCTTCCGATACCAAACGGATATAACCGTTTGCGAAATTCAACAGATAATATATCAGGCAAATGAGGCTAATGCTCACAAGGGTGGCACTTAAGAAAAATAAAATAGCAAAAAAAGCAGTATGGTAATCAAGAACCGATAAAGCTTTTTCATGGCAGTGGAGGCTTATATTATATATGATTTTTAGTCTTTTACTTATCTTTTTGTCTTATCATTATTGTGACGAACCTGATTTTTTTGATTTTTTGAGTTTTTAAATCTTCATAGATTGCTTATCTTTGCTTAATAAAGCAAGCAGATAAAAACAGAATGGCGAAAGATATCGTAATGACTCCAATGATGAAGCAGTTCATGTCGCTCAAGCAAAAACATCCTGACGCGATAATGCTGTTCCGTTGTGGAGATTTCTATGAGACATACTCAGAAGATGCTGTTATAGCGTCTCAAATACTTGGAATAACGCTTACTAAAAGGGCGAACGGGCAAGGTAAGTCTATAGAAATGGCCGGTTTTCCCCATCATGCCCTTGACACTTATTTGCCTAAACTGATACGGGCAGGCAGACGAGTGGCCATCTGCGACCAATTGGAAGACCCGAAGTTGGCGAAGAAACTGGTGAAGCGTGGCATTACCGAGTTGGTTACTCCGGGTGTCGCCATCAGCGATAACGTATTGTCGTATAAAGAGAATAACTTCCTTGCGGCAGTTCATTTTGGAAAAGGCGCGTGTGGTGTCGCTTTTTTAGATATTTCTACAGGCGAATTCCTTACGGCTGAAGGGACATTCGATTATGTAGATAAGCTACTGAGCAATTTCGGACCGAAAGAAGTGCTTTTTCAACGTGGCAAACGGGATGCTTTTGAGACAAATTTCGGAAACAAATATTATACTTACGAGCTTGATGACTGGGTTTTTACTGAGAATTCGGCACGAGAGAAGTTGTTGAAACATTTCGAGACAAAGAATCTGAAAGGATTCGGAGTGGAACATCTGAAGAATGGAATCATTGCTTCGGGGGCTGTCTTACAGTATTTGGATCTTACACAGCATTATGAGATAGGCCATATTACTTCTCTTTCGCGTATTGAGGAGGATAAGTTTGTCCGTATGGACAAGTTTACGATACGCTCGTTAGAATTGTTGAGCAGTATGACGGAAGACGGTATCAGTCTGCTTGATGTATTAGATAAGACTATCAGTCCGATGGGTGGACGTTTGCTGCGACGCTGGCTGGTGTTCCCGCTGAAAGATGAGAAACCGATAAATGAGCGGTTGGATGTGGTGGAATATTTCTTTCGTGAGCCCCAATTCAGAGCATTTATTCAGGATAAGTTACATGAAATAGGCGATCTGGAACGTATAATCTCAAAGGCTGCCGTAGGTAGAATTTCCCCGCGTGAGGTAGTACAACTGAAGATCGCTTTATCGGCTATTGAACCGATAAAGAATGCTTGTCTAAACGCTAATAATGAGAGCCTGCAGCATATAGGAGAAAATCTGAATCCATGTGTAAGTATTCGCGATAAGATAGCGAAAGAGATAGTGGATGACGCGCCGGTTATGCTGAATAAAGGGGAGGTAATTAAACCGGGAGTCTGCGCAGAATTGGATGAACTGCGTACCATTTCGCGTTCCGGAAAGGATTATCTCCTGCAAGTTCAGCAGCGTGAGAGTGAAGAGACCGGTATACCGAGTCTGAAAGTAGCCTATAATAATGTATTTGGCTATTATATAGAAGTGCGTAATGCTCATAAAGAAAAAGTTCCTGCTGATTGGATTCGCAAACAAACTTTAGTTAACGCGGAGCGTTATATTACGCAGGAACTGAAAGATTATGAAGAAAAGATTTTAGGAGCAGAGGAAAAGATAGCTTCGCTGGAATATAAGATATATAATGATTTGGTGCTTTCGTTGGGAGAGTTTATTCCTGCTGTTCAGATTGACGCGAATCAGATAGCCCGTCTCGATTGTTTGCTGGCTTTTGCAAATGACGCTGAAGAGAATCATTATATTCGTCCGGTAGTAGATACGACAGATGTACTGGACATTAAACAAGGGCGACATCCGGTCATAGAAAAGCAGATGCCGGTGGGCGAGAAGTATATCGCCAATGATGTATATTTAGATACGGAAACGCAGCAGATTATGATTATTACGGGTCCGAACATGGCAGGAAAGTCTGCGCTTTTGCGTCAGACGGCGTTGATTACTTTAATGGCTCAGATAGGGTGTTTCGTTCCTGCGGAAAGTGCGTATATCGGTTTAGTGGATAAGATATTTACTCGTGTGGGAGCGAGCGATAACATCTCTATGGGTGAGTCTACTTTTATGGTAGAAATGAGTGAGGCAGCAAGTATTTTGAACAATGTCTCTCCAAAAAGTTTAGTCTTGTTTGATGAACTTGGGAGAGGAACTTCGACCTACGATGGCATTTCTATTGCATGGGCTATTATAGAACATATTCATGAGAATCCGAAAGCTCGTGCCAAAACTCTTTTTGCAACTCACTATCATGAGTTGAACGAAATGGAGAAGTCGTTTCAGCGTATTAAGAACTATAATGTTGCCGTAAAGGAAGTGGATAATAAGGTGATATTCCTCCGTAAACTGCAACGTGGCGGTAGTGAACACTCTTTCGGTATTCATGTGGCAAAGATGGCAGGTATGCCTAAGAGTATTGTTGAAAGGGCAGACGAGATTCTTCATCAATTGGAGGATACAACCACTCGTGAGGGATTAGGTGGAACGAGTTGCCCGAAAGTGGAAACGAAGCGGGAAGAAGGAGTACAACTCAGTTTCTTCCAGTTGGATGATCCGGTTCTTTGTCAGATTCGCGATGAGATACTTAATTTAGATGTGAATAATCTGACGCCTCTTGAAGCTCTTAATAAGTTGAATGAGATTAAAAAGATAGTCAGTGGGAAATAGCAAACAATCGGCTATATTAAAAGTTTTGATCCTCAAAAGACAGATACTTATATCTTATCGGGACCATATTACTTAGATACGTTGAAGCGGAAGTGCATGATATCTCCGTCTTGTACAATGTAATCTTTCCCTTCAATAGACATCTTTCCAGCCTCTTTCACGGCATTTTCCGATCCGTATGCCATATAATCGTCATATTTGATCACTTCTGCGCGTATAAAACCTTTTTCAAAGTCGGTATGGATAACACCGGCACACTGAGGTGCTTTCCAACCTTTGCGATATGTCCAGGCTTTTACTTCCATTTCACCTGCAGTGATAAAGGTTTCAAGATTTAAAAGCTTGAATGCAGCTTTAATCAGGCGGTTTACTCCGGACTCCTCCAGTCCGATTTCTTGTAAAAACATTTGGCGGTCTTCGTAAGTTTCCAATTCTGCGATATCTGCCTCTGTTTTTGCAGCGACAACCAATAGTTCGGCATTCTCATCTTTAATAGCCTCGCGTACTTGCTCTACATACTTGTTGCCCGATTTGGCACTTGTATCGTCTACATTACAAACATAAAGCACCGGTTTATTGGTTAATAAGAATAAATCATGGGCTATACGCTGACTTTCTTCGTCTTCAAACTGAACAGTACGTGCCGATTTACTTTCTTCAAGCACTTTTTGATAGGCGGTTAGGACATCGTATGTTTTCTTTGCTTCCTTATCACCTGCCGCAGCCTGCTTTTGAACACGTGAAATCCTACTTTCAATAGTTTCTAAGTCCTTGAGTTGTAATTCAGTGTCAATTTCTTCCTTATCTCGAACCGGATTGATATCTCCGTCTACATGGGTAATGTTATCATCTTCGAAACAGCGCAACACGTGAATGATAGCATCTGTCTCACGAATATTCCCAAGGAATTTGTTACCGAGTCCTTCTCCTTTGCTGGCACCCTTCACCAGACCTGCAATGTCTACAATTTCAACTGTTGCGGGAACAATTCTACCCGGATGAACTATTTCGGCAAGCTTGTTTAATCGCTCATCCGGTACGGTAATTACACCAACATTTGGTTCGATTGTACAGAATGGAAAGTTCGCTGCTTGTGCTTTAGCACTTGACAAGCAATTAAATAGCGTTGACTTTCCTACGTTCGGGAGTCCCACTATACCGCATTGCAATGACATAATCTATATTTCTTTTATTATTTTTCTAATTGGACTACAAAGATAATGCAAATGGCTGTAAAAGAAGAGTAATTCAGTTGGAAAAATAAAAAGGGCAGTCGATCTGACTGCCCCATTATCAAAAAATGAGTTTATGAAAAGTGTTGAGTTGTTAGTGATTTCTTTTTATCTATCCATTATGACTGTCATATTAGGAATCAAAATGTATTGATTCTTTTTTGCATTCCATTTGTAATATTCAGCCTTAATGGTTTTATTATCGTAAGTATAATGGATGGTTACATTGTTAATCCAAGTGTTGTTTTCAGCATCCCATTTCTGAGTTTCTTCCTCTGAACGAAGATTATTCTCATTATACTTATAATTATATTTCATGTAGTTGTTTAAAATACCGTTATTCATTTTATAAACGGTTTCAGAAACAATAACTCCATTAACTTCTTCAGCGTTACGAACTAAATTGTCACCGGGAGTACCTGCGTTAACATTCAGGTTAATCATAAACATCCATGCTGCAACCAGCATTACTTTAATAAATTTTAGAGCCTTCATAAGATTATATTATTTAATTGTTTTCTGACTTTTGGCTTTTAAAAAGCCATTGCAAAGGTATTGTTTTAATCCTTATTAGATATCAATTTGCTAAATATTTGACTATCTTTTGCAAAAGAACCGCATATTTTGCATTTGTTAAATGTTTGCAGGAGCAAATTGTTAGATAAACAGATGAAATATAGCTATTATAAGTTGAATAATATATCAAATAGAAAGAAAAAGACTGATAATCTATCTGAAAATGACGTTTTGATTATCAGTCTGATATTTTTATTTCAAAAAGTAAAGCTAAAGAATTGTTTACTTATCAAAAATTAATGAGCTTCGAGCCAATTCATTCCCCAACCATAGTCGGCCTTTAGAGGAACCTGCATGCTATAGGCGTGTTCCATTTCGTATAGTACTATTTGTTTTACTTTTTCTTTCTCTTCAGGATAAACACTGAAGTTCAACTCATCGTGTACTTGCAGTATCATTTTAGATTTTATTCCTTCGGTTTGAAACTTTTGATATATACGAATCATGGCTACTTTGATAATATCGGCAGCGGATCCTTGTATCGGCGCGTTAATTGCATTGCGCTCGGCATAGCCTCTCACTATGGAATTATGCGAATTAATGTCCGGAAGATAGCGGCGACGCCCGCTGATAGTCTCAATATAACCGTTTATACGGGCTTTTTGTATGCTTTGATCCATGTATTCTTTTATTTGCGGATAGGTTATAAAGTATCCGTCAATCAGTTGTTTTGCCTCGGTACGCGAAACGCCCATACGTTCTGCTAAGCCAAAAGCAGAAATACCATAAATGATACCAAAGTTGGCAGTCTTTGCTTTCCGTCGTTCCTCCTTGCTGACTTCATCAAGTGGCTTTTTGAATATCTTTGCCGCGGTCGCCGCATGGATATCATCTCCCTCAAGAAACGCTTCAATCATGTTTTTGTCACTACTAAGGTGTGCCATAACACGTAACTCTATTTGTGAATAGTCGGCTGAGAAGAACTCACATCCGTCGTCAGGGATAAATGCCTTGCGAATTTCCTTGCCGTCTTCATTACGGACAGGAATGTTTTGTATATTCGGATTACTGGACGAGAGCCGGCCGGTTGCTGTAATGGTTTGGTTAAACGAAGTATGAATGTGCCCGTCCTTGGGATTTATAAGAAGTGGAAGGGCATCAATATACGTTCCGAGTAACTTCTTCAAACCACGATATTCCAGAATTTTAGCGACAATTTCGTGTTTGTTTCGTAAACTTTCCAGCACTTCTTCGCTTGTAACATACTGGCCACTTTTTGTCTTCTTCGCTTTGTCTACGATATGCATTTTGTCGAATAAGATTTCGCCGACTTGTTTAGGCGAAGAAATATTAAAGTTGGTACCGGCTAACTCGTGAATTTCTTTCTCAAGCAGGTTCATCCGTTCTGTATATTCTTTCGAGGTTTGCTTGAGGGTGTTTGTATCAATACGTACACCGTTACGCTCCATATTGCAAAGCACAGGTATGAGAGGCATTTCAATTTCGTAGAACAACCGCTCTTCCTTGTATTTCTTTAATTCTTTTTCCAAAACATTCTTCAGCTTCAGCGTGACGTCTGCGTCTTCACATGCATATTCGTATACATCTTTTGGAGAAAGGTCGCGCATGTTTTTCTGTCCTTTGCCTTTTGGACCGATGAGTTCTTCTATGTGGACTGTTCGGTAGTGAAGGTAATTTTCGGCCAAGTAATCCATATTATGACGAAGTTCCGGTTGGATGACATAATGTGCTACCATCGTATCAAATAATTTCCCTTTTACTTTTATCTGATAATTTTCTAAAACAGTTATGTCGTATTTAATATTTTGTCCGACTTTGATAGAGTTTTCGTTTTCGTACACAGGGCGGAATTCGTCCATTACCTTTTGAGCTTCCGTTTGATCGGAAGGGATAGGAACATAGAAAGCTTGATTTTCTTGATATGAAAAGCTCAATCCGACCAGTTCTGCGTAGAAAGGGTCGGTATTTGTTGTTTCTGTATCTATACTGATCAAATCTTTTGTTAATAAATTTTGAATTAAATCAGTCCTTTTCTTCTCAGAATCAACGAGTTGATAGTCTACTTTTAACGTTTTTAAACTGTCGAGAATTTGATTTTTCAAATCAATCGTCCCATTGGTCGGGAAATCAGCAAACAAATCACCCTGAATTGGAGGAATTTTCGGTTCAACTTTCTTTTCTTCTGCAGACTGATCGAAAAGTGATGGCGTAGTATCGAAAAGACTTGGCTGTTGAATGGATAATTTTTTCTTCTTTTCCGCTTCGGCAGTTTCATCCATTGGAACATCTATTCCATTCCGTTGAAGAACACGGATTTGTAAATTTCGGAATTCCATTTCATCGAAAATGGATTTTAATTTATTTTCATCCGGCTGTACCAACTTTAACTCGTCCATATTGAGTTCAATCGGAACGTCAATCTTGATTGTTGCCAAGAATTTTGAGAATAAAATCTGTTCCTTATTCTCTTCGACTTTTTTTCTTAGCACGCCTTTTAACTCGGTAGTATGTCGCAGCAAATTTTCTATGGAGTTGAATTGTTGTAGTAGCTTGATAGCTGTTTTCTCTCCAACGCCGGGGCAGCCCGGAATATTATCGGCTGTATCACCCATTAATCCCAATAAGTCGATAACTTGCATTGGATTTTTAATATCGTATTTTTTATTGATATCATCAACACCTAATATCTCAAAATCTTTTTTTCCATAAGCTGGCCGGTACATAAAGATATTTTCCTTAACCAGCTGTCCGTAATCCTTATCCGGTGTCATCATATAGGTTGTAATACCCGCGGCACCGGCTTTCGTTGCTAATGTGCCAATGACATCGTCGGCTTCAAATTTTGGAACTTCAAGGATAGGTATGCGGTATGCGCGTATTATATCTTTAATTATAGGGACAGAAAGTTTGATTACTTCAGGAGTCTCTTCGCGCTGAGCTTTATATTCCGGATAGGCTTCGTGGCGGAACGTGGGACCGGACGGGTCGAACGCAACGCCAATATGCGATGGATTCTCTTTTTTCAAAACTTCTTCCAGTGTATTAACAAATCCCAGTACTGCCGACGTATTGAATCCCTTCGAATTAATACGCGGATTTTTGATAAATGCGTAGTAAGCACGGTAAATTAATGCATAAGCATCGAGGAGAAAAAGTTTTTCCATTCTAAATATTGTTAGATTTCATGGTAAATTTACTAATAAAATACGGTATTCCAGCTTTTATTACTATTTTTGTAGGTAAAATTATATATGGATAAGCTTCAGGCTATAAAAGAACCAATTGTAGTAGAGTTCGAAGAATTCAAAACTCTGTTTTTTGCTTCGTTGCAAAGTGAAAACCCTTTGCTTAATGAGGTTCTTGCCCATATCAAGCAACGCACCGGCAAAATGCTTCGTCCTATCCTTACGCTTCTTATTGCCAAAGGATTAGGAAAGGTTACTAATGCAGCTTATCATGGGGCAATCGCACTTGAGCTATTGCATAATGCAAGCCTTTTGCATGATGATGTGGTTGATGAGAGCGATGAACGACGCGGGCAACCTTCGGTAAATGCTGTTTATGGTAATAAAGTTTCTGTTTTGGCCGGTGATTATATAATGGCTCATTCTCTGAATCATTCGGCACTTACAAATTCTACTCAAATAGTTCAGATTATTGCCGGATTGGGAGACAATCTTGCAACAGGAGAAATAGTTCAGTTGACGAATGTGGATAGTAATTCTTTCGATGAAAGCATCTATTTTGAAGTTATACGCAAAAAAACAGCTGCTCTTTTCTCGTCTTGTGCTGCCGTAGGAGCTATTTCTGCAGGTGCCGGCAAAGAGATGATAGAGCAAGCCTATAGCTTTGGCAATCTGGTTGGTATTGCTTTTCAGATAAAAGATGATATTTTTGATTATTATTCGTCATTGTCTATAGGTAAGCCAACGGGAAATGATATGCGCGAGGGTAAGCTGACACTTCCGTCCCTGTATGTGCTGAATGCGTTAAAGGATGAGTCGTTAATCAATATTGCTCGGAGAATACGCTCTTTTCGGGCTTCAGATTCAGAAATAGCCCGTTTTATCGAAGCTGTTAAAAGAAATGGTGGAATAGAATACGCGGAGAAAGTGATGCGGGAATACCGTGACAAAGCAATGAGAATGATAGAAAGTCTTGTTCCTGTTTCTATTCGCGATGCCATTGCCTGTTACATTGATTTTGTTATTGAGCGCGATAAATAATCTGCCTATTTTTACTTGAGTCCGACGAGTTTAAGTAATCTGATCCGTAATCATTACTTCTTTTTAAGAGATACAGGTGCTTTTGAAAATCAATAAGGATCAATTGAAATTCTTATGCGTATGAACGTGTAAAGAGATACGTATGAGTTGGCCGGTTCATGCGTATGAGTTGCTCAACTGATGCGTATGAGTTAGGCGATTCATGCGGATCACTTTTTCGAATGATATAGATGATTTTTGCTATTTAAATATGTAAAATGCAATATAAATAAAAGCCTCATCAACAGATTGTCCGGTGAGGCTTTTATTGGATTAATATGGTTCGAACGGATTAGAAGAACTTTGTTTCTTGTCCAAAGATGTCTGACAATAACAGGTTGGCTAATCGGCTGGTTCCTAATCGGAACAACTTATTATTTAACCATTCTTCTCCCAAAACTTCTTTTACTATCGTATAATAGATGAGTGCTTCGTGTACGCTGTTAATACCTCCGGCAGGTTTGAATCCCACCTTACGACCGCTTTTCTTGTAATATTCCTTAATTGCCTGACACATTACCAACGCAGCAAAAGGTGAAGCTCCGGGAATGTCCTTTCCTGTTGATGTTTTTATAAAGTCAGCACCGGAATACATGGCGAGAACAGCTGCTTTTTTTATGTTCGAAGCAGTCTGAAGGGCACCGGTTTCAAGGATGACTTTCAGCGTGTGTTTACCACATGTTTCTTTTAATTCATCGATTTCATCGCACATTTCCTGATATTCTCCACTTAAAAATTTGCCGACAGAGATAACAATGTCTATTTCGTCTGCGCCATCGTGTAGTGCCATTGCGGTTTCGGCTACTTTCACTTCCATAAAAGTTTGTGAAGAAGGGAAGCCACCACTGACACAGGCGATGTTTACATTATCAGCTTCAAGCGTGTCGTGAACAATTTCGGCAAAGTTCGGGTAGACACAGATGGCAGCAACATTCGGAATGTCGGGGTGTTCATTGTCAAAAGCATTCACTTTCTTCGTAAAATTCATCACACTGACGTCTGAGTCTGTTGTCTTTAAAGTTGTCAAGTCTATACAGTGAAATAACAACTTCTTGACATCCAAAGTGTTGTTTTCTTCCACTTTTTCTGTGATCAACTTGTTGACTGTTTGCTGAATTTCATCGTCTTTCAAATCTGTTTTGTACTGGCGCAGTGTTTCAGCATACTTGTCATGTTTTTCACTACCATTATTGTTAATGGCATCTTCTTGCATTTTATTGATTATGATTCCCATTACTTTTTAATTTTGGATTATTAATATGTCTATCTTTATCTCTCTTTGTTTTCTTTTCTAAATTCTCTCTGAAAGCCTGCGTTACATCCACGCCGGTTTGATTGGCTATGCAGAGCAATACCCAGAGAATATCAGCGATTTCATCGGATAAATTATCTTTTTCACCTGATTTAAACGACTGATCGCCATATTTTCTTGCCATAACACGTGCAAGTTCACCAACTTCTTCGGTTAGAGCCGTCATATTAGTTAGTTCGCTGAAGTAACGTACGCCGTAGGCATGGATCCATTCGTCTACCATCTTTTGTGCTTTCTTTAAAGATATTTCGTTTTCCATAATGAGTTAAAAATTTGGTTATGCGACTAATTTCCAAAGGACGAGGATAGTAAGGATTGCAGTTCCAATTACCATCCATAAAACTTTTCCTTTATTTTTTTCCAATGTAAAACCAGATATGCTAATTCTATAATGACTATAATGGCTGCTATATAGACAAAAATGTCCATGTTAAGAAGAAGTTTTAAAGCTAATAGCATTAAGACTCCAATTCCTATGTAGTCTAAATATTTTCTCATAAATTACTCTTTATTTTTTGAGTCCATACATATCGTTACCGGTCCGTCGTTTATCAATTTTACTTTCATATCAGCGCCGAACTCACCGGTACTTATCTCTTTTCCCAAATCTTTTGATAATCTCTTAATGAAGTATTCGTAAAGAGGAACAGAAATCTCATGTTTTGCTGCCCTTATATAGGAGGGGCGATTCCCTTTTTTATAAGAGGCGTGTAAAGTAAATTGGCTGATTAATAATATATTACCATCAATATCCAAGATAGATTTATTCATCACTCCATTCTCGTCATTAAAGATGCGAAGGTTAATTACCTTTTTGCTCAGCCAATCTGCATCTTCTTGTGTATCAGATTCCTCAATACCGATGAGGACCATAAAGCCTTCTTTTATGGCACTCTTCACTTTCTCGTCAATCGTGACAGATGCTTCACTAACTCTTTGAATGACAATTCTCATAATGTTTTATATTAGAGGGTTATTTAATGATTCCAAAACCTTTTTTGCTACAGCCGGTCCGACGACTTTAGCCACTTCTTCCTCGTTGGCTTTTTTTATTCTTGTCACACTTTTAAAAACTTTCAGTAAAGCATTCTTTCGTTTCTCACCGATTCCTTCAATCTTGTCCAAAACCGATGCAATCTGTCGTTTGCTACGTTTCTCACGATGGAATGTTATAGCAAATCGATGCACTTCATCTTGTATATTTACCAGCAAATGAAATAGCGGTGTATCTTGTTTTATCCCAATAATCTGTGGAGGGAAACCATAAAGCAACTCATTGGTACGGTGATGGTTATCCTTTGCTAAACCGGCAATTAGGATATTCAGATGTAATTGATTTTCTATCACTTCGCGTACCACTTCCATTTGACCTTTTCCTCCATCGGTAATGATTAAATCGGGGAGCGGTTGTTGCTCTTCCATCAGTCGATGGTATCGTCTGAACACGACTTCTTTCATGGATGCGTAGTCATCGGGACCAACCACCGTTTTTATATTATATTTTCTGTAATCTTTTTTACTTGGTTTGCCCATCTTAAAGACAACGCATGCAGCTACGGGGTCACTTCCCTGAATATTCGAATTATCGAAACATTCTATATGAGCAGGCATCTTATCCATGTGAAGCTGCTCCTTAATTTCTGTAAGAATACGGACTTTCTTTTGCTCGGGATTCAATTTGTCGGCCTGTTTCAAGCGATCGAGTTTGTATTGTTTCACATTCATGATGGACAAATCGAGCAGATGCTTCTTTTCACCGCGTTGAGGAATGGTAAAGTTCATGCCATCCATCTCCATATCCAGTTCGAACGGTACAATAATTTCCTTTGATGTGCTTTTATAACGTTCGCGCATTTCAACGATGCCCAGCTGGAGCAATTCCTCTTTTGTTTCGTTCATACGAATCTTATACTCGAAAGTGAAAGCTTGATTGATACTTCCTTTGACAATATGCAGGTAATTGATGTATGCCGATTTCTCGCTCATCTCAATAGAAAAGACATCGACATTATGGATATCAGAATTGACCACTTCACTTTTCGATCTGTAATTCTCAAGCAAATCATACCGATCTTTCATGAACTGAGCATCTTCGAATTTCAGTTCTTCCGATAAGCGAAACATCTCATCTTTCAAGATATTACTCACCACTTGTGTATTACCTTTCAGAATTTCCTTTATTTCCTCGATATTCTTTATGTAATCTTCGTGTGATTGTTTTCCCGTACATGGAGCTTTACAGTTTCCTATGTGATACTCTAAACATTCCTTGAATTTTCCTTTTTCAATATTCTCAGGTGTCAGAGCAAGATTACAAGTCCGCAAAGGGTAGAGCTTTTTTATCAGATTCATCGCCGTATACATATATTGCGGTTGGCTGTATGGACCAAAATACGTACAGTTTTTATTGGTTCGTTTTCTTGTTTTTATGATACGGGGGAAATATTCGTTTGTCACACATAGTGAGGGATATGTTTTGTCGTCTTTCAATAATACGTTATACCGTGGCTTGTATTTTTTAATAAGATTGTTTTCTAATAAGAGCGCGTCTTCTTCTGTATTGACAACGATGTAACGGATATCTTGAATTTTGCTGACCAGCATACGAGTCTTTGCACTTTGCTGGTATTTATTGAAATAAGAAGAAACTCTACGTTTTAAGTTCTTTGCTTTACCTACGTAGATAATGGAGCCTTCTTGGTTCCTGTATTGATAAATTCCAGGTCCTTCGGGGAGGCTATGTACGATTCCCTTTAGGTATTCCATTCTTTTTTGTTCTTCTTGTTCTTTCATTCTTATCAATTGTGCTCGTGGACAGAAAGAAGAGTGTGGATATCTATATCTTTCGGGAAGATCTCACGTCCTTTCAGATCTTCTATTTCGATAATGAAATTGACGTATATCTTTTTCACACCGAACTGTTTTACCAAGCGCTCGCATGCAGCCATTGTTCCACCTGTGGCGAGCAGATCGTCGTGTAAGAGCACAATGTCATCTTTCGAGAGCGCATCCTTATGAATCTGAATGGTATCTTTGCCGTATTCTTTGTCGTACGTCTCTTCCATAACTTCTGCAGGAAGTTTCCCGGGTTTTCTTGCCATAATTAATCCGGCGTTTAATTTTTCAGCAATGGCTCCTCCAAGAACAAATCCTCTTGATTCGATACCGACTACTTTTGTGATACCTTTATCCTTATAGTAATCATAGAGGTCATCAACCATATATTTTAAACATTTCGCGTTTTTAAACAAGGTAGTAACATCATAAAATAAAATACCTTTAATAGGAAAATCAGGTATTGTCCTAACGTTTTCCAATAACTCCTTTTTATTCATATCCAGTCTTTTATATTTGATTCTTAAATAAATTGTTTCACGTGAAACTTTTTTGCTTTATCTTCCCAATAGAACGAGCAATACATTAATGTCGCTCGGTGATATGCCCGGGATTCTACTGGCTTGAGCAAGTGTCACCGGATTTATCTTTTTTAATTTCTGACGTGCCTCAATTGTCAGCTCTTTCAATTGATCATAATCGAATTTACCTTTTATCTTTATGGATTCCAAGCGCTGAATCTTGTTGGCGATGATTTTCTCCCGCTCGATATATCCACTATACTTTATCCGGACTTCAGTGGCTTCCATGATTTCTTCTTTTCGATCGGTCTGTTTGTCCAAACGATCTTTTAAAGCAGGAATATATTCTGCGATATCCTTCAAAGATATTTGAGGACGGTTAATTAGATCTATCAGCTTGCAACCACGAGAGAGTGGAGTTGTTCCTAATTTTTCGAGCGCAGGATTAATCTTATCAGCCTTGATGGGATAAGATCCAATGAAATCAATCATTGACGTGATAGCGTCTCTTTTGCTAATCATGCGGTCGTACCGGTCTTTTTTTGCCAAACCGATATTAAATGATTTCTCTGTCAAACGCATGTCCGCGTCGTCTTGACGAAGTAGAATCCTGTATTCGGCTCTTGAGGTGAACATACGGTAAGGTTCGTCTACACCTTTAGTAACCAAGTCATCTATCAGTACACCGATATATGCTTCGTCGCGTCCCAGAATAAAAGGTTTGCCGCCATTACAGTTAATTGCAGCATTAATTCCGGCAATAATGCCTTGACCTGCCGCTTCTTCATAGCCTGTTGTTCCATTTACCTGACCGGCGAGGAATAAGTTCTTCACAACTTTTGATTCTAAAGTATGTTGCAACAGAGTTGGATCGAAATAATCGTATTCAATGGCATACCCTGAGCGGTAAATCTCCAAATCCCTGAACGCAGGAATCTTTTTTAACGCCGTTAGTTGAATGTCAATAGGAAGTGACGATGAGAATCCGTTAAGGTACATTTCATTTGTCGTTTCACCCTCCGGTTCAAGAAACAGTTGATGTTGTTCTTTATTGGGGAAAGTGAAAAGCTTTGTCTCAATACTTGGGCAATAACGTGGCCCAATACTCTTTATCTGTCCATTATATAATGGAGAGTCTGAGAGTCCGCTTCTTAGAATGTTATGTACTTTAGGGTTTGTAAAACACGTCCAACAATTTAATTGTTTAAGTTTGCGAGATTCTCCCATAAAAGAAAAATGATGAAAGTCATCTTCTCCTTTTTGAGGCTCCATATCTTCGAAGTGGACACTTCGGCTATCTATCCGAACAGGGGTGCCTGTTTTCATTCTTCCTGAAGTGATACCGTTTGCTGTGATGGATTCAGTAAGGTGATAGGAAGCCGGTTCGGCAGTTCTTCCACCGGGAACCATTTTTCTTCCTATATGCATCAGACCATTCAGAAAGGTGCCGGTGGTAATCACCACGCTTTTCGCTTTAAAGGTGACGCCCCATATAGTGGTCAGGCCTATTACTTCACCTTTTTCTATAAGGAGTTCTTCTGCTGTATCTTGCCAGATATGAAGGTTGGGGATGTTTTCTAAAACTTCACGCCATGTCCAAATGAATTTCTCTCGATCGCATTGAGCTCTCGGACTCCACATAGCTGGACCTTTCGAACGGTTCAACATACGGAACTGAATGGCACATCGGTCAGTTACTATTCCCATGTATCCGCCTAATGCGTCTACCTCACGAACAATCTGACCTTTCGCTATACCTCCCACTGCCGGATTACAGCTCATTTGCGCTATCTTGTTCATATCCATAGTGATAAGACAGGTATTAGCGCCTAAGTTAGCGGCGGCGGCGGCAGCTTCACAGCCCGCGTGACCTGCGCCAACAACTATAACATCATATTTGAACTCCATGAATGTCCTTTCCTTTAGCTTTGCAAAATTACGAAAAGTTTGTCAATGTGTAAAACCTTTTACTTGAATTGGTTAAGCATTCCGTGCTTTCATCTCATCGAGTAAGGCGAGTGCTTTGTTTTCATTTGCTTCCATAATCTCTCTTTCGCCCGGGCCTTTGTCATTGATTCCGCAGAGATGAAGAATGCCGTGAATAATGACACGGTGAAGTTCTCTGTTGTAAGATTGTTTAAACAAAAAAGAGTTACTGTTTACAGTATCCAAACTGATGAATATATCACCTGAAAGCTTTGCCCCTTTGCAGTAGTCGAATGTAATGATATCGGTATAATAATCGTGTTTTAGATATTCACGGTTCACTTCCAATATCTTTTTGTCGGAACAGAAGAAGTATGCTATGTCTCCCACCTTTTTTTGATGGGTAGCCGCCACTTGTTTAATCCATTCGGTTACTTCTGCCTGATTAATGTCCGGCATTTGAATATCTTCACTCTGATAACTGATCATAATTTAATGTGAGTTCGATGGAATATTAAGTATTTATTAATTTGATGATTAGCGAAATTTATTGTTGCCTTTAAAATCTTAAATATTAAAGTGTTACAAGCTATAATCGCTATGCGCATCCAAGACAAAGTTACAGAATTTATCTTTATGGCAGATGAATTTTGCAAAGTATTTGATGCTATGTTTAAAATATACGCTAAGGCATCGTCGGTAGGAACCACTTCAAACAATTATTCGTTGATGCTATATCACCGTTTAATTCAAAGATTTAATTTGTTTTAATGCGCATGCTTCCTCATTCGTCAGGCAGATTAAGCTTACCATCAAGAGAGTATGAAAAGTGATTCGTATGAATCGTTCAACTCATACGTATGATTCTTTTGTTTCACAAGTGTGAAACGAATAAATCTTCTGATGAATTCGGCAACTTATATAGTTCACTTTTCAAGTTCTTCTACATCGGAATAGTAGGTCTCTTTTTTAATGTAATAGAACTATTTTTAATTTTCTATTAAAATGAGATGAAAGCAAATGAAATTTCGTAACTTGCGCCAATAAATTATAATACCATGGAGAGAACTTTTTATTCGAAAGTAGGATTTATCTTTATATTTATTATGGTTGTTATTGCGGCCTCGCTTATTTATGAGCTTTGGGAGAAGGATATAATCGCAACAATTCTTTTGACTATTGTCATGCTGCTGATTATTAGTATGCTGATAAAAACGAAGTATGTTATCACTTCCGATAATCTGCTGCGCATTGTGCAGGCTAAGCCTTTCAAGCCGGTGAATATTCCTATCTCTGACATTATTGAAGTGAAGAAAACGCATAATCCGCTTTCTGCTCCGGCTCTCTCGTTAGACCGTTTGGAGATAAAGTTCTTGGATAGGGGGAGGAAAAACATGGTACTTATTTCCCCGAAAAGGCAGGATGAGTTTCTTGCTGCGCTGAAAAAGAAAAATGAATCAATTAAAATAATCAGTTAATCGTTTTGCTATGTCTAAATATCAATTAGCTATTGTTGGTGGTGGCCCTGCGGGATATACGGCCGCTGAATGTGCAGGGAAAGCCGGATTGAGTGTTGTCCTTTTTGAGAAGAGAAATGTAGGTGGAGTATGTTTGAACGAGGGATGTATCCCTACGAAAACCCTGCTTTATTCAGCTAAAATATACGATTATACCAAACATGGACGTTCGTATGGTGTAACCATTCCGGAATCTTCTTACGACTTGAAGCAGATTATCATGCGGAAAACGAAGGTGGTGCGTAAGTTAGTGCTGGGCATTAAAGCTCGTTTGAAAGAAGCTAATGTAACCATTGTGGAAGGTGAGGCTAATATTATAAATAAGAATGCCGTTCAATGTGGTGATGAAACGTATGAGTGTGAGAATTTGTTGCTTTGTGCAGGTAGCGATACGTTTGTCCCACCTATTCCCGGAGTGGAGGACGTTTCATATTGGACTCATAAAGAAGCTCTTGATAATAAGGAAGTTCCTGCCTCGTTAGTTATTATCGGTGGAGGAGTTATTGGTATGGAGTTCGCTTCATTCTTTTCTTCATTGGGTGTGCAAGTAACTATTGTTGAGATGCTTGATAAGATTATCGGTCCGATGGATCGAGAACTCTCTGTGATGTTGCAAAATGAGTATGCAAAACGGGGTGTTAAGTTTCTGCTTCAGGCAAAAGTTGTAGGTATTTCACAGGATGATACGGGATTTACTGTATCTTATGAGGATGCCAACGGCTCTGCTACGGTGACTGCTGAAAAACTTTTAATGAGTGTCGGACGTCGTCCGGTAACTCAAGGTTTTGGTCTTGAGAAACTGAACTTGGAATTGAATGGACGAGTGATTAAAGTGAACGAACATTTGGAATCTTCTGTAAAGGGAGTCTACGTTTGCGGTGACTTGAATGGTGTTTCCTTGTTGGCACATACAGCTGTAAGGGAAGCGGAAGTGGCAGTTCATCATATTTTAGGGATAGATGACGTAATGAGCTATCGTGCCATTCCGAGTGTGGTTTATACTAATCCGGAAATTGCCGGTGTTGGTTTGACTGAAGAAGAAGCTCAGAAGAAGGGTATAAGTTATAAAGTAATAAAGTTGTCTATGGCTTTTTCAGGACGGTTTGTTGCAGAGAATGAGGGCGTTAATGGGGTATGTAAAGTTTTGGTCGCCGATGATGATACGGTGCTTGGGGTGCATATTTTGGGTAATCCGGCTTCAGAACTCATTATTTTGGCAGTTATGGCTGTGGAAGATCATTGGAAGATTGAAGACTGGAAGCGTTATGTATTCCCGCATCCTACGGTAAGTGAGATATTTCGTGAGTTGTAAATGAGAAAAATTGTCACTTTTTTATTGGTTCTTATTACGAATGTTGTAAACGCCCAGTCTCTTCAACAGAGACTGGACGCTTTAGTGAATTCGGAGACTTTGCGGACTTCAGAGATTGGTGTGACCGTCTTTGACCTTACTGCAGGTAAATCACTTTATAGATATCAGGATGAGAAGCTTTACCGTCCGGCATCAACTGAGAAGATCATAACTTCTGTGACGGCTTTAGCACGACTTGGGGAGAATTACACCTTCGATACTAAACTTTGTTATACAGGTGAAATAAATCAAGATACCCTCCACGGGAATCTCTACGTCATTGGACATTTTGATCCGCTGTTTTCGGATGAGGATTTGAATCGTCTGGCCGACGCGGTAATAGCGAATGGCATTCATTTCATTACTGATACACTGGCTGCCGACGTATCAATGATGGACTCTGTGTATTGGGGACCGGGCTGGTCGTGGGATGATACGCCTTCGTCCGATCAACCCTATCTTTCACCTTTAATGTTGAATCAGGGATGTGTGAGTGTGACTGTTTCTCCACAGGAAAAAGGGACTCAGGCGGCTGTCGACTGCATGCCTTTTTCCGATTATTATCAGGTAGACAATCGAGCGATTAGTCATGATTCTGCTGCCGGGCAGCTGAAGATCACACGTAATTGGCTTAGCAATGGAAATATTATTTCGGTTACTGGAAATGTGACACGTCGTACAACAGTTGATCTAAGCATACAGTCCTCGGAAAAATTCTTTCTACATACATTAGTGAATCGCTTAAACAACAGAGGAGTGCAGAGCAGGTGTGTCATTTTTACCACTTGTCCGGACAGTTTGGATAAGAATGGAAGAACGTTGTTCACCTTAAGCCGTCCATTGCGTGAAGTGCTTGAACCCATGCTGAAGAAAAGTAATAATCTGTGTGCGGAATCTGTGTTTTATCAAGTGGCTGCCAATATGTTTTCGCATAAGTATTTGACGGCTAAAGATGGTGCTGATGCAATAAAGACATTTCTTTCCGGAGCGATAGGAAAGAATCCGGACGATTATAACATTGTTGATGGTAGCGGACTTTCATTATATAATTATATATCGCCTGAGTTATTGTTGGCATACCTGAAATATGCTTATAGTCGCCAAGAGATATTTAACGTGTTTTATGATAGCTTGCCTATTGCCGGTGTGGATGGTACACTGAAGAACCGGATGAAGAAGACAAAGGCTCGGAATAATGTTCATGCCAAGACCGGTACGGTAAAAGGAGTGAGTTCCTTAGCTGGTTATGTGAAAGCAAGTAACGGGCATCTGTTGGCTTTTGCTATTATTAATCAGAATATAATGAAGCAGAAAGAAGCGCGTGATATTCAGGATAAGATATGTATTGCGTTAGCCGGGAATTAAGATTTATAGTGATATAAGCCTCTAATCCCGTGAAAGAATCTGTGTTTTGATTCATTGTAATGTTGTAGCACGGGCAAGAAATTCCATCCAGTCCTCGCTAAGTTGCTCGATGCTTTTTACATCTTTATGAATGACAGTTTCTTCATCGCCGTTTATCTTTTTTTCGGTAAAAGTGCAAGAGTCATCATTGGTAAAGGTCTGTGTGACTGTAGATGTTAATGTGAAAGAGTTTCCGATGAATTCGTACTTTTCGAAGTTTTGTTCCATTTGCGTTGCCGATGGATTCGAGAAAATGCAGCGACTCATCTGCGAAATTTGCGGATTACAGATATCTTTGAATGAGGAAATATATTCAAACTGCTGCTTTGATTTATTCCATGCGTAGCAGTCATAGTATGTCGTGAACTGGCTACCGTATCCTCCTAAATTGATCAGCAGATCGCGATTGCCGTCGAAAGTAACATCTTCTAAGGTTACGTTGCCAATGGTCTCGGTGACGGTTGGTTCTGTGTCAAGTGTACTTGTAACGGTTTGTAATGGTTTCCCATTGCGGAAAATATTAACCTTTACTATGTTGTTTTCCGTAACGTTTGTCTCCCAGGTGATACGTATCTCTTCTTTCCCTTTCCACCATTCCCTGCATTCCTCTGCTTCTGATTTGGCACCTTCATCTATATAACTTTTCCATCCACGAGCTATATATGGGTCGTCTACAATGAACTCACTCACTCCGATATCTAACTTTTTGCTGTCCGGTATGCGACAGATTCCCCAATTAGCTTTTTGAATGCTTTGTCCGATGGTATATTTTCCTTCAAACTGGTTATTGCTGTACCCATCGGTAGTATAAAGCAAGTCGTCGAAATACGGCTTTCCTTTTAGCAGATAGAACAAGGATGAGATGTTTCCTTTGAAGAGTCCTCCGGCCGACTCGAAAGTATAGGTACCGAGCAGATCATATTCCGTTTGTCCGGTCATCTCTTTACTGTCTATCAGTTCACGTACCTTGTTTATGGTAATGTTTCCGGTGAATTCTTTTACCACTTCTTTTTGTCTCCACATACCTTTTACATCGTATACGGTAGGAGAATTAAGACTCTTTGTCACTTGTACAAAATGAATGTACAAACGTTGGAAGTTATCTCCCATATAGCCGATGTATTCGTAATCTTTCGGATTAAAGATGTTTGAGAAATCATACTTTGTGAACTCGTTGATGTTATGATCAATGTATAATTGTGCCATATTATCATCATCTTCTTCCTGAGCTTGTACGAAGTAAAAAGGAGAGAAGATAAGAAGCAATAATAATTTCTTCATGATTTAATCGAATATTTTAAATTCATATCCTTGTTCTATAAGCCAGTCAATTGACTTAGGCAAGGCATATTTCATATTCTTTTCTGATTTTAATGAGTCGTGGAATGTGATGATGGATCCGTTTCTGCAATACTTTTTTACTTTTTCAAAAACTTCCGGTCCGGTGAGCCGCTTACTATAGTCGCGTGTCACCAAATCCCACATTACCATTTGATATTTATCTCGGAGTATCATATATTCCCCCCATCGCATAAAACCGTGTGGTGGGCGGAAAAGGTTTGAGTGGATAAGCTCATTGGCTTTTTCCACATTCTTCAGATAATTCTTGCTGAGGTAATGAATGCCTTGTATATGATTGTAAGTGTGATTGCCCACTCGATGTCCGCGTTTCAGTATTAACTTGAACTCTTCGGGATGTTTTCTTACATTATCTCCAACAAGAAAGAAAGTTGCCTTGATTTGATATTGGTCTAACAAATCCAATACCCAAGGTGTAATGTCCGGAATTGGTCCGTCGTCGAAAGTTAAATAAACGGCTTTGACATGTTTATCCATTCGCCAAAAGGCTCGCGGATAAATCCACCGCATTAATAAAGGAGGTTGTTCTATAAACATGTCAAAGTCGTTTATCGCTATTACTCTACTTGTTCGGAATCTTGTGCCTCGATTTGTTCACTTTCTGATTCATTCTGCTCTTGGCTTTGTGTCTTATCATTGCCTATACGTTTGTTGAATGTCTCATACAAAACTTCGAAGATCTTCGCATAATGAATGGCAGTTTTGGTATAAATGCTCTCTTTATTATTTCCGGAATCCAAAGCCATCTTTGTGAAACTCTTATTCAGCTCATCCAGCATATAAATGTAACGGACGCAGTTCTCATAAGAACCTCTGAAGCGAGTTTCGTCGAGACTTTCGTACCAAGAGATATATTCTACAGCATTATTGGCCAACTCATTAAGTATCGGCATTGCTTTTTCGGGCTGTCCTAAGGCAATGTAATCCTCAGCCATTTCTTTTGAATTACTGTAGATGTAATCGTGAGGAACATTCTTTGCCGGAATCTTCTTTTGACAGTAATCCAAGACCTCAAGCGCTTTATCTTTCTTTCCTTCTTTGATAAGTTGTGAAGCCAGCAAGACAAACATACGGCGATGTGTGTCACACATTCTTAGCGTTGTCTCTTCTAAATAGATATTCGGATTGTCAATACCTCCGAACTTGAATTTGTGCATAAGGTTGTCGTACATTTTATCCGTATCTATACTGACCTTTGTTTCTTTATTGTTGAAAGGCGTGATACGATATGCCAGACCTTCCATTATGAAGTTATTATCCAGATTCAGATGATTTTCACTTCCTACGGTGATAGCCATATAAATAGGACGAGTCCAATTGGCGTTTGCCAGCATCTCGAGCATCATCAGCTCACTCTTGTAAAGCATACGTTTACCTTTCAGTGATATGGTCATGTAATCGGGAATCTGTCCGTGTAAAGAGTCGGGAATTATCATGCCGGACTTTTTGATAGCTTCCTTGTCCAGCTTTAAGACGATGCTGTCTGTAGGAATCATTCTAAGATCTTCATTCTTTGGGTTGCGGACCCAATGAACAAGGATATTCTTCAGCTCGTATGGATTATCGCCAAATTCTGCTACGGACATAATACTGTCTTGCTTATAGAATTGATCGATAGTTTTTTTCATTTCCGGTCTAACGGGGACAGCTTCATTACGTCCTGACACATATTCCAAACGACTCCAATTGATAGGAACAGCAGGAGAATCGTATGCAGGACGTTTCATTTGGTCTATGTACCAATCGGTTTGCAAGTAACTCAAGTTACATACGCGGACATCGGTACGTTTACCTTCCGTTTCCTGATTGTACCACAAAGGGAAAGTATCGTTGTCTCCATTGGTGTATAAGATTGGGTTTCCGGTTTCAGAAGTACTGTTCAAATAATTCTGCCCAAAGTCACGACACGTGTATCGGTTACTTCTGTCATGGTCGTCCCATGTTTGAGAAACCATTTGAAGGGGAACTAAAATACAAAGGACGGAGGCGATAGTTGCGGAGACACGACTGTCAACTTTCACTTTCTTTTGCAGCCAGCTACCGATGGCAGCAACAGACATGCCGATCCAGATAGTAAAAGCGTAAAATGAGCCGGCATAAGCATAGTCTCGTTCACGAACCTGCAAAGGTGTTTGGTTTAGATAGAGGATGATGGCCAATCCTGTCATAAAGAAAAGGAAGAAAACTACCCAGAACTGGCGAATTCCAATCGGCTCGTCAATAATATTCCCGTTTTTATCTTCTTTCCGATGGATACGGTAAGCTTGCCAGAATAATCCAATGAGACCAAGAATCAGAGGTAAGCCATAGAATACGTTGCGTCCTTTATTGTTTTTCAGCTCAGAAGGCAACAAATCCTGATTACCAACAAGGAAGTTGTCTATAAAATTAATACCGGTAATCCAATTGCCGTGTTCTATTTCACCTTGCCCCTGAATATCGTTTTGACGACCAACGAAGTTCCATAAAAAGTAACGCCAGTACATAAAGTTCACTTGATAAGAGAAGAAGAACTTCAGGTTATCCCATTGGGTCGGGACTTTAATCATGGTAATCTCACCGGCTTGGTCGTATGGAACTTGTTTCCCTGTTACGCCACCCAACCAGTCTTCGTATGCTTGTGCGTATTTCTCTTCCCAAATACGAGGAAATATCATGTTTTGAGCATACTTATATTCTGATTTATGACGAATAATTTCGTAACGATCTTTTTCTGTATCAGAGGCTTTTTCTTTACGTTGATAAACAGGAGCTCCTTCTACAAAATCATATTGATAACCGTCTTCTACCTCTTTGATAGCGGGCTTGGACGCGTATGTCTTACCATAGAACAAAGGCCATGTTCCATATTGCTCGCGTCCCATGTATTCACCTAATGTGAATATGTCTTCCGGGGAATTCTGATCCATAGGCGGATTCGCTGTGGAACGGATGACGATAAGCGCATAAGAAGAATAGCCGACCATGATCATCATCATGCAGAGCAAAGAGGTGTTCAGCAGACGGGCTGATGGTTTCCAGCCTTTAATCTTTCCGGAAAGAATAGCGTGGAGAATGACGAGCACGACAATACCGATAAGTATGGCAGTAACCCCATAGCTGTAGAATGGGATGCCCAACATGGTAATTGCCAGTAGGAATGCGATCTTCACTCGTTTTGCATCCGAACCTTTATATGTTTCGTAAACGCCCCAAATAAGAGCGGCTGTCAGCAAAATGATATAGATAGTCAATCCTGTATTAAATGGCAATCCTAAGCCATTGACGAAGAAGAGTTCAAATTGTCCGCCTACTTTGGTGACTCCCGGAACGATACCATAAAGTACTACTGCAACAATGAGCGCAGAGGTTGCTAAGGCTAAAAGACTACCTTTCAGATTGGCATCCGGATACTTCTTGTAATACCAAACCAGTACGATGGCCGGAATGCAAAGTAGGTTCAATAAATGGACTCCGATAGACAGACCTGTGAGGTATGCTATTAAAACCAGATAGCGGTCGGAGTGAGGCTGATCGGCTACACTTTCCCATTTCAGTATAAGCCAGAAAACTGCTGCTGTGAACAAGCTGGAGTAAGCATAAACTTCTCCTTCCACGGCACTGAACCAGAATGTATCACTCCAAGTATATGCTAAAGCACCCACTACACCTGAACCAAGAATCATAATCATTTGGGCAGTAGTCATTTCATGCTCTTTCTCGCATACCAAACGACGTGTCAGATGGGTAATTGTCCAGAATAAGAACAGAATACAACCTGCGCTCATCAGGGCACTCATCGTGTTTACCATGCGGGCTACTTGTGAAGGATCGCCGGCAAACTGTGAGAATAGGTTGGATGTTAACATAAAGATAGGCGCGCCGGGCGGATGACCCACTTCCAGTTTAAAGCCTGTAGTAATAAATTCGGGGCAATCCCAGAAACTGGCAGTAGGTTCAATAGTCATGCAGTAGGTAAAAGCTGCGATGGCAAATACAACCCAGCCAATTAGATTATTTAAGAATTTGTAATTTCTCATGAAATTAATAAGTTCATTGATAATAACTCGCAAAGATAGCAAGTTTTATTGGATATTGGGTGGGAATTGTTGTTATTTAGTGTTATCTGCATTCTTTTTTCTTTTCTAAAGAGTATTTTTTTGTAAGTAAAAGGGAGACTCTTTAACGTAGGTGACTTATACTGATATAAGTAGACACATTTAATAACCATAAAAATGTGTATAACTTATGCGTAAAAAGTACAAACATTACAGTGAGGAAGAAAAATTAAAGCTTCTTCGCGAGTATGAGGAGTCTGG
>NZ_JAJLQX010000013.1 GCF_021295095.1 Phocaeicola oris
CCAGACTCCTCATACTCGCGAAGAAGATTTAATTTTTCTTCCTCACTGTAATGTTTGTACTTTTTACGCATAAGTTATACACATTTTTATGGTTATTAAATGTGTCTACTTATATCAGTATAAGTCACACTTTTCCCAATCATCCTTATCACACGCAATGTCCATATATACGATTCACAATCTTCATTTGAATAGTTGAAAAATTCTTTATGGAAAGAAATATAAGTTGTGAAGTTGCCTTCGGTTATTCTTTTTTATGAACAGCTGTCTTTTATTTTAAGTTATATTGTTTTGTTTAATCTCTCAAAAACCTGCGTCTTGAAAGAAATCGAAAATCTCAAATATTTCTTTTTTGTCGGCTTGCTGGTTGATATGAACATCACCGATATCACTGAGTAAGGTAAAGTTAATTACGCCGTTAGTATTTTTTTTATCGTGAGTAATCAGCTCATACAGCTTGTCATACTGTTTGCAAGTGATGCCGAGGGTTCCGTAATGTTCTTTTATAAACAGATTAGTCTGTTGCAACTTATCTTGTGGAAATTTAAGACGGAGATAAGAAAAATAGAGCTCGCAAACCAAACCAAAGGCGACTGCATACCCATGCAGAATGGGATGATTGCGTTCCATCGACCAACTTTCGAACGCATGACCGATGGTATGCCCGAAGTTGAGTGCTTTGCGGATGCCATGCTCATGCGGATCTTCTTCTACAATCTTTTCTTTAACAAGAACAGACTGCTCAATTAAGCTTAATAGTTCTTTATAGTCAGGCTTATTCCAATCGAAGTTCAGCAATTCTGCCCAATGTTTTACGTTACTTATCAGTCCGTGCTTCAGCATTTCAGCATAACCCGAAAAGAGGTTTTGCGTGTCGAGTGTTTTTAGAAAATCGGGACATATAATAACACTCTCGGCAGTGTTGAACACTCCTATTTCATTTTTTAGTCCGTTAAAGTTGATTCCTGTTTTTCCTCCTACCGAAGCATCAACCATAGCGAGCAAGGTGGTAGGGATGTTGACAAACGGAATACCGCGTTTGAACGTGGAGGCGGCGAATCCTCCTAAATCAGTCACCATGCCTCCCCCCAAGTTGATCATCAGTGATCTTCGGGATGCTTTCATCTTGTCGAGAGCATTCCAGACAATTTGCATGGACTGCAGGTTCTTGTTCAAATCTCCGGTTGGAATGGTAATGATGTCCGCGTTCTTTAAACATTCAAAGTTCTGAACAATAGGTGCACAGAACTTCAGAGTACTTTCGTCGGTGAGTAAGAAAAGTTTATCGTATGTGCAGCGAAAGAGAACTTTTTCCAAGTCTTTCTCTATATTATGCGTGAATAGAACCTCTTGTTTTTGCATATAATTCTAAAATTTGTTTGTAAAATTAGGTAAAAATAAGAAGTTCCTCGTCATTAATTCAACTAAAAAGCTTAAATTTGTCCAACAAAGAGAAAAGCCACCAATTATGAATGGAATATTACCGCATTACTGTCGCATATTAGGATATGTCATTTTAATTTTATCCGTTTTCGTACCTATCATTATGTTTCTTTCCGGGAGAATCGATGATAGTAACTTGTTATTAGTTAAGGCTTCTGTTAAATTATTTGTTTGGTTTGCTTTATTTATGATATTTTTGGCTCGTCAAAAGCAGGAAGATGATGGTACGGCGAAGATTCGTTTGAAATCCATATATTATGCCATATATTTGTTGGGGATATATTATATTGTTGCGCTGATTATCGGGTTCCGTCACGAGAATATAGAGAGTGCAGACAGTAATATAGCTATATTGTATATGGTATTCAATGTAGTTTGTATGGAGTTCTTCACACAAAAACAACGAATTGACAAAATCTTTAAGAATAAAAAATAAAATGTAGATTAAACCTTTTCGCTTTTTCCTTATCAAAAAGTTGTTTAGCAGTAAAATCACATAAAAAGGAAAGATGAGAAAGTTCTTGTTTGTATTGTTGCTGTTGATAGCCACAATCAATGCTTTTGCTCAAAGCAATCAGGTTACAGTGGTAGGAAAGGTAGTAGAGAAGGACACGAATGAACCTATTATACAAGCTACTGTTCAATTGCTTTCCCCAAAAGACAGCTCGATGATAAATGGTAACGTGACGGACGCGAATGGAAATTTTGCCGTTCATGCTAAGCCGGGTAAGTATATTCTAAAAGTATCTTATGTAGGTTATCTGTCTCAATTCAAACAATATACATTCTCGAAAAATCGTCCGCAGGTGAGTGCGGGGACGATTCCTTTGTCGGCTGATGCTATCATGCTGAAAGAAGCTATTGTTACTGCCGAGGCTCCGATGGTTTCTGTTTCAAAAGATACGATGATGTATAGTTCTTCAGCTTATCGCACCCCGCAAGGAGCTATGCTTGAGGAGTTGGTAAAGAAGTTACCGGGAGCAGAAGTGTCGGATGACGGGACAGTGAAGATTAACGGGAAAGAGGTAAAGAAAATCATGGTTGACGGAAAAGAATTCTTCGGTGGTGATGTGTCTACCGGTCTGAAAAACCTGCCGGTGGATATGGTTGACAGAGTAAAGGCTTATGATAAGAAGTCTGATTTAGCCCGTATTACGGGAATTGATGATGGCGAAGAGGAAACTGTACTTGATTTAACCGTTAAAAAGGGAATGAATCAGGGATTCTTTGGTAATGCCGATTTGTCTGTTGGTACGAAAGATCGTTACTCAGGGCGTATGATGATGAATTATTTCAAGGACCGGACACAATTCTCAGTGATAGGTTCAGCTAATAATACCAATGATCAGGGATTCTCTGGTGGTGGTCCGCGTTGGTTTAGCCCTAATGGTTTAAACGCACGTAAAATGTTGGGAGCAAACTTCGCAACTGAGACTGAAAAGTTGGATATGGGCGGTAGTATCCGCTATAACTATAGTGATCAGGATCTGATTGGTCGTGGATATTCCGAGCGATTCTTGCAGGCAGGAAGTTCATACGCTAATACAAACTCTTTATATCGGGCTAAAACCAATTCTATAAATTTTGATTATCGCTTGGAGTGGAAGCCGGATAGTATGACGAATATTATCTTCCGTCCTAATTTCAGCTATCGGAGTTCGAAAACGAATTCCGAAAGTCAATCTGCTACATTCGATAGTGATCCGTTTGATATTATCGCAAATCCGAATGATTACTTAAATCTTGATGATTTAGATTCGAATGAGCCGTTGAAATCAATTCGGGTAAACTCTTCAAATAATCGTTCTCATCAGAAATCAGGGAGTACTTCGGTAAATGCTACACTGCAAGTAAACCGTAAGCTGAATAATAAGGGAAGGAACATTACATTCCGAGGTCGATTCGGATATACCGATACAGAGAATGACTCGTACACTGACGCGTTAACCCGTTACTATCAGTTTGATTACAATCCGGATTCAACGAATATTCGACGTCGATATATTAATACTCCGGTAAATAATTATACTTATTCCGGTAGATTAACTTACAGTGAACCTATTGCTAAAGGTTTGTTTCTGCAGTTCAGTTATGAATTGTCATACCGTCATAATACGAGTGTCCGTTCAACGTACGATTTAGATAATTTTGGTTGGCGTTTAGATGACCGACTTCCGGAAAACTATAAGGATGGATTTGACCCGAGCTTAAGTAAAGATGCTACATACGATTATGTAAATCATGATATTCAAGCCGGATTTCGTTTGATTCGAAAGAAGTATCAGTTGGATGCCGGAATATCTGTTCAACCGCAGAATACGAAACTCTCGTATACTCGTGGAACTTATTCAACCGATACAGTACGTAATGTATTTAACTTTGCTCCTAACATGCGCTTTCGCTATAAATTCTCCAATTTAAGTCAGTTAGAGGTGATGTATCGTGGTCGAAGCAGTCAGCCCGGAATGGAAAATCTGTTGCCTATTACCAATGATTCAAATCCTTTGAATATTACTATGGGTAATCCGGGCTTAAAGCCTTCCTTTACGCATACAATGCGTGTGTTTTATAATACCTATAATCCAGAAAAACAGCGTGGTATAATTACACATTTAATGTTTAATGCTACGCAAAACGCTATTAGTAATAGCACGATGTATAATGAATCTACCGGTGGACGAATTACTCAACCAACAAATATCAATGGTAATTGGAACGCTTTCGGTATGTTCGGATTCAATAGCGCATTAAAAAATAAGAAGTTTAACATCAATTCATTTTCTCGTGCCAATTATATGAATAATGTCGCTTATCTTTATAATAACGCAACGAAGACGGACGATAGGAATAAAACAACTAATCTGACGTTAGCAGAGAACTTGAATGGTACATATCGAAATAATTGGTTTGAGTTTTCACTTAACGGCGCATTGGAATATAATTGGGAACGTAGTGCTTTACGGCCTCAAAATAATCAGGAGCCATATACCTATTCATACGGCGCGAGCACTAACATCTCATTGCCTTGGGACATGACAATTTCAACAAATCTGACGAATCAGTGTCGTCGAGGTTACAGTGATTCAAGCATGAATCGCAATGAGTTGATATGGAATACTCAGATTGCTCAGAGTTTCTTTAAGGGTGCTGCGACATTAAGCTTTGAGATGTATGATATTCTTCATAATCAAAGTACTATTTCACGTACACTTACGGCAGAACTTCGGAATGTAAACGAATACAATAGCATTAATAGCTATTGCATGGTTCATTTTATTTATAAATTTAGCTTGTTTGGTAGTAAAGAAGCTCGAAATAGATTCGAGCGTATGGGGCCTGGCGGCCTTGGTGGTCGTCGAGGTCCGGGAGGAGGTCGGCCGAACGGTCCACCTCTGGGTGGTTTTGGCGGAAGAAGAACATTCTAACCATATTTAAACAAATAAATATGGTGATTCCGTAAAAATTGCTTTATTTAGCGGATATAAACTTATAAAAGAATGATTATGAAAAGAGTTTCTTTTGTATTGCTTATGTCCGCTATTGTTTTATTGTGCGGATGTAGCAAAGATAAAGATGAAGTTAATACTCCTGTAATACCTGTCCAACCAACTATCAGTGAAGAAATAAGGTATGCCACACAAATGGCGAGAGATTTGATGGAAAGTTATTATTTCTGGGCAGATGAAATAACTTCCGATGTTATCCGCTTAAATCCTGATACTTGTCAATATCCTATCGGAGTCGTTAATAATATTCGATATAATTATGTAAGGTCTATGAATGGCAGTATCAGTTCTGGTGTTGATATTGATAAATGGACTGCATTAACGAATGATTTTAATTCTTTTATAGGCAGTGTTAATGGTGTTAATACTACGTACGGTTGGAATATTACTCCATATTCATTTAGTAATAGTAATAATATATTTTACGTTGTGAACTTTGTTTATAAAGATGGGCCTGCAGAGAAGGCCGGCATTAAACGTGGTGATATTATTTTGACTGTTGATGGAAGTCAGCCGACTCGTGATAATTTCTCTAATATTTATTATAGCTCCTCTGCGACAATAGGCCTTGGTACGTATGATTCAAACAATAATATTATTTCCGATGGTGGCGGGACACGCAGCTTAACTGCTGTCGAAATGTACGAAGATCCTATTTTATGTAATGCTATATTTGATGTGAATGGTAAGAAAGTCGGGTATTTGGCTTATGCTTCTTTTGATTTGAAGTCAGCGTCTGCATTAGTAGGGATAATGAAAGCATTTAAGGCTTCCGGAGTTGAAGAATTGGTTCTCGACCTTCGATACAATGGCGGTGGTTATGTTAATACAGAGGAACTGCTGGGATCTATGTTAGCTCCTGAAAGTGATGTTATAAATGGAAAAACTGTTTTCCATACCGAGGTTTATAATAAGACTATGACTAATCAATATAAAGAGCGAGGAGAAGATTTGAATACGTATTTTAGTACTATTCAGAAAGTTTCAACCGACGGGACATCAAAGACGCTAACAGAGGTTTCTATTGCTGATGCCATTTTAAGTCCGTCAAAGATTTATTTCTTGATGACAAGTAATACAGCTTCTGCTTCAGAAGGGGTTATTGTTGGTTTATCTCCTTATGTCTCTATTGAGAAGATTGGTAATCAGAGCTATGGGAAGTATTGTACAGGTTGGATGGTATCATCTTCAGATATTTATAAGACAGTTCCTTCTGTCATAAAGAATTGGGGTATGTACCTTATGGTCTCAACGTTTGCTGATGCAAATGGGAATAACGCTTCCCGCCCTGATGGTTTTGCTCCGGATTATAAAGTTGATGATAATCCTTTTGACGGCTATCAGTTGGGGGATGAGAATGAAACAATGTTGAAGTTCGCTTTAACTCGTGCAGGAAAGGTTTATCCCGAAGTTTCTTCGACACGTTCAATCAAAGAGTTGCCGTATAGTATTGTTATGGGTAAACCACATCAGGCTTCGTTTGGCATGAGCATTGGATTCCCTAAGGATGGTCAGTTTAATTTGAATAAATAATTAAAAGCATGAAGTTTATAGGATATAATGATTGAGTGGGGAATCTTTCATCAGATTTTTTCTACCGCAATCGACTTGGTGTATCTTTTTCTTGTTTTGGGTACAGTCATTGTGATAGTGATGGATAACAGGAACCCGGTGAAGACATTAGCTTGGTTGCTGGTTCTTATCTTTGTACCTTTACTTGGTCTCGTATTATATTTCTTTTTCGGCCGGAAGGATCGTAAGGCCCGACTTATCAGCCGAAGCAGATATACACGATTGACAAGGCATCCGATGGAAGAGTTTCAGGCTCAGAAAGCGTTTAAGTATCCTCAAGAGCAGTATCAGTTAATGTATTTCTTTTATAACATTAACCATGCTCTGTCATTTGCGGATAATCAGATAGAAATTTATACAGACGGAGAGTCAATGTTGCTTTCTTTGTTGAAAGAAATCAATAAGGCAAAGCATCATATCCATGTTGAATTCTTTAAATTCGAGGATGATCCCATTGGTCGTTTGGTGCGTGATGCTTTGATTGATAAAGCAAAACAGGGTGTAGAGGTTCGCGTTATTTATGACGACGTGGGCTGTTGGAAAGTTGGTCGTGATTTCTTTCAGGTTTTGCTCGAGGGTGGGGTGGAGGTACGCGATTTCTTGAAGGTTCGCTTCCCTCTTTTTACCAGTAAGGTGAATTACCGGAATCATCGGAAAGTTGTTGTGATAGACGGTCGGATTGGTTTTACAGGCGGTATGAATTTAGCGCTTCGATATGTGCGAGGTGTCAGTTGGGGTGTATGGCGCGATACGCATGTAAAGATTGTTGGCAAGGCTGTTTATGGACTGCAAACTGTATTCCTCACAGACTGGTATGCCATGGATCGTACACTCATCACTTCGTCGGAGTATTTTCCGGAAATCAGTTCCAAGGGGAACGCGTTGATTCAGATAGTTACTTCTGATCCTATCGGAGATTGGCGTAATATAATGCAGGGACTGTTAATGGCAATTACTAATGCTCGTTCTTATTTCTATATCCAAACACCGTATTTTCTGCCGACGGAATCTATTCAGATGGCTTTGAAAACTGCAGCTTTGGCCGGTGTCGATGTGCGAATCATGATACCTCGCAAAGCAGATACAATTCTGACACATTATGCTTCATTCTCTTATTTGGATGATATTATAAGAGCCGGCATAAAAGTTTATTTTTATGAGAAAGGATTCCTTCATTCTAAGATGATGGTGAGTGATGATCAGCTATCTACCATTGGGTCTACTAACATGGATTTTCGGAGCTTGGAATACGATTTTGAAGTAAATGCTTTTATGTATGATAAACAGTCGGCATTAGCTTGCAAAAACATATTTCTGAAAGACTTGGAATCTTCCTCATTGCTCAATTCTAAGATGTGGGAGCGTCGTTCGAAACGTCAGAAATTAGTTGAGTCGATTCTTCGATTAATCTCTCCTCTGCTGTAAAGATAGAGAAGTTTACACTTCCGTATTCACGGTGTTCGGCAAAATGTGGATTTGTTTTAAATGAATTTGTTTCACCATGCTCCAAAACAAAGATTCCATTTGGTTTCAGCAAGTGGTATTTAAAGATAAGTGATGGAATGTCAGGCAATTCTTTTAGTGCGTAAGGCGGATCGGAAAAAATGAAGTCAAACTGTTCTTGACATTTTTCTATATATTTCAATGCATCTGCGCGGAGAGGAAAGCCTTTATTGGTTTTTACTGCTTCCATCACATTACGTATGAAAGCATAGTGTTGGGGATCTTTTTCAATGGAGATGACCCTTTCACATCCTCTGGAAAGTAATTCCAGACTGATGCTTCCTGTACCGGCAAATAAGTCGAGCGCATTGAGTCCGTCTTCAAAATCTATATATTTCTTCAATACATTGAAGATGTTTTCTTTAGCGAAGTCTGTGGTAGGACGTGCTTTAAATGTCTTCGGAATATCAAAATGTCTGCCCTTGTATATTCCTGCTACTACTCGCATATCAGTAAAGTTTGAAGGTCGAAATGTATATCATCGCGTTGAGTGAGTATAGATCGATTGAACTCAGATCTCGGGTGAATGAGGAACACGTTACGAATGTATTTTTCCAGTCCATCGGTCAGTTTCTCTTTTTCTGCTATGTTGCCTACCAAATATAGCTCGTCGGTTTCCGTATCAAACCCTAATTGTTTCCATATATATAATAAGTAATAGATACGGTCTTCGAATGTTTCACAGCTGAAAGAATTTATAAGCATCGGGCGTCCGTTGTCGAATGCAAATACCTTGATGCCCCCTTTTTGCAGATAAGCGTATAGATGTTTGTTTTTTGTCTTACTTTTTTTCTGAAAGTATTCTGTGAGGGGACTAACTGTCGCAAAGTATTTTGCGTGTGGAAACCGCTCGTTCATAAGCTGGTATGCATGTTTGTCCATTCCAAAGAGAAGCGCGATGTTACTTTTCTCAAGAATATTACAAAGTATGGTTTCGTTATTCGCTTTCGGGAAGTTTGAATAGAACAGGTCTTCCATTTCGTCATCTTCGAAGAGCTCAAAGGGAACAGGAGTAACGCGTGCGGTATCGTATAATATATAGATGTGCCTATAAGTATGCTTGAATACCTCCGAAGAATCAAGCATCTCTTTTGCGTTGGCTGTAAGAGAGTAGGCGATGTTCACGGAATAAGGTTCATAGAAGAAGCTGCCCTCATCGTGAGGGTTGTATAGAGAAAAAGAAAATCCATCCGCGCTAAGGCGGATGGATAGACTATACTGATCTGATTTCGTGAAATCGATGACTGTCATTATTATTCCCAGTTACCCGCGTTGTTATTAGGCTCTTCAATGTTACCTACACGTAAGCCGGCATATTTATTCAACTTTTCTTGTAAGTCCTTAATATTAATGATTTCCTGCTTGTTTAAGCCATTCAGATAAACTTCGTATGGAACTTGAGCTTGGAATAAGTTCAATGGAGCGCCCGACTTTGTAGTATCACTGCGGACAGCCATCTCAAACTGTGCACCGTTACCAAATGGAACATAACGCAAAGAATCAGGATTAAAACCTTTTGCGAAAATAGTATCTGTAACAGGAATCCAAATAGTATCACGACTGAAATCCTTTAAGCCGGCAGCCTCAACTTCTTTCCAGTTACCACTCTTCTTTGCTTTCTCAATCATAGCGACAGCTTTCTTTTCTGTCATTCCATTCTCTAACTGATCATCGGTCAAAGTACCAACTTTCTTTACAAAAGGAATTTTTGCGGTTTTAACGAAGTCGATTAAAGTATCGAAGTTGGCAGTATACTTACCGTCATGCAACTGACGATACTCTACTTGAGCTTTACGAATGTCGATCAAGCGGGTTTTCACCTCAGTCTCTCTGATGTCTCTTTGCTTCTTAAAGTTGATAGGTCCCATGATACTACCATAGCAAATGTATACCAATCCGACCACGCAAAGAGCCAAAATAACATTAATAACAGTTTTCATGATAAATATGTGTTTTTTTAGTTTATATTCGCATTGAATATTTTAATATTTCGCTTCGCAAAAATAAATAAATAAATTGAATATCGCATCAAATCATGATTTTTTTTGATACCCAATTATGATAAATAACTATTTAACTACGCAAATTAAAGGATTTTTTCATTATAAACCAACTATAGAGCAGGAAAATACAATTAATTTTTTGTCTGAGTTCTTGGTTGACCGACGTGGAAATACCGTGTTCGTTCTGAAAGGGTATGCAGGGACAGGGAAAACCTCCCTCATCGGGGCTCTGGTGAAGACACTCGATGCCTTGAAACAAAAGACAATCTTGCTGGCCCCTACGGGGAGAGCCGCGAAAGTCTTTTCGCGTTATTCTGAACATACGGCCTTTACTATCCATAAACGTATTTATAGACAGAAAAGTTTTTCGAATGAGATGACCAATTTCTTACTCGATAATAATCTGAATCGGCACACCTTGTTTATCGTGGATGAGGCTTCCATGATTTCGAACAGAGGGCTTTCGGGCTCAGTTTTTGGAACAGGCCGGTTGCTTGACGATTTGATTCATTATGTTTATAGCGGGGAAGGTTGTCGTTTGCTTCTTATTGGTGATACTGCTCAGTTGCCTCCGGTAGGAGAAAAAGATAGCCCGGCGCTTTCTGTCAGTGTATTAGAAGGATACGGGCTGAAAGTTTATCTGTCGAAGCTGACGGAGGTAGTCCGTCAGTCGCAAGAATCGGGTATCTTATATAACGCGACTGTGCTCAGGCAAAATTTAACTAATCAGGACTTTTCAAGATTCCCGGAAATTAGAATACGGAATTTTCCGGACATTCAGATTATTAATGGCAGTGACTTGATAGAGAAGATAAACAACTGCTATGATGAGGTGGGCATAGGCGAAACCATGATAGTAACGCGTTCTAATAAACGGGCGAATATATATAATAACGGGATACGCGGTACCATTCTTTTTCGGACTGATGAGTTGAACTCAGGAGATTTGTTGATGATTGCGAAAAATAATTACTTTTGGGCAGAAAAGATGAAAGAGTTGGATTTCATAGCCAACGGAGATATTGCTGTGGTTAAACGCGTACGTCGTGAGCAGGAACTATATGGGTTTCGCTTCTGTGACGTATTGCTCTCATTCCCCGATTTTAATGATTTGGAAATAGAGGTGAAACTTCTGCTTGATACATTACAAACCGAGGCTCCGGCACTCACCGGAGAGGAAAATGATAAGTTGTTCTATTCAGTGCTTGAGGATTATGCTGACATTCCGCGAAAAGCGGAACGTATGAAAAAAATGAAAGCCGACCCGTTTTATAATGCTCTTCAGGTTAAGTATGCGTATGCGGTAACTTGCCATAAGGCGCAAGGCGGGCAGTGGAAACGTGTATTCCTTGACCAAGGGTATGTAACTGATGAGATGCTTGGACCGGATTATTTCCGCTGGATATATACTGCGTTTACTCGTGCTACAGAAACACTTTATCTGGTTAATTGGCCAAAAGAGCAGATTGAGAATGAGAATTTAAAATAATTACTTGATTAATTTATTGATTTATAATGACGAATTGCCTGAATCTACAGATAACTTAGGTGTACCACGCATGTGAGCCATGTGTACTACGCACGTGAACCACGTGTACCACGCACGTGAATCACATGTATCACGCACGTGATGCACTTATTTATAAATAAAAAATGAAATGATTCTTTATAAAAAAGGTGGACTTATTAGGGCCACCTTTTACTTGTTTTCTTTATCTTATTTATGAGATAACAAAGCTCGTTATTCGGGATGTTGTTTTAACCCGGCCGGTAAAGATAATTACTGTATTGATAAGTTAGCCAATTCCAGCACTTTATCTACAGCAACACTCAGTCCGTCAACGTTCTTGCCTCCGGCAGTCGCGAAGTGAGGCTGACCACCTCCGCCACCTTGTATCAATTTAGCGGCTTCGCGTACTATCTGACCGGCATTCAGTCCATCTTTAACCAAGTCATCGCTGATCATAACGGTCAGCATAGGGCGGTTGTTCTCTATACTGCCGATGACGACGAACAAATTGGAAGGAATTTGTCCTTTCAGTTGGAAAGCGATGTCTTTAGCCGAGGCAGCAGGAATAGGAAGGACGGAACTGATGACTTTTACACCGTTTATATCTTTAGCGTTGCTAATCAGTTTTTCTTTGACCTGAGCGACTTTTTCTTTTATAAAGGTTTCAACTTCTTTCTTTAACTCACTGTTTTCATCCATATACTTTTTGATGGTTCCGATTAAATCAGGAGCATTGTTGAAAAGTTCTTTTAAATCGGTCAGGGTACATTGAATATTGTCCATCAGTTCTTCTACTTTTTCGCCCGTGATAGCTTCTATGCGGCGAATGCCGGCAGCGACAGAACTTTCGCTGATGACGCGAACCATACCGATTTTTCCGGTAGCTGATACGTGTGTACCACCGCAAAACTCAACAGACGGGCCGAACTTGACTACACGAACCTCATCGCCGTATTTCTCACCGAACAAGGCGATGGCGCCAAGTTTCTTAGCCTCTTCGATAGGCATGTTACGATACTCGTTCAATGGGATATTTTTGCGAATCATAGCGTTAGCTATATGTTCAATCTGGCGAAGTTGTTCGTCCGTAACTTTTTGGAAATGAGAGAAATCGAAGCGGAGACCATCAGGACTGACCAAAGATCCCTTCTGTTCGACATGATTACCAAGAACTTGACGCAAGGCATAGTCGAGCAAGTGCGTACAGGAGTGATTGGCTTCGCATGCCTCACGTTTTTGCTTGTCAACAGACGCGATAAATTTAGCTTCCGGATGAGTAGGCAACTTCTTGGTGATATGTATCGGCAAGTTGTTTTCTTTTTTCGTATCAATAACTTCAATAACTTCATCACCACATTTCAATACACCGGTATCACCAACCTGCCCACCCATTTCGGCATAGAACGGAGTCTCTTTCAGCACAATCTGATAAAGTGTCTGTTTCTTCTGAGTAACTTGACGGTATCGAAGAATAGTTGTCAAACATTCGGTATTATCATAACCGATAAATTCCGTTTGTCCGTCTTCTATATTAACCCAATCTCCGGTTTCTATAGCAGCTGCGTTACGGGCACGCTGTTTCTGCTTTTCCATTTCGGCATTGAACTCATTTTCGTTCACAGTCATTCCATTCTCACGGAGAATCAGTTCAGTCAAATCAAGAGGGAATCCGAATGTATCGTAAAGAGTAAATGCGTCTACACCGCTAATTTCTGTTTTTCCGTTCGCTTTTGTATCATCTATTGTCTTCTCTAATAAATGAATACCGGTATCAAGTGTACGGAGAAAAGCCTCCTCTTCTTCCTTGATTACTTTCTCAATCAGCACTTCCTGTGCTTTTAGTTCAGGATAAGCCTCTCCCATGTTGGCGATCAGCGTTGGGATTAGTTTATATAAGAATGCTTGCTTCTGATTCAGGAATGTATACGCATAGCGGATAGCACGGCGAAGAATACGGCGGATAACGTATCCGCCTTTTGCGTTGCCGGGTAATTGTCCGTCGGTGATAGAGAACGCAAGTGTACGGATGTGGTCGGCAACGACACGCATAGCAACGTCCACTTTCTCGTCAACCCCGTATTTTAGTTCGGATAATTCGCCAATTGCCTGAATCAAAGGCTGGAAGATGTCAGTATCATAATTGGAATGTTTGCCTTGAAGCATACGGACCAAGCGCTCAAATCCCATGCCTGTATCAATTACATGCATAGGGAGCGGTTCCAAACTGCCGTCAGCCTTACGGTTGAACTGCATAAATACTATATTCCATATTTCAATTACCTGAGGATTGTCTTTGTTAACCATCTTGTTTCCCGGAATTAGAGCTTTTTCTTCCGGAGTACGTTCATCAATATGAATCTCAGAGCAAGGACCACATGGACCGGTATCCCCCATTTCCCAAAAGTTATCGTGCTTGTTTCCATTAATGATATGATCATTAGGGAGATGTTTTGCCCAATATTCGGCAGCCTCATCATCACGTGAAATTCCTTCGGAGGGTGAGCCTTCGAATACGGTAACATATAAATCTTTCGGGTCAAGACGCAGAACGTCAACGAGATATTCCCAGGCAAAGTCGATGGCGCCTTCCTTGAAATAGTCACCGAAACTCCAATTGCCGAGCATCTCGAACATGGTATGGTGATAAGTATCGTGGCCAACCTCTTCCAAGTCATTATGTTTACCACTTACTCGGAGACATTTCTGAGAGTCCGCCACTCTTTTATATTTTGCAGGGTGATTGCCAAGGATGATGTCTTTCCACTGATTCATACCTGCGTTAGTAAACATAAGGGTTGGGTCATCTTTAATGACCATTGGCGCAGAAGGAACAATTTCATGCCCCTTTGACCGATAAAAATTCTTAAACGATTCTCTAATTTCGTTAGCTGTCATCATTTAGCTATATATCTTTTATTTAATATTCAAAAATGATTTTGCAAAGATAATCTGTTTTATTATTTTTGTCGATATGATTTGAATAAAATCTTCGTTTTTTACGTTGATTATGAATTTAAAGGCCGATATTTATGTTGAATCTGGAGAAAGATCTGAAAATGTACTATTCTATTAGTGAGGTTGCTGATATGTTTAGTGTGAATGAGTCTTTGTTGCGCTATTGGGAAAAAGAGTTTCCTACAATGATTCAGCCAAAGAAGAGTGGTGGTAATATTCGTCAATACAAGAAAGAAGATATTCAAAATATTCGTTTGGTTTATCATTTGGTGAAAGAGCGTGGCATGACACTTGATGGCGCACGTAAACGATTGAAAGTTAATAAGGGCGCAACTGTAAAGGCATCAGAAATAGTTGATCGACTGAAAGGTATTCGTGCAGAATTGGATTCGATAAGAAAAGAATTGGATTACTTGACTTAATCGTCGGTAGGTAGTGCGTCAAACTGATCGATGCGGGCAGTTGTTTTTATTTCGGTTATTTTCTTCAGATGCTGTAGAACAGCTTTTACATCATTTACATCGTGAACAAACAACTCAATACGACCTTCGAAGATTCCATCGTTTGTCTCAATGACCAAACGGTGAATATTTACATTCATTTGAGTGGAGATGATTTGTGTCACTTTATTCAGTACACCAATCTGATCAATGCCCTTAATATATAAGAACACAGAGAAATATACTGATTTCCCGGGTTCCCATTTAACGGCTAACAAACGGTTTCCAAAGCTACTTTTTAATTTGGTTGCGACCGGGCATTGTCGCTTATGAATAATAATTTTGTTTTTATCATCGATAAAACCAAGCACATCATCCCCCGGAATAGGTTTACAACAGTCGGCAATAATGTAGTCCTTTTGTTGATCGGCCTCTTCATTAATCGTAAAAATCTTTTTGTTGTCAATTTTTTCATGCACCGGCTCTTCCTCTTCCTTTTCTTTTTCTTTTTTCTCTTTCTTTGATTTATTACCGAAAGCAAAAGATATAAATTTAGTCCAGTTACGCCCTGTAGACTTCTCTTTTAATTGATTTTTATCTTCATCACCGAGAATGATATCCTCTCGGCCAATGGCGGCATAAAGTTCTTCGATTGTATCCAGCCGGTGAAAGTCACATAGTTTTTTTAAGTTGGTTAAATTTACTTCTAATTCGTTTGTGTTGAAGAATTGTTGTAGCATTTCCTCTCCGTCTTGTTGTGCGCTTCTCTGTTCGCGTCGAAGGATGGCTGTAATTTTCGATTTAGCTTTTGCGGTGGTTACAAAGTTAATCCACGATGGTTGTACATGTTGGGCATTTGATGTCAGAATCTCCACTTGGTCACCACTCTTCAGCTTGTAGCTCATCGGTACCAATTTATGGTTTACTTTTGCTCCAATGCAATGACTCCCGAGGAAAGTATGAATAGAAAAAGCGAAGTCGAGTGCAGTGCAATTCTGAGGCATAGTCTTCAGTTCACCTTTTGGAGTGAAGACAAAAATCTCAGAAGCAAAGAGATTCAGTTTTATGGTATCCAGAAAGTCGATAGCATCCGGTTGCGGATCGTCAAGAATTTCTTTGATAGTGTGAAGCCATTTATCGAGTTCTCCCTGATCTTCTGTATAAGGTTCGTCGCCTTCCTTATATTTCCAATGAGCAGCAAAGCCTTGTTCGGCGACATCATTCATGTGTTCACTCCGAATTTGAACTTCTATCCATTGCCCCTTTTTACTCATTAACGTGACATGCAGTGCCTGATAACCGTTTGATTTTGGATGACTGACCCAATCGCGTAAGCGGTCGGGATGTG
The DNA here is from genome assembly GCF_021295095.1 of Phocaeicola oris. Classification (GTDB taxonomy): domain Bacteria; phylum Bacteroidota; class Bacteroidia; order Bacteroidales; family Bacteroidaceae; genus Phocaeicola; species Phocaeicola oris. The sequence goes on from NZ_JAJLQX010000013.1 coordinate 16,281, forward strand.
GCTTATAAATCTTTGTAATATTGACGTAGATATTGAAGCAGTCATTGATTTCTTCATCGAGATGATTCGGAGTAAAAATGATGCGTACAGCAAGGATATCATAAATTTCTTCAAAACTGACGTGCTTGGTCATCATCTTGTTCCATATAGAATAAGGTGTTTTGACGCGGGCAATGATGCGGTATTTTATACCCATCTTGTCTAATTGTTCTTTGATGGGAGCAGTGAAGTCGGCGAAAGTTTTATCACGCTCTGCTTGTGTTTCTTTCAGTTTGTTTTGTATTTCTTGATAAGTTTCAGGATGTTCATACCTGAAACTCAGGTCTTCAAGCTCTGTCTTTATTTTGTTTAAACCAAGTCGGTTGGCAAGGGGAGCATAGATATAAAGGGTTTCACCTGCAATTTTATACTGCTTGCTCGGAAGCATAGAGCCGAGAGTCCGCATATTATGAAGTCGGTCAGCCATCTTGATAAGAATGACACGAATATCATCGCTCATTGTTAAAAGGAGTTTCTTGAAGTTTTCGGCTTGAGCAGAAGCACGGTCTCCGAAGATGCCACCTGAGATTTTTGTTAAGCCATCGACAATTTGAGCGATCTTCGGGCCGAAAAGATTTTCTATATCCTCAACGGTATAATCCGTATCTTCAACTACATCATGTAGTAAGGCTGAGCAGATGGAAGTGGACCCCAAACCAATTTCCGTACACACAATTTTTGCAACCGCAATGGGGTGCATAATGTACGGCTCACCTGAGCGGCGTCGTACACCTTTGTGTGCTTGCTTGGCAAAATTGAAGGCCTTTGTAATAATCTCGACTCTTTTTCGGTGCTTGGTTGCCAGATAGCAATTCAACAAGTCTTGAAAGGCGTCGTTTATGGTCTCGTCTTCAATTTGTTCCTGCGTTTTAGTTTGTTCCTTAGATTTTTCGGCCATTTCTTATTATAAATGTCTTGCAAAAATAAAGAAAAAAGACTTTAAAGCAAGTCTTTTCCCTCAATATTGTATAAGATTATCTTACTCTAATAGACTTTCCTGCTTGAATATTATTACCAGTGATACCATTTAACTTTCTCAAATTAGAAACTGTGGTATGATATTTATTGGCGATTCCTCCCAATGTCTCACCTTTTCTTATTTTATGGTAAGAAGCTTTGCCCGAAGTTGCTCTGTTTCGTTTGCCTTTTTTCCATTGTGTGGTATTTTCACTGATTTCAACTCTTTGTCTCTTGCTTAGATACTTATCTGCTTGGTATGAAATAATGCTATCCTGATTGGCCAAGAATATACTTAATGTATTGTTTGGTAAGCGAATAGCGCTTGGATCACTTTTCCCTGGCACGACATCTCTACGATACTGAGGATTTAAGCTACGAAGTTCGTCTATATCTAAATTACAGACTTCGGCAATCTGGTTCAGGTTGATGTCTTTATTTACCATTATCGTATCGGTTTGAGCGGGAAGTTCCGCGTTCATCGGACAAATACCGTGTTCGCAATAGTAAGTCATAATGTAGTTGGCTGCAATGAAGCCTGGAACATAACCTCTTGTTTCTTTAGGAAGGTATGGATAGATTTCCCAGTAATCGGTTTTGCCGCCAGAGCGTTTAATTGCTTTATTAATTGTTCCGGGGCCGGCATTGTATGACGCTAATACTAAGTTCCAGTCCCCATACATATCATATAGATCCTTCAAATAACGGACAGCCGCCCACGTTGACTTAACCGGATCCTGACGTTCATCAACTAAACTATTAGTTTTCAATCCGTATATTTTTCCTGTCCCAATCATGAATTGCCAGAGTCCGGCAGCTCCTTGGCGAGATACTGCTTTAGGATTTAAAGCTGATTCTATTATCGGAAGATATTTTAATTCCAACGGTAGATTGTATAAATCCAAGGCTTCTTCAAATAAAGGAATATAGAAATTGGCAGCAGCTAACATATATGATACCCGTGTTCTAAGGGAACTTGAGTAATAGTCAATGAATTTACGAACAGCCTCATTGAAAGGCATTTCGATGACAGAAGGAATTCTGACAAGTCGGTCTATGATGATTTCATCACTGACGACCGGATTGCTATCTGTTGACTTACATGTTTCATCTTTATTGACATAGTTCTTTATTTGCCAGATCTGCATTTTTTCGTCTAAGTCTTTTCGCAGGCTTTCCGGAATATCTATTTCTTCTTCTTTTCCAGTTTCCTGATTCTTGACAGTTATGATATTTTGCGCATGGATGCTTTGAATAAATACTATTGCAAATAATATAATAAATATATGTCTCATGGTAACTTTTAAAATGTTATGCTACATTGCAGGCCAATATTCTTTGATGTTCTGCCATAGCCATTGTTTATCAATGTTGGTTCTATTCGTATACCCAAATCGTTTGAAATATCAAAGTCGGACAGTTCTGCGTCGACATATGCGTCAATGATGGATAACACATAAACTCCAATGAATGCAAAGATACTTAAATCTCGCTGACGGCGGAAAATATCTTTTCTCTTTTTAAATCGTTCTTGATATTGAGCTTTTTCTCCGGAGATATCATATCCCGGCGGTATATAATTTTCATAACTCTTTGTATTGGGGTCATCATCCATAATATCGATATAGGCTTGTTTATAATCGTTGTACATTTTACTGTTCCAGTTGAATGCATAAGCGCAACCTACGAAGCCTCCATAGAAGATGGGCAATTTCCAATATTTACGGTTATAAATTTGTCCACCCCCGGGAAAAATAATAGCAAGCCAAGTGGCTTTCTTTGAATTCGGAATAAAACGTTTATTTGGAATCATTGAGGTGAGGATACTTGCAGAATCTGCTTGCTGGGCTATATTGGCTGTATCAATCGGAGTGTGGAGTGCTTTCAGCGCACTATCATTTTGTAGAGCTATACTGTCGGCAGTTAAAGAATCTACATTCAAACTATCAAGTATATTAAGTTGGAATGTAATTGAATCGTTTTTTTGTGACAGAATACGACGTTGTTTGACATTCTGTCCACATATATTTGTGTTTCCCAATCCAAGAAGAATGAGAAATATGGTAAAAAGCAGTTGAATTATGGACTTATATTTTTCCAAGTCTTAATCTTTTTTCAGTGTATCAAAAATTTCAATGATACGTTCCAAATCTTCTTCATTATTAAACGGAATACTAATCTTTCCTTTCCCTTTCGGTGTATATGTCAGTTTTACTTTTGAACCGAAGAAGCCGGCCAGATGCTTCTGCAAGAGAAGATATTGTTCTGTCAGTTTTGAATTGTTTTTTCTTCCGCTTTTGTTATTTTTCTCAGAGATTGTTTTTACAATTTCTTCTACCTTGCGGACTGAATAGCCATGTTTTTGGATATCGTTAAAGATTCGAATTTGCTGTTTAGGGTCATCCAGAGATAATAGCGCTCTGGCATGTCCCATATCTATTTGTTTATTTTTTAAAGCTACCTGTATTTGAGCGGGAAGTTTTAAGAGACGTAAATAATTTGTGATAGTTGTACGTTTTTTTCCTACGCGCTCACTCAGTTTGTCTTGAGTCAGTTCGTACTGTTCTAATAGATGCTGATAGGCAAGGGCAATTTCCAGTGAGTTTAAATCTTCACGTTGAATATTCTCAATAAGTGCCATTTCCATTACATTCTCATCGTCAGCGGTGCGGATATATGCAGGAATGGTTTTTAGTCCGGCTTGGATAGAGGCACGATAGCGACGTTCGCCAGCAATAATTTGATATGAGTCTTCGCTTATCTTTCGTAAAGTAATCGGTTGGATGATTCCAATTTCTGTAATAGAATCGGCTAACTCTTGGAGAGCAACCGGATCAAACTCTCTTCGCGGTTGATTCGGATTAACGGAAATCTTGCTTAATTCTATTTCGCTAATGGATGATGAGCCGGAAGTCTTAATTTCATCTGTTGAGATGAGTGCATCCAACCCACGACCTAAAGCAAATTTTTTATGTACTGCCATATTATTTACTATTCCTTTCTATTAACTCTTTTGCGAGTGCCAGATAGTTACGTGAACCAGTAGAGTCTGCGTCATAAAGAATTGCAGGGATACCATGACTCGGTGCTTCGCTTAGTTTTACGTTACGTTGGATAATAGTTTTGAAAACTAACTCTTGAAAATGGCGTTTTACTTCGTCATAGATCTGATTAGCTAAACGTAAACGAGAATCAAACATTGTCAAAAGGAACCCTTCAATTTGTAAGGCTGGATTCAATTTCGACTTGATAATTTTTATGGTATTCAGTAATTTACTGATGCCTTCTAATGCAAAATACTCGCATTGTACGGGAATGATAACAGAGTCTGCCGCCGTTAATGAATTTATGGTTATTAAGCCTAAAGAAGGAGAGCAGTCTATAAGAATATAATCATAGTCTTTTACTATAGGAGTAATGACATTCTTCATAATCTTCTCTCTGTTTTCTAAGTTTAGCATTTCAATTTCAGCACCGACTAAATCGATATGCGAAGGGACAATATCCAAACCGTCAATATCGGTAGTATAAATGGCTTCGTGTATATCTATTTGGTTAATTAAGCATTCGTAGATAGAAGTTTCCACTTCCTTAACATTTACACCTAAACCAGAGGAGGCATTAGCCTGCGGATCTGCGTCAATGACTAATACCTTTTTCTCTAATGTAGCTAAAGAAGCAGCCAGGTTAATAGTGGTGGTTGTCTTACCTACACCACCTTTTTGATTGGCCAAAGCAATTACTTTTCCCATATTAATCTGTTTTTATTACACTGCGAAATAAAGAATAATCATCTAACCTATCTACAAAATCTATGAGACATTGGTAAAACTGTTGATAACTCATCTGTTTTGTTAATAACTCTTTTAGTCGCAAAGATAATTATTTCCTTCCAAATGCTCGTACTTTTTGTTCCGGCATTGCAGAACATTAAGTTAATTTTCTTTTATTCTCCATATTTATGGGGGAAGTATCATATCTTTGTAATTTAAAAAATAAAGATATGAATAAAAAGAAACCATTATTGCTAATATCTAATGATGATGGTGTAGAAGCAAAAGGATTGAATGAACTGATTCGTACCCTTAAAAGTTTAGGAGAGATAATAGTGATGGCTCCTGATGCTCCACGTTCCGGATATTCTATGTACTTTACTACGGACAACACAATTCATTATGAAGTGGTTAGAAAAGAAGAGGATCTTACTATTTATAAATGTAGTGGAACTCCTACTGATTGTGTAAAGTTAGGATTATTTGAGTTATCTGCTCGTAAGCCGGACATAGTTATTGGAGGAATCAATCATGGAGATAATTCAGCTATCAATGAGCATTATTCGGGTACTATGGGAGTGGTTAAAGAAGGTTGTATGAAAGGTATTCCTTCCGTTGCTTTTTCTTTGTGTGATCATAAATTGGATGCGAACTTTGAACCTATGCTTCCGTATGTTCGTAGGATTACAGAGACTGTTCTTGAAAAAGGATTGCCAAGAGGTGTTTGTTTGAATATTAACTTTCCAAATATTCCTGAATTTAAAGGGATTAAGATCTGTCGTCAGACAGATGGAGATTGGGTGAATGAGTTTGCGCCATGTTCTCATCCTACTCGTGATCATTACTTCTGGGTAACCGGAGAATATCAGAATTTTGAACCAGAAGCAGAGGATACAGACCATTGGGCGATGGACCGCGGATATATAGCTATTACTCCTACAACTATTGATGTGACAGCTTATGAATTTATAGATGAACTGAGAAGTTGGAATCTTAAATGAAATATTATCTGATAGTTGGCGAGGCTTCGGGTGATTTGCATGCTTCTAATTTGATGAAAGCCCTGAAGGAGAAAGATTCAGAAGCTGAATTCCGTTTCTTTGGAGGCGATTTGATGTTGGCTGTAGGTGGAACGAGGGTGAAACATTATAAAGAACTGGCCTATATGGGATTCATTCCTGTATTAATGCATCTGAGGACTATCTTTAAGAATATGGATGTCTGTGAGCAGGATATCCTTTTGTGGCAGCCAGATGTGTTAATTCTTGTAGATTATCCAGGGTTTAACTTAGATGTTGCACGTTACATAAAGAAGCATTCGTCTATCCCTGTTTATTATTATATATCTCCGAAGATTTGGGCTTGGAAAGAATGGCGTATCAAGAGAATCAAACGAGATATTGATGAAATGTTTTCTATTTTGCCTTTTGAAATAGATTTCTATAAGAAGCACAATTATCCTATTCATTATATTGGTAATCCATGTGTGGATGCAATTGATACTTTCAAAGCTCATCATCTTGAAACCTTTGATTCTTTTATCAAGGAAAATGGTTTGACGGATAAGCCAATTATTGCTCTTTTGGCGGGTAGCAGAAAACAGGAAATAAAGGATAATCTTCCGGTAATGATTGAGGCTGCTTCTGTTTATACGGATAAATATCAGTTGGTTTTGGCTGGTGCTCCAAGTATTGAGGATAGCTATTATAGTCAGTATATAAAGGTTGGAGTCCGGTTGAAAATAGTTCATAACCAAACATATAGATTGTTGCAGCAATCAAAGGCCGCATTGGTTACATCGGGAACGGCAACTCTGGAGACTTGTCTTTTCCATGTTCCACAGGTGGTGTGTTACTATACTCCGCTTGGGAAGATCATCGCATTTTTAAAACGCCATGTTCTGAGCGTTCAGTTTATTTCGCTGGTAAATTTAATTGCGAATAAAGAAGTTGTCAAGGAACTGGTTGCTGATAAGATGACAGTTGGGAACATCCGCTCTGAATTATGTACTATTTTGAATGACAAGAACTATCGTCAGAATATGCTGAACGAATACGACAATATTATCCGTATTCTTGGCGAACCGGGGGCGTCACGGAAAGCTGCTCAACAGATGGTTGCTTTGCTTAGAAAGTAACTGCAAATAAATATAATAATGTTGCAGGAACAGCAAGTAATGTGCTGTCGAAACGGTCGAGTATGCCTCCGTGTCCGGGAAGGATATTTCCTGAGTCTTTTATTCCCCAATGGCGTTTCATCAGAGACTCTGTTAAATCGCCCCATGTGCCGAATATAACAACTACCAATGCAAATCCCGCCCATTCTATCGTACTTAGAACAGGATAGAAATGTGCAATGATTGTAGAAACGACTACGCAGAACACCGCGCCACCAATAGAACCTTCCCATGATTTTTTGGGAGAGATACGGGGGAACAGGCGATGCTTTCCGATGGTACAGCCAACAACATAAGCACCGATATCGTTTGTCCAAACTAACAGGCAAAGTGCCAATGGAAAAATGTAATAGTATACCGACACGCTGGTAGGATCTTCCGAATGGAATGCCAGTACATTCATCAATGAAAACGGGAGTGCTATATATATCTGACTGAGAAAGCAGTACGCCCAATTATTTATCGGGTTATTTTTTTTTGCGTACAGTTCGCTCACCATGATTCCTATCAATATAATAAGGTATGGAATAAAGATTCCATTGACGAACGGGGTTATCTCATTCAGAAAAAAACATAGAAACATTACTGCGCCACCTAACATGCAAAGTCCGGTGTTAACCTGAACATTTTGCTCGTATTTATTGACCAGCTTACAGAACTCATGGATGGCGAACAAGGTGATAAGTAAAAAAAGAATACCGAATGAGATTGCGCCGCCTAATATGCAGCCAACCATAGCGGCTACGAAGACGATACCTGTTAAAATCCGTTGTATTAAGTTACTTTTCATCCGTTTCTGTTTTTTTCTCTTTATCTTTTTGGGCTGGTTCTTTTTGTTCTTCTGGTTTTATTTCTAAACTTTTTTCCCTATCTTTTCTTCTTCTGCGAGTATTTCTTCTGTACGTGATGTCCAAGGACGTTTACCAAAGATCTTCTCTACATCATCAGCCATGATGACCTCGCGTTCTATGAGTACTTGAGCTAATTGTGCATGTCCTTCCTTATGTTCCGAAAGAAGTTGTTTTGCCCGTTCATATTGTCCGTTTATCATGCGCTGAACTTCCGAGTCTATTAACTCGGCAGTTTTTTCGCTATAAGGCTTTTGGAAAGAGTACTCATCAGTACTGCTGTAATAACTGAGATTAGGCATTTTTTCACTCATGCCTATATAGGCAATCATGGAATATGCTTGTTTGGTAGCACGTTCCAAATCGTTCATCGCGCCGGTTGAGATATGCCCGATGAATAAATCTTCGGCAGCACGTCCTCCCAGCAAAGCACACATCTCGTCAAGCATCTGCTCCTTTGTCGTAATCTGACGCTCTTCGGGTAAGTACCATGCTGCCCCCAAAGCACGACCACGAGGAACAATGGTAACCTTTATCAAAGGGTCGGCATGTTCCAGAAACCACGACAGCGTTGCGTGACCTGCTTCATGGATAGCGATAGAACGTTTTTCGTCGGCAGTCATAATTTTTGTCTTTTTCTCCAGACCACCAACTATACGGTCGATGGCATCGCTAAAGTCTTGTTTGCTAATAGCTTTCTTGCTATGGCGGGCAGCTATCAATGCTGCTTCATTGCATACATTTGCTATATCTGCTCCACTGAATCCCGGAGTTTGGCGGGCTAATAGGTCAATGTCAACAGTTTCATCCATTTTCAATGGACGCATGTGAACTTTGAATACAGCAACACGCTCATTTAAGTCAGGTAGATCAACATGTATTTGTCTGTCGAAACGACCGGCACGAAGTAAGGCTTTATCCAACATATCTACTCGGTTGGTAGCAGCCAGAATAATTACTCCAGAGTTTGACTTAAAGCCATCCATCTCGGTAAGAAGTTGATTCAATGTATTTTCGCGCTCATCATTTCCACCCATACTTGGATTCTTGCCTCTGGCACGTCCTACTGCGTCAATTTCATCGATGAACACGATACATGGAGCTTTTTCCTTTGCTTGACGGAACAGGTCACGAACACGCGAAGCTCCTACTCCTACGAACATCTCAACGAAGTCGGAACCGGACATGGAGAAGAAAGGTACATTAGCTTCACCTGCTACGGCCTTGGCCAACAGGGTTTTTCCTGTTCCCGGAGGTCCAACAAGCAATGCTCCTTTTGGAATCTTTCCGCCCAACTCAGTATATTTTTCAGGATTCTTCAGAAATTCAACTATTTCTTCCACCTCTTGTTTGGCTTCAGCTTGACCGGCTACATCCTTAAATGTGATGCGGTCTTTATTGTTCACATTCTCATAAACCTGTGCCTTGCTTTTTCCTACGTTAAACGGATTTGCTCCACCGCCACCGGCACCGTTGCTCATACGTCGCATAAGCCAGATATAGGCAACTATAAGAATTATGATAGGGAGGGTGTTCCAAAGCACGACGCTCCAGATGTCACTTTTCTTTTCATATTTGACAGAGCCGTTGAACTGCCCATCTTTTTGTGCTTGTGTAAGAAAGTCGTCAAGCGCGTTCATAGAGCCAACTTCTACATGTACCGAAGGGCTCCGGCTGAGACCTTTGTAATTTTCTTTAAACACTTTCTGAACATATTCAGGCTTAACGAACATGTCAAGGCTATTATCATTATATGCTACAATTTTGTCGGCATATCCGTTCTGCACCATCTCCTTAAATTCCGAGTAGGTTACTTCTTTCGATGAGCTATTGTTATTATTGAAGAAGATAAGGATAAGGAAACTGAATCCGATAATAAGATATAACCAGCTTAAATTGAACTTTGGCTTGTTTATCTTTGGTCTGTTATTAGGTGTCTCTATTGGCATTTCTTAAGTTGTTGATAATTAATCTACATCGGGAATGTTTGTCAACTGGGCATCTGCCCAAAGGTGTTCCAAATTATAAAAGTCACGGGCTTCAGGAAGGAATATGTGAACCAATATGTTTCCGTAATCCATTCCTACCCATTGAGCGTTTCTTAATCCGTCTATAGATACAGGTTTATCACCTATGTTTTTTAAAACCTGATCGTAAACAGATTCAGTTAATGCGCTTACTTGTGAAGGAGAGTTTCCTTGACAAATGATGAAATAGTCACAGATTGTTCCGTCCATACCTCGTAAGTCGGCAATTACAATCCCTTTACCTTTCTTTTCTTGAATTCCGTTTTTAATTGAATCGATTAATTTATTTGCTTCACTCATTCTAAAATGAATAATGTTTTTTCTTTTAAACCACAAAGATACTCGCTTTTCTTTGTTCTACGAAAAATAGTGTCAGAAAACAGATTTTTTTTTTATTTTTTAGAGTTTTACTGTTTTAAAAACAAAACGAGAGGAGAAAAGTTTTTGATAATTTCCTTTTGTAACTTAACGAGAATTCGATGAAAAACAGAGAGGTTATGCAAGATGTACGAAGGTAGAATACGGTCTTATAGCGTGTTGGTGAGGTGTTTTTTCCTTTTTGTTTGATTCATTAATATTGTCATAAAGAGATGGAGGAAAAGTCATACGTATGAACTGATCAACTCATGCGGATGAATCATCCAATTCATGCGGATGACTTGCCAAACTCATACGTATCAGTTGAGTAATTCATACGCATGAACTAAGTAACTCATACATATCACTTTGTCGGATAGTCTTTATTGGTTCACCCGATATTTCATGAGGGGATATGTGCTTCAATAAAATATATTATTTACTTTTGTCGCATGGAAGACAATGGTTTGATAATGTTAGCCCGTATCGTGCTGCCGAAAGAAATGTTGGACAATTTCCTCATAACAGATATTGAGTATGTTGATACAAAATTGAAGTATGATGAGCCGGAGATGCACATTCGTCTTGATGAGAAGATTCATCCCTCGCTTCAGGGAAACTCCCACTTTGAGTCCAAGGGTTTCATAGCTCCAGTCAAGGTGACAGACTTCCCGATCCGGGGCCATAAGGTATTGCTGATTATTCGGCGTCGCAAATGGTTAGACACCCGTACAGGAAAGAGTTTTATACTTCCCTACAGTTTGGTGGCAGAAGGTACCCGCTACTCGAAGGAGTTCGCGACTTTTTTAAAAGATACGAATGGAGAAGTCCCCAGTGACCTGCGCAAGCAGATGGAGGATGCCTGACTCGAAGGCCGTTCCTATGAGCCTTTCCGATATGAAAACAGAAACACGAGGAAGAAACTGCTGGCAAGAAGCCGGCACCTGCTGTTCAAGTCTGGAGAAAAGTGGACGCCATCCCAACGCAAACGGGCAAGGATACTCTTCGCTGAATACCCTGACCTGCAGAAAGCCTATTTCTTGTCACATCTGTCAGTCGCGTTATGCCATCAGCTGCAAGGAGTTTCAACTGGTAACAATTTATCACCATATCATTTCCCTCTTAATAGGAAAGAGGAATCCATGAGTTTTTTCAATATACATTGGCCGTGCTTGTTTTAGTAGCAAATATAGTACAAGTCATTAGCATACACTCCCGAGTATAACATAACACCAAAAAAGACATTGATAACAAAAAAAACAATAATTCAAGATGATTCTTTATTTTTTTCGCAAAGATAATACTTTGAATAGAAAAATTCATATATTTGCAAATAGTTCGAGTGATATGGATGCATATCATATTGAGAACTAATTATTAATAAAGAGCGTTTTGAAATTATCTCCTGCTGAAATCTAGACAATTTCATTCCCAGAGATAATGGCAATACGCTCACGTTCTGGATTATTATGCCCTTCCAGGTATAAATATCTTAGAGCGTGGGCCATTGTTTCATTACCTGGGAAAGGCAGTCTAGAGCCTCAGCGGAGTAATGGAGAATAGTTCCCACGCTTTCTTTTTATTGTTTCTTTCGGGGAACAAAGAAACACAAAATAAAGTCATAGTGATGCAAGATACCCAAGCACATAAGAAAAAGGTTTATTCAAGACCTATTGCACATTTTACGCCTAATACTACCCAAATATCTATTGATTCGTTGGCTACGATGAGCGATAAAGAACTACTATCATTTTACAACCAATGCAAGGAGACGGAGAATGCCAAAATTTACCAAGTGAATCCGGATTTGATTGAACGTCGGATTGGTGATGAATGGATTCTTGTACCCGTTGGAAAGCTTGCTCAAAATTTTAACGGAATGATTACACTGAATAAGTTCAGTCGTTTTCTTTGGGAACAATTCAAACAACCTACCAGTTTGAAAGATGCTATCCATGCGGCAACAGAGCGTTTTGACGGCAATACTTCAATAACAGAACTTGAAGTCAGGCAATTTATAGATGATGCAATAATAAGTCAAATACTTAACGAAATACAACAAAATGTTTAACTTAAAAAGTAATGAATATGAATATACAAAAAGAAAAATGGGGAAGCCCAAGAATTGAAGTACAGAGATTTACTCCACAGGAGTTTATAACTGCATGCTATGTAGTAAAATGCAATGTTAAGAGTTTTAATTATATGTATATGGAAAATGGGAAACAACCAGGTCTTCAAATATCAGGAGAAAATGCTGATGATTTGAAATTTGACACAGGAGGAGTGTCTTACCATGGTTGTGATAAGTTTCACAAAGGTGTCAATAAAAATCCAAGTATAAATGGATATGCTTGTAAAATTGGACCATCATGGTTAGGAGGAACCCATGCTTATAATATACAAAATATCTTCTTATGGGAGCAAGCTTTAGGTGCAGATAGCGATTGGCATGGATGCACAGATCCCACTAATCCGAATTTTGCATATACAAATCCTAATGCATCCTAATTAAGTTCTTTTTAAGCAATTGATTGTTATATAACCAAGAAAGTAAGCAAGAGATATTGGTGAGCATTAATCGCTATAAATGCAATTAATCCCCTTTCTTACACATATACTTTAAAATATCTCATTTGTTTTTACTGCTAAGGTATCCCCAACTACAATGCGATGATTTGATAATCAACAGATTATTGATTCATCGCATTATTTTTCACAGTCAAAAAGTGCTTTGACAATGTCATAACATGTCTTAATTCAATCTCCCCCACATCTACCATAATATAGTAAAATATAAACAAATGAAATTACTTCCATTATTTGCTGAATTAAAGAACTTTTCGGAAATTTGCCCTATATAAATATGTAAGTATGAAAACAAATAGAATAACAGAACTTTTTGGAATCGAATACCCTATTATTCAAGGAGGTATGGTCTGGATAAGCGGCTGGAGATTAGCTTCAGCAGTAAGCAATGCCGGCGGATTAGGTCTGCTCGGTGCCGGAAGTATGCATCCGGAGACTCTTATGGAGCATATTGACAAAATGAAGGCCGCAACGGATAAACCTTGGGGGATAAACCTTCCGTTGATGTACCCTGAAATTGATAAGGTAACAGACATTATCATTCAGAAAGGCGTGAAGATTGTATTTACTTCTGCCGGGAGTCCGAAGAAATACACTGCCAAGTTCCACGAAGCCGGAATAAAAGTGGTACACGTTATATCAAGCAGCAAGTTCGCCTGCAAATGCGAAGAAGCGGGAGTAGATGCCATTGTTGCCGAAGGCTTTGAAGCCGGAGGTCATAATGGAAAGGAAGAAACAACCACACTTACACTCATCCCGCAAGTCCGTCAAGCCACTACCATCCCTTTGATTGCTGCTGGCGGTATTGCCTCCGGCGCAGCTATGCTGGCCGTCCAAGCATTAGGCGCAGAAGGTGTTCAGATAGGTACTTTGTTTGCTTTAAGTCAGGAAAGTTCTGCGTCAGACGCATTTAAGCAACGTTGCATCTCCTTAAACGAAGGTGACACTATGCTGACTCTTAAGAAAATAGCTCCTGCACGACTAGTTAAAAATGCTCTTTATGAGCAAATTGCAGCAGCCGAGAATAGAGGCGCAAGTGCTGATGAGCTCCGTGAGCTGTTAGGAAAAGCAGCATCCAAACGTGGTATTTTTGAAGGTGATACAGAAAATGGAGAATTAGAGATAGGACAAATAGCCTCATCCATCAGAGAGATTAAACCGGTTGCCCAGATTATCAATGAATTAATTGAAGGCTACAACGTTGCGAAAGCAAAGATTTCAGAATAATATTCAACTATAAAATAAAAAAGGAACGTATTTCGTATGATTGAAGTTCTACTACTATCATCAAACGATTAGCATATTCTTTGATTTTTATCATGGGTGTTCTGTACTTGCCTGTCATACATATAACAGTGAAATACATGAGAAAAGTCAAAAAAAGTTTTTCTCTTTCCTATAACTTCCTTACCTTTAACCAAACTTTTTAATTTAATTATCAACAATATGTTAAAACTAAAATCTATTATCACGCTTTCGTTGATTGGTTGCTCTGCTTCTGCTTTTGCCATCAACGCGGACATTGCAAGTCAGGACACCACTATCAACGTAACAAAGACATTGCAATTATATGTTGACAATGCCAAACAACCACTTATTTTAGTGGATGATGTAATCACAAAAGATGTCTCCAATTTAGATATGAGCAATATCGCTTCTATCAAGTTGCTCAACAAGGAGACTCCTATTTCCCATTATGGTAAATCGGGGGCCAACGGTGTTCTCTTAATTACTACAAAAGGTTATGCTGCTGAGCAGGCAAAAATAGCACAGACACCTGAAAACCAACTCCTCTGTTTAAAAGGTCAAATGGAAAAAGCTACTTCCGATAGCCAAAAAGCATCCATTTTGAAAAGCGTCGCGCAGACCGGAACATTCCAATCTTTAATGTATGCCACTCAATATCTTAATGACGCTTCCTTAAAGAATACTGCCGCTGAAGTTGTTAAGGATATTGCTATCAATCATCCGGAATATAATGGCATTAATACACGTTCATACTTAAAGTTAGCTCAAAAGATTCTGAATAATAAGATTGCCACAAAAGAAATCAAGGACTATTTGAAAAAAGTCGGTACCAAAGAAAAAGGATTTGTTTCTATTTTCAACGGAAAAGACCTGACAGGTTGGAAAGGTTTGGTAGAAGACCCTATCAAACGCGCAAAGATGACTCCTAAGGAATTGGCAGAAAAACAAATTAAAGCCGACGAGAATATGCGTAAAGATTGGGCTGTTAAAGACGGTGCTGTCACTTATGTTGGCAGTGGATACGATAACCTTTGCACAGTTAAACAATACGGTAACTTTGAGATGTATGTTGATTGGATTTTAGACTCAAACGGATCAGATCCTGATGCCGGTATCTATCTCCGTGGTACACCACAAGTACAGATTTGGGATGTTACTCGTGTGAATGTGGGTGCTCAGGTTGGTTCCGGCGGACTCTATAATAATCAAAAGAATCCTTCTGCTCCATTGAAGGTAGCAGATAATCCTTTGAATCACTGGAACAGCTTCTATATAAAGATGGTAGGCGACAAAGTTACTGTCAAGCTGAACGGAGTTACGGTAGTCGACAATGTAACATTAGAAAACTATTGGGATCGTTCACAGCCTATTTTCCCGAAAGAGCAGATTGAGTTGCAGGCTCATGGTTCTATTTGTTCATTCAAAAACATTTATATCAAAGAGCTATAATGTACATGAGTCCGATGAATCTAAAATAATACGAACTATGTATCTTTACTTCTTAAACGGAGATACTGCTTTTAGAAAATATCAATTATATAAGCTACTGCTCCGATGCGTACGAAGATGAAAAGTGATACGTATGAGTTGATCGATTCATGCGGATGAGTTGGTTAACTGATGCGGATGAGTTGACAAGTTCATGCGGATGAGTTGACCGATTCATACGGCTCACTTTTACCGGTCATCTTGATGATAAATTTAATGAATCTGACGAAAAGGGAAAAACATCGTTTAAACATTCCATAAAGACGTATTCTTCTTTCGTAGGTTTCTGCATGACCTTTCGGTTATTTCATCGAGCTCTCGTTAATATAAAGCTTAATATCAAAAAATTAAAAGGGTTTAGAAAGCTGTTAACTTTCTAAGCCCTATTTTTTCACACAAATAACGATAGAATACTATAACTAAAATTATTCTACCATGATCTCATCAACATACATGTGAGCTTCCTTTCCCATACGGGCATGTAACTCCGGGCATTTTCCCGAACCTTTAAGAATAATCCGAATATAGCGGGCTGTCCCATTTATAAGAATAGGGAGGTCCTCCACTTCTGTGCCTTCTTTGAATATATCAGCCGTGATATACCGTTGTTCCCCTACTTTCCAATATTGAATGTCATTATCTGACAACAGAATCTTTATAGTTTTTGCCTTATGAACGGCCATACCATGATTATTCATCATTCCAATAGTTACTTTGCTCAGCGATTGACGTTTAAGCAAGTCTATTGTTAGACAGACAGAATCGTTCTGTGTCCAACCGGCCCACTCTCCATCGGTATACTTTATGCTGCCACGAACCCCATTCAACACATGCTGTTCTAATACGTTACTCCGAAGCAAACGGGTTGCAGTCGCCTTATTATATATAATAGGTATAGTGAGCAATTCTCCCATTCTCTTGTCATTCATAAAGGTAGCAGCCTTTACGGTGGTATTTGCTTTCACCATGATAGGACGATTATACAAATCGGAATGAGCAGTAGGTTCTTTTCCATCCATAGTATAATGAATTTCCACATCCGGGCGAATACAGCTAAGTTTTACTTGCAACTGCCCATTTCTCGGAAGCACATCGTGATCTATATTAAACATGGATTTAGCAAAATAGACGCCTTTAACTTTCAGTCGGGTATTAAATACATCCACATTAGTGAGGAAGCTTTTCCAATTCTTCAGTTCCGGAGCTGTCCAAGCGCTCTCAGCCAAAGCCTCCAAACGAGGAAAAAGCAAATACTCCACATCTTCAGGCTTGTTACAAAACTCTGTCCATAAAGAGCCTTGAATTCCCAACAGATTCTTTCGAACACTCATCGACCAGCTACGCTCCACCGGTTCATAATCATATACATCCTTCAGCGTATTATTATTAGCAAAGTAGGTAATCGGTTCAAACCATTGAGGTCCCTGATAACGGTTGAGACACAGAGCTTCTTCCGGAGTCATGATAAACTTATGCCCCTGTCCTCCCGCTTGCTCCCCGGCTTTGCCTAACTCTCTCCAACCGAAGATGACTGCTCCTTCAGGTAATGTATTACGTGTAAGTTCATCCCAGCCCATCATCTCTCGACCTTTACTCCTCAAATATTCATTTACACGACGCATAAAGTAAGTCTGTAAACCGGACACATCATGAATATGTTCTTTCTGCATGCGATCCTGACAAAACGGGCACTTTTGCCAATAAGTAGTATTTACCTCATCTCCACCAATATGAATATAATGTGAAGGAAACAAATCTATCACTTCATCCAAAATATCATTAATAAAAGAAAATACACTGTCATTTCCCGCACAAAAAATAATAGATGTTTGATCACCTCCTAACCCCGGCAATACACCAATGTACTTATCCACAACAGGACAAGCCAGCATAGGATATGCCGCTAAAGCCGCATTCGAATGAGCCGGCATATCAATTTCCGGAATTACCGTTATCTGCCTTTGTCCGGCATAATTAACAATCTCCTTAATATCACTCTGCGAATAAAATCCTATTTCTTTTGTCGATTCTCCCTGCCGTGCGTTTCTTCTATCAGGAAAAGGAATTTCTTTACGTTCTACTCTCCGTGAACCAATTTGCGTCAGTAATGGATACTTTTTTATCTCCAATCTCCAACCGTTACCATCCGTCAGATGCAGATGCAAAGCATTAAGTTTCAAAGAGCCCATAACGTCAATAATACGAAGCAGCTTTTCCTTTGGAAGAAAGTAACGAGCTACATCTATCATTAGTCCTCGATATTTAAAACGGGGATTATCATTAATGATCATGGCCGGTACACTCAATCCTGCTTCTACCTTTCTTGGACTTTCTATTCCGGGAGTCAGCAATTGGCGAATAGTTTGTAATCCATAAAAATACCCTTTATCTGAAGACGCAGTAATCGTTATCTTTGTCTTTGTAATTTCCAAATTATATGCTTCTTCGGCTAACGATACATCCTTCTTAAATACGACATCCCCTTTTTGAGTACCAACCTTTATTTTCGGAGTGAAACCGACAGCCTGAGTAAACAAGTTGGTAAATGTTTCAGCAATCTGTTCTTGTCTTTCATTTTCAACTGCAAAGTCTGTCTTATCTGAGAAAACAAAAAAGCCATCTCCCGGAATAATAATCACCGGCTGTGGAATAATATGCGAAATCGTCTGCGTCCATCCTCCTAATGGTAATAAAAATAATGTAATGATCAATAAAAATAACTTATTCATAAATACTTACTTCTTCCTAAATTAAATGTGAAATAAAGATAAAGAGAAAAATGAATAGCTCCAAGAGAGCAAATACTTTTTAATGGGATATAGGAGTTTTTGAATAGTTATTAAAATTTATGATAGGATTAAAATAGAAAATGTAGTATCTTTACACCCAACTATAAGTAAGTAAAGTATGATATCGTTTAAAGATTTCTTTTCTTTCAAGAACAACCGTTGGTTCTGGATGAATATCATTGGGATGTTAGTCGCAATTATCGTGTTGTTTCTTCTTGTTCTTTCCGGACTGAACTTATATACTCACCATGGAGAAGCTGTAGTAGTTCCTGACGTAAAAGGTATGCTGCTCAATGAAGCTGAACTGAATATCTCAAAAAAAGAATTAAAAACAATTGTTATTGACTCTAACTTCGTCAAAGGTATACCTGTAAATACCATTCTTGAACAAAATCCGATTGCCGGTCAGAAAGTTAAAAAAGGACGTATGATTTATGTAACAATTTGCACCGATAACGAGCCTTTAGTTACTATCCCCGATATTATTGATAACAGTTCATACCGCCAAGCAGAAGCACGTCTTAAAGCTCTTGGATTTTTAGTCGATAATCCTAAAATTGTTGCCGGAGAACGAGATTGGGTTTATGGCTTAAAGATGGGTGAGAGAACATTAATTGCCGGAGAAAAAATTCCACGCGAATCTCTACTTACGCTCGAAATAGGTAGCGGTTCTAATGACGTTCTTACCGATTCCCTAACACAGGATTCTATTCGTCCAGTAAAAGAAAAAGAGACTGAAGCTGCTGATGACGCTTGGTTCTAATCGATAGATGAACTATGGATGAAGAAAGCTTAGACATATTAGATGATTCGTTAGATGACATAGAGCCTGTTGGAGAAAAGCCTACAGAACTGTATGAACATTTCCGGGTTGTTGTTGATAAAGGTCAAGCGTCCATCCGCGTAGATAAGTATCTTGCTGATAAATTTGCCAATATATCAAGAAACCGCATTCAACTGGCTGCTGATGCCGGTATGCTCCGAGCAAATGAAAAACCGGTAAAAAGCAGTTATAAAGTGAAAGGTGGTGACATTCTAACCATTATGATGGATCGTCCCCGCTATGATCACGATATCAAACCGGAAAACATTGCTCTCGATATAGTTTATGAAGATACGGATGTAATTGTTGTCAATAAACCGGCTGGAATGGTAGTCCACCCTGGGTGCGGAAACTATTCCGGAACTATGGTGAATGCTATCGCATGGCATTTAAAAGATAATCCGAAATATGATCCTAATGATCCGAGTGTTGGATTAGTTCACCGTATTGATAAAGATACGTCAGGATTATTAGTGGTTGCTAAAACTCCGGAAGCGAAAACAGATTTAGGGTGGCAATTCTTCAACAAAACCACCAAACGGAAATACATTGCTCTTGTTTGGGGAATCATTGATGAGGATGAAGGAACTATTGAAGGTAATATAGGTCGCAACCCTAAAGACCGAATGCAGATGGCTGTACTGAGCGACCCAACCCAAGGCAAGTATGCAGTCACACATTTTCACGTATTAGAACGCCTTGGATATATAACAAAGGTTGAATGTGTACTCGAAACAGGTAGAACTCACCAGATACGGGTCCACATGAAGCATATCGGACATGTACTATTCAACGACGCCCGCTATGGGGGTGACCAGATTTTAAAAGGAACAAACTTTAGTAAATATAAACAATTTGTAGAAAACTGTTTCAGAATTTGTCCGCGTCAAGCTCTGCATGCCATGACTCTTGGCTTTACCCATCCACGAACAAAGAAAGAGATGTTTTTTACAGCTCCACTACCTGAAGACATATCTAATCTGATTGATAAATGGAGAAACTATATTAGTAACAGAGAAAAATGAAACGAACTATTGCAATAGTTGCCGGAGGTGATTCAAGTGAACTTCCGGTTTCGCTGCGCAGTGCACAGGGGCTTTACTCTTTCATGGATAAAGAGCGTTATGATTTATATATAGTTGAAATGGAAAGTCATCGTTGGGCTGTCCATTTAAATGACGGCAACCTTACTCTTATCGATCGTAATGACTTCAGTTTCACAGAAAACGGAAAAAAGAAGCATTTCGACTTCGCATACATCACTATTCATGGTACACCGGGTGAGAATGGTCTGTTACAAGGCTATTTTGATATGATGGGTATTCCTTATTCTTCATGTAATGTGTTAGTTTCCGCTATCACATTTAATAAGTTTTCATGCAACCAATATTTAAAGAGTTTTGGGGTAAAGATCGCAGATTCAATTTTACTCCGCAAAGGTCAACACATCAGTAATGATGAAGTTATCAAACAGATTGGACTTCCTTGCTTTGTCAAACCAAATGCAGGAGGATCCAGTTATGGAATAACAAAGGTAAAGACCAAAGAAGAAATCCAACCGGCTATTGAGAAAGCTACTCATGAAAGTGCAGAGGTCATCATTGAAGCTTTTATGAAAGGTATGGAATTGACCTGTGGATGCTACAAAACCCACAAAGTTCAACAAGTGTTTCCTATTACAGAAGTTGTCTCACATAATGAATTCTTTGATACCGGTGCTAAATATAACGGAGAAGTGGATGAGATTACTCCTGCCCGTATCAGCAATAATTTGGCTGATCGTATCAGTAAACTCACCTCTTCTATCTATGATATTCTCGGTTGCAACGGTATTATTCGCATTGACTATATAGTAACTGAAGGTGAGGTAATCAACTTGCTCGAAATCAACACTACTCCGGGCATGACTGCCACCAGTTTTATTCCACAACAGGTCCGTGCTGCCGGTTTAGATATCAAAGATGTACTGACAAATATTATTGAAGATAAATTTAACGATTAAATTATGAATATACCAGCAGAATTTGATGAGATTCGCCCGTATGCACCCGAAGAGTTACCTCAAGTATATGAGGAACTAATCGCCGATCCTGCCTTTCAGAAGGTAGCTACCGGCATCATGCCGGTCCCATTTGAGACTATTGCTCAAGAGATGCGATCTTGTACGTCGAATCTGGAGTTTCAAAAGAAATTCTTCTATAACATGATCAAGCAACTGCTGAGTAAACATTCTAAAGGTCTGACAGAAGATTACTCTGCTCTTGATAAGTCTATTTGTCATACTTTTATCTCTAACCATCGTGATATTGTAATGGATCCGGGAATTCTTTGTGTCTCTATGATTGACGCGGGGTTTTCGAATACCACAGAAATAGCTATCGGTGACAATCTTTTCGCTTATCCTTGGATTAAAAAGTTAGTACGCATAGTTAAAGCTTTTATTGTAAAACGCGGTTTAACAGGTAGAACACAATTACAGGCACTGAACACTATGTCGCGTTACATTCACTTTGCTATCACACAAAAACATGAAAATGTATGGATTGCTCAACGTCAGGGAAGAGCTAAAGATTCTAACGATGCTACACAAGAGAGCATTCTGAAGATGTTAAGTATAGGTGGCGAAGGTTCTATTGTTGAGAAACTATCAGAGATTAACATCGTACCGCTCTCCCTATCCTATGAATACGACCCATGCGACTATTTGAAAGCTCGTGAATTACAATTACGCAGAGATAATCCGGATTTCCATAAAACTCCGGGAGAAGATGTACTAAGCATGCGTACCGGTATCTTCGGCTATAAAGGGCATATCCATTTTCAAGCAGCTCCATGTATTAATAAGGAAATCCAAGAGCTGGCTATACAATATCCGAAGAAAACAGACTTTTTCCCTGCCCTTGCAAAACTGATGGACAAACATATTTACTCTTGTTACCACATCTTCCCATCGAATTATATCGCACTCGACTGGATAGAAGGTAGCCAGCACTTTAAAGATAAGTATACGGCCAATGATAAATTAGAATTTGAACAATATATCTACAAGCAATTAACAAAGATTGAGTTGCCAAACAAAGATGAATCATTCTTACTTGAACTATTACTGAAAATGTACGCCAACCCTCTCATCAATTATCTCTCTGTACAAGAATGAAACGGCTATTCCTATATATTTCCCTATGCACGATGTTAGCTGCATGTAGTCATGAAACCGACTATATCTATCCTAATCTTATTACCGAGATACTGGATATGACTACAGATTCCAACGGCACAGCCTCTACATTGATCAAAGACAATGGGACAATCTTCTGTATTAACAACACTATGAAAATTGACGGACTGAGTCCGGATAGTACTTTTCGTATTCTGGCCAAGTATGCTATCAATGATAATAATGGATGTACAGTCTATTCAACTATCCGGTGCATATCTCCTTATCCCATTCCACGCGAAAAGTTCAAGATGACACCTACCGACCCCGTTACTTTTCAAAGCGGATGGGTTTCCGGCAACTATCTAAATGCCAGTATTGTCGTTCGTATGAAGGAACAACTTCATTCTTATCACTTCATTCAAGACAGTATCACCAGTCAGACTGATGGGCATAAATCGCTATACCTCACCTTATTACACTTTAAGAATAATGATGTAGAAGGATATAATAAAACTATTTATCTCTCTGTTCCACTATATTATTATAAAAACATACTAAATCAAGGCGACAAAGTTTACTTTTCCGTTAATACCTATAAAAACGGACTCATTCAAAAAGAATACACCTTTCCTAAGCTATCAGAATAATCAAAGAGTGTAAGTATGCACACTGCCGGCCTGTGCAGATGGCAGATAATTGATGCCCCACCAACACATCTGGAGCAAGATAAAACATACAATAAGCAAAATCAAAGCTTGATGGATACCGCGATTCTTATTCAATCTGTAATGTATATAAGCCAAATAGCCAAACCAAGTTACAGCTGCCCAAGTCTCCTTCGGATCCCATGACCAGTAATGCCCCCAAGCCTCCTTTGCCCATAACGCGCCGAACAGCATGCCGATAGTAAGAAAAGAATAACCTACATATACCAAATTATCGGTAATATCCATCTCTTTATCCGTAGTTGTTTTTTTGAAGAAAAGCAGATAAACAGCCATCAGCGTAGCCGCACCGAACAAAGCATACGAGAACATATAAACGATGACATGAGGAGCGAACCAAGGACTTTGTAATGCCGGCATAAGTGCCTTACTATGTATCTCAGGTTTAAACAAATTGATACAAATAAACACAATAGATAAAATAGTACTGAAACTCAACATCCACTTATAATGCCAGCGACTGTAAACAATAAATCCGGCTAATGAAAGAAATAGACTGTACCACAGGCGTGTCTCACCCATCGTCCGAAGAGGAGGACGCTCCAAGGTAACCCACATAATGATAATGTACAAAGAAAACACTAACACACCTAATAATGTGGCAATATACGCAACCATGCTGTTACCTTTCCAAGCTGCCAACGCGCCTATAATCCAGCAACAAGCAGAAACAAGAGCAAAAATGAAAAAATAATCCCAAATCATAATCTCTTTTTCTTTCTTCGCTGAGCTGTAATAAACAACAGAACAGCCCCTGCAAGCATCATATATATACCAACATAAACCACAGGTAACCACGGATCTTTCACCAATTCAAAAATACTATACCGGCTCATAGGGCCTTTCTCTTGATCATAACCATACTGATAAATAGTCCATCCTCCGATAGTAAAAGGCTTGTTCACTTCAATAGTTGTCTGCACATGTTTACCATCCTTTGTCATAATCTCTACCTCCGAAGCAAAACGTTTCGGCATTTGGTCTCCCTCATATTGCTCCATAATGAACTTGTCTAACTGAACAGCTATAGGCAATTCTTGTATATTATTCCTATTGTCCAATCCACGCCATTCCGGTTGATTCATTTCACAATACATCTTCAACCGTTGCATATCGGCAGATCCTAAAGTACCACACACTAAAATAAGCAAGATGCCTATATGACTTAATAAAGAAGGAACAAAATGCAGTTTAAAATGTAGCACTTGATGGATAGTCGTCTGTGCAACAATAATAGCAACCCATAAATATACCAGCATAAAAGGCCAATACGAAAGCATCTTTGTCAGTCCGATAGGATCAACAGGTTCCTGAAATTCACCCACTTGAATAAATAAACCCATAATAACAGTCAACGTCAATGCATAAAGCAAGGCTGCAACAGCAGCTGATGAAGATGATTGAAAACGGAATGCGTAAATATTATCTCGCAGTCTGTAACCAATGAGCATCAACACGCAAAAGATCGATAAAACTATCACATTAACAGGCCATGCAAATACATTCCAATTGATGGCACCAACAGTTAGTTGTAACATCTCCCCCGTCAAGAGCAATCCTGCGCCAACTATTAGTCCTTCCTTAATAGACCAAGGTTTATTCCACATTAGATTTCAATAAACTTACCTTGTTTCTTTGCATCTTCAATCCACTTAGGAACAACGATATTTATAAATTCCTGTTTCTTCTCTTTCAGATCGTTCATATCCAAGCCTATGTATTCCTGAGCCTTTGCCTTTGTTGATATGTCCGGCAATGGAATCTCACTTGTATATCCGTGCTTAGCAACTACGCGAGCAATCTGTAAACGAGCATCCTTGGCATATTCCATAGCGTCAGCTAATAAACGCATAACTTCCTGAGGAGCATGGAATGCCGCGCCATGGCCGGCTAATGCATAATCCCAACGCCACTGGCTCTTACGGATATCGTTCAAGGCTTTCTCCATTTCAGATTCTGTAGCTCCATTATCCCAAGCAAACTTTGCTTCGATATGAGCGACAGCCAGCTCATGGTCAACTTTCGCGCTGAAGTCATACACTTTTTTCTCACGCTCTATAACATTCTGTTTCAAAGTCTCTGCACTCTGACGATGACACGTCTGACAAGTACGGTCAATGTTTGCCAACGGACTCATAATATGATGATCGGTATATTTCACACCACCTTCACTTATGTAAGGCATGTGACAATCGGCACAACTTACTCCTCGTTGACCGTGAATTCCCTGCTTGAAAATTTCATATCCCGGATGCTGAGCTTTCAGAATCTTTGCCTTTGACAGCGGATGTATATAATCATAAAAACCTAAGCTATCATAATAAATTTCTGCATCTTCACAAGTCAGACCTTTATCTTGAGGGAATTTCAAATACTGGCCGTTCTCTTTCTCAAAATAGTACTCAGTATGGCACTGTGCACAAACCAATGAACGCATTTCCTGATGCCCCGCTTTTTTCACATCCTGCCCCCTACGGCTCCAAGCCTCGTATAAGGCAGGACGTGCAGGGCGTAAATCCATATTGCGTGCATCATGGCAATCAGAGCAGCCAATGGTATTCATCACCTCATTTCCCCAATCACTCCATTTAGCAGCATAGAAATTATTAATACCTTTCTCGCGCATCAGACGAGGAATGTCTGGGCCTTTACAAGTCCAGCATGTACCCGGTTGAATATCATCATCACCACCTATACCAGGGTTACCTGTACGTAATATCTTACGCAAATCTTCTATACAATGCTTGTGTCCACGCGGAGTATTATATCCTCTTGCAAAAGAATATCCAGCCCAAATCACAACGATATCAGGATGTTCCTCCAATACATCAACTTCATTAGAGCTGTTATAGACACTGACGAAGCTCGTATCCTCCGTCATTGCCCAAGTTTGATACTCTCGAGGAAAATCTTCCGCGAATTTTTCATTTTGTGCTACAATGGAATCCGTAAACAGATTTCTTCGATTATTAAACACACTGGCCACTTCAGCCCTACGTTCTAATAAGGAAGAGCAAAGCAATCCAAGAACAAATACAACGGCCATCACAACAAAAAATAACAGCCATCCCTGCCAACGTTTGATTTGATTCGCCATATCTTTATTTTTTTTATCTATACTCATTTATTTCTCATTACATTCTGCAACCATTCCGGGACCGGCGATGATGGCAACGGCACCAAGCCTTCTGCATTCACAGCGCTCGACAATGAATTCATTCCACCATGAGGTACATTACGATGACAGTCCCAACACGCTTTTCCTTCACCTCGCTTAGCCATCATATAATCTATTCTTCCAGTCTTCACAAATTCCTGATTCAACTGCGTATGACAACGAATACAATTATCCATAATTACTTCTGCCGAGGGATCTTCTGCCATAATAGCCTGCCGCTCCGAATGAGTGACAAAATAAGCAACGTGTTTCATACCGTCCTTTCCTTTGAACAGATATTTCATGAATAAATTCTGATGAGGTACATGACAATCGTTACAAGTAGCATCGCGACCATGCGAACTGTGCGACCACGTAGCATAGTAAGGAGTCATGATGTGGCAATTGATGCATGCAGCCGGATCATCAGCTATATAAGTATGTACACGAAGCAAATACATAAACAAGCCAGCCAAACCTACAATAACACCACAAATAATAATCGCGAACACTTTCCATCCACGACTTGGAAGAATCTTATTTATAATTACGTGTAGTTTCACGATAATATTGATTTTTTACAAATTTATCTACTGTTTTTATATAAACAAATTTTTATCGTAAAAAATTTGACCAAGATGCAATAATTGCAACTTGGTCATATCCATTATAAATTATTTACTATTTTACTGAATATATTTTTGAATATCTTCTTCAACCGTTGAAATAGTCCCTAACCCAAAATTCTCAACCAAAATCTTCAATACACCTTCAGAAACAAAACCTGGAAGTGTTGGTCCAATATGGATATTCTTTATACCAAGACTCAGCAGAGCTAACAATACGATCACTGCCTTTTGCTCGTACCAAGCAATATTAAAGAAAATAGGAAGGTCATTTATATTGTTTGCTCCGAAAATCTCCTTCAACTTAAGTGCTACCACAGCCCAAGAATATGAATCATTACACTGTCCGGCATCTAATACACGTGGTATTCCATTAATATCACCCAGTTTCAATTTATTATATTTATACTTAGCACAACCACTGGTGAGAATCACAACATCGTTTGGAAGAGCCTTAGCAAAATCGGTATAATAGCTACGGCTATTCATACGACCATCACAACCTCCCATTACAACAAATTTACGAATAGCTCCACTCTTCACCGCTTCCACGATTTTATCAGCCAACGCAAATACTTGTGCATGAGCAAATCCTCCGACAATCTCACCTGTTTCAATTTCTTGTGGAGCCTGGCATTCCTTTGCCATAGCTATTACTTCTGAAAAATCCTTATGTCCGTTAGCATCAACCTCAAGATGTTTCCATCCGGGGAAACCTGTTGAATTAGTAGTAAAGACACGATTCCTATAGTTAGCGTTTGGCAATGGCGGAACAATACAGTTAGTTGTAAACACAATAGGTCCATTGAAAGTAGAGAATTCTTCTTTCTGCTTCCACCATGCATTACCATAATTCCCAATAAGATGCTTGTATTTTTTCAGTTGGGGATAATAGTGAGCAGGGAGCATTTCGCCATGAGTATACACATCAACACCTGTACCTTCTGTTTGTATAAGCAAATCCTCTATATCATGCAAGTCGTGACCACTGACAAGAATACCTGGATTTTTCCCGACACCAATATTCACCTTTGTGATTTCAGGATTACCATATACATTTGTATTAGCCTTATCCAAAAGAGCCATCACATCAACACCATATTTTCCTGTTTCCAAAACAATAGACAACAAACTCTGTATATCAGCCGATGGATTAGAAATAACAGCCAAAGCTTTACACATAAATTTGATAATCTCTTCATTACGATGATTAAGACGAGCTGCATGCTCATAATAAGCAGCTATACCTTTCAATCCAAGAACAGTCAGTTCTTTAAGTGAACGAAGATCGGCATCTGTATTTCTAAGTACAGTTTCCCGCTTACCCTCGGCATCATAATCCGACTTTTCACCACCCCACTTTACTTCCTGATAATCGGGTAATTTCACCTTATTATTATATGCTGAAATTAGTAATTCTTTCTTTAACACGATACCCTTATCTACTTTCGCCAAAATAGACTGATCATCAAAATTAGCATTAGTAATTGTTGAGAAGAGCGCGTCAACTATAAAATCGCCTGAAGCAGCATTAGTTTTTACGCCGGCCTCATCCAACACGTGACAGATAGTACCTACGCCGCGTACCACACTAAGGAGAAGATCCTGCCACCGAGCAGTCTCCGGAAGTTTACCACATACACCACGAACAGTGCAACCTATACCCTTCGCTGTTTCCTGACACTGGAAACAAAACATCTTGTTCTCTACCATAATCTTGGAGGTTTAAAATTATAGTTACAAAGGTAAAGGGAGAAAAACAAGCCAATGGTAACAAATGTGACCAAAAGCAGTTAAAGTAATTAAAAACAAAATATTACATTATCTAATCAAGATATTTTATATAACTAATTCAATATTAATATATAAATAACGTAAATTCGATGAAATAACAGAGAAGTCATACAGATTCCCATGAAGGTAGAATATGGTCTTGTAGTATGTTGACAAGGTGTTTTTCCCTTTTTGTTTGGTTCATTAAAATGGTCATAAAGACGCGGAGGAAAAGTCATGCGGATGAATCAACCAACTCATGCGGATGAATCGTCCAATTCATACGGATGACTTGTCAAACTCATACGCATCAGTTGAGCAACTCATACGCATCAGTTGAGCAACTCATACGCATCACTTTTTATCTTCATACGCATCAGGATAATAGCTTATATTGTTGATATTAACGGTGTATCCTTTTAAGAAGAAACAATGATACAGAGTTCGTATTATTTTAGATTCGTCGAACTCACCTTAAACATATAAAAAACAGACTATTCATATAAATATATCAGATTATATACCGGCTTTACATCTTATATAATTCCTTCAAGCAAACGTTTTAATACAACGGTAGCTGAAATCTCTCGATTCGCTGCTTCAGGAATTACTAACGACGTTGGCGCTTCAATTACATCATCCGTTACAATCATATTCCGGCGTACCGGCAGGCAATGCATAAAATAAGCATTATTAGTCCATGACATGTGTTCGGCATTAACAGTCCAGTTCATATCCTTACTCAGAATCTTTCCATAATCAGAAAGATTCGTCACGCCGGGACAAGCCCAATTCTTAGCATAAATAAAATCAGCACCTTCGAAAGCTTTCTTCTGATCATACTCCACGCAGGCATTACGAACAAATTTAGAGTCCAATTCATATCCATACGGATGAGTAATGACAAACTCTACATCAGCCTCGTTCATCCAGTCGGCAAAAGAATTGGGTACAGCCTGAGGCAGTGCACGTGGATGCGGAGCCCATGTCAAAACAACCTTCGGATGTTTTTTCTTTTTATATTCCTCTATGGTGATTAAATCGGCAAAAGCCTGCAATGGATGTCCTGTAGCTGACTCCATATAAAATACCGGACAACCGGAATGCTGAATAAATTGATTTAATATTTTCTCTGAATAGTCATCCTCCCGATTCTCGAAACGGGCAAACGAACGGACACCAATAATATCAGCATAACATCCCATTACCGGAATAGCTTCAAGCAGATGTTCACTTTTATCACCATCCATAATAATACCACGCTCAGTTTCCAACTTCCATGCCCCTTGGTTAACATCAAGGACTATAACATCCATTCCCAAGTTCCGCGCAGCTTTCTGGGTACTCAAACGAGTACGAAGACTATTATTGAAAAAGATAAGTAGGCATGTTTTATGACGACCCAAATTCTCGTATTTATAATGATTCTGTTTAATCTCAAAAGCTTCTTTAATCGCTTCATCCAGATTGCCAATGTCTTTTACATTTGTAAAGTATCTCATAATATGTTTATTTAGTTGTACAATTACAGCAAAGTTAAGCAAATTCCATATATTTGCAACATGAAAACGAAAGCTATATTCTTTGATATTGACGGAACATTAGTTTCTTTCAAAACTCATCGTATTCCCGATTCCACCATAGAAGCCCTAACTATACTGCGAAAGAAGGGGATCAAACTGTTCATTGCGACAGGCAGATCGTGGGGACTTATCAACAATTTAGGAAACGTAAAGTTTGATGGTTTTATAACCGTCAACGGATGCTCCTGCTTCACTTCCGACTTTACACCTATTTATAATAGCAGCATCCCTCATGAAGACATTAACAGATTGATTGACTCCGGTCTGACTGAAGAATTTTCTTTTACCTTTACCGATGGGGATGATGAATTTGTGACAAGAATCAACGAAAGAGTACAAGCCATATCTGATCTTATTGAACTTCCAAATGCTCGTGTTGCTCCTGTTACTGATGCTCGTGGAAAAGATTTCTATCAGTTGATGGGATACTTCACAAAAGAAGAAGAGCAGCGATTCAATATCTTCGAAAATATTTTGACACACTGCACGCCTATGCGCTGGCATCCGCTTTTCACAGATATCATAACAACAGGAAACAGCAAGCAGACGGGGGTGGATAAAGTACTCGATTACTTCCATATTGATTTGTCTGAGAGCATGAGCTTCGGTGATGGAGGGAACGACATTCCCATGCTGCAACATACTGCCATAGGAATAGCTATGGGGAATTCCAAAGATGAAGTAAAAACTGCAGCAGATTATGTCACCACCTCCATTGATGATGACGGAATAGTGAATGCGCTAAAACACTTCAAACTAATTTAAACAATCACTATAATCTTTTCTTATTATCCCTCTTTTGCTTATGTTCTAAGCGTTCCATATCACGCTCGCGAATCTCCACACGACGAATCTTTCCGCTGATTGTCTTGGGCAATTCATCGACAAATTCTATAACACGGGGATACTTGTATGGGGCTGTTATATTCTTAACATGATCCTGAAGTGCCTCTATCAGTTCAGGCCCCTCTTTTCCTTTATACTCCTTAGAAAGAACAATAGTTGCTTTTACCACCATACCACGGATTTCATCCGGAACACCTGTAATAGCACATTCTACAACGGCAGGATGGCTCATCAATGCACTCTCTACTTCAAATGGGCCAATGCGATAACCAGAACTTTTTATAACATCATCAGCACGGCCAACAAACCAATAATAGCCATCCTGATCACGCCAAGCAACATCACCTGTATAATAAATATTATCATGCCAAACTTCCCTCGTACGCTTCGAATCGCAATAATATTCCTTGAACAAACCTAATGGTTTCCCTCTATCTGTTCGAATAACAATCTCTCCTTTCTCTCCATCTTCAGCCCTACGGCCATCCGGCATCAATAAATCTATATCATACTGTGGATTTGGTTTTCCCATGCTACCCGGTTTCGGAGTCATCCATGGGAAATTTCCTAAAGTCAGAGTAGTCTCAGTCTGTCCAAAACCTTCCATCAACTTAATGCCTGTCAATTTAAGAAATGTATTATAAACCGGATAATTCAATGCTTCGCCCGCTGTTGTACAATATTCCAAAGACGAAAGGTCGTACTTACTCAAGTCCTCCCTTATAAGAAAGCGATAGATGGTAGGAGGGGCACACAACGAAGTAACGTGATATGTATGAATTTTCATCAATATATCATGCGGAGTAAATTTCTGATGGTCGTAAACAAAAATATTACAGCCAATTATCATCTGACCATACAACTTTCCCCACACAGCCTTACCCCAACCCGTATCCGCTATAGTAAGATGCAAACTGTCAGGCTTCAAATTATGCCAGAAATAAGCAGTAACAATATGTCCCAAGGGATAGGTAAAATCATGAGCAACCATCTTCGGTCCACCGCTTGTTCCAGATGTAAAATACATCAACATAATATCATCATTCGTATTATGACGCTCAGGACGCACAAAAGGAACGGCCTCCTTTATACCTTTTTGAAAATCATCAAACCCCTCCGGAACTAATGGCCCAATGCTAATTAAATGCTCCACTGTCGGAGATTCCGGCAAAGCATCCTTTACATGAGATATAATAGGATCATCACCTACTACCATAATAGCCTTTACACCGGCTGCATTATTTCGATAAACAACATCATTCTTTGTCAAAAGAAAAGTCGCCGGAATAGCCACAGCTCCTAACTTATGCAAAGCAACCATTGCGAACCAAAACTCATAGCGACGTTTCAGAATAATCATTACCTTATCACCAAATCCTATTCCAAGACTCTGAAGATAAGATGCAGTCATATCCGTATACCTTTTCAAATCGGAAAATGTAAACTGAATATGTTCTCCTTGATCATTCGTCCACAACAATGCTTTCCTATCGGGTTCTTCCTTCGCCCATTGATCAACTACGTCATATCCGAAGTTAAAGTTCTCAGGCACCTTTATCTTCAAATGCTCATTGAAATCCTCTTGCGAAGTAAAAGAGACTTGTTCCAAAAATCTTTCTACCATACCTTAAATAATAATTGCCAGGAATTTTAAAGTTTTTCTATCCAAAGCCAACATGCCATGAGGTAGATTCGAATCAAAATATACGCTGTCACCAGAATTCAGCGTTAATTTCTTACCATTGATATCAAGCAACATTCTACCCTCTATTACCATATTGAACTCCTGACCTTCATGCCTATTAAAATAGATATCCTGATTGTCTTTTGGCTCAACGGTTACTATAAACGGATCCATCTTCCTTCCCTGAAATCCGGCAGCCAATGACTGATACTTATATGCCTTAGTTCGCTCAACAGATATTCCTGCACCCTGACGGGTGATATAATAAGTGTTCATTCGAGGTTCCTCACCAAACATCAGAACATCAAGAGGAATATTATATTGCCGCGCAATGGCTTGCAAAACACTGACAGAAATATCACTATCCCCACTTTCCATTTTTAGGTATTGGTTGACTGGAAGATCACAAACTTTAGCAACTTCTTCCGGATCCAATTCTAAAACATCGCGTAAACCTTTCAAGCGTTCGGCAATCTGTTTAATCTGGTCATCCATATTCTTTTAGACATTTTATTTTACAAAGATAATGGAATTCAGTATTACATAATAACAATTAAAATTATTTTTCAAGAGAAATGAATGATTTATCTGATTATAGGATCCTTTCTTATGAATTCCGACTACTATTTCCAAATCTTCCCACGCAATATAGCTTTGAAAACGTGACTTTCTTCTAAAAACTTCTTAATCTTGTTTTTTCCTGTCAAGAATCCGAGCAACAACATTTAAATAAATGAGCATCTCTTCAGAAAATCATACGGGTAAGGAAGTACCAGCCCCAAATATTAATCAAGCAAAAGTTTTACCTAACAGCAAAATAATATGCTACATGATACCATAAAATAAGCTGCATTATAAGAAACAGATGGTGAAATAACTTGTCTACCTACTTATCTTTACTGTTGAACGATATAGAAAAAGATACCACTTGCGGCGATTAATATCACTCCCATCAGCGCGTATACAAAACGTGCTTTCTGTCTACCGAAACGGGAAACAATATAATGCGCGTTATTAGCATCAAAGAACCAGTCCCAGTTAAATAAGGCAGCTAAAATGGCGAGTAGTCCGACAGCTGCAAATATTCCTTGGAGCAAGTAATGCATTCTCATTAGGCTTGTATTTCCATCTTAACCAATCGGCTTCCGTCTTCTTGTTCAGATATATCTACACGAACGGCATCTCCCGGCAATAAATCTTCTATTAGTTCTGGCCATTCTATGAAACAAAGAGCACCACTGTAAAAATAATCCTCATACCCCATGTCATATACCTCTTCTACTTTTTTAATACGGTAGAAATCGAAGTGATAGATCAATTCAGCTGTTGCATCTGAACGGTACTCGTTGACAATAGCGAAAGTAGGAGAGTTAATGACATCAGTAACACCAAGTTCCTCGCAAATGGCTTTAATAAATGTTGTTTTACCGGCTCCCATCTTGCCGTAGAAAGCAAAAACTGTATTGTCACCCATGGATTTGATGAACTGCTTGGCAGCGTCATGGATAATATCCAATGATTTAATTTGAATTTCCATATAATAATGTTTATTTCGCTTTGTTGCAAATATAAATGCTTTTCACCATTTTACAAAGCACATAGATTAAAATGGAAAAAAAGATGATAGTCGCTCCCGAAGGAACTTTCAGATAGTAGGAAATGAACAGACCGCATATACAGTTGATAAGTCCGATGATGATGGAGAGTCCTATAATTGTCTTAAAGCGATGTGTGAATAAGTTGGATGTAATTTGAGGGATGGTCAGCATGGAGATGGCCAGTACAATTCCGACCATTCGAAGGCAGGCAACAATGGTCAGCGCAATAAATAACATCAGCAGATATTCGAAAGCAACAACCGGTAGATGCTGAGAAAGAGCAAATTGGCGATCGAAAGCGATAGTAATAATTGGGTGAAGGAATAATCCGAAGAATATAATAAGTATAATGGATAGAATGGCAAGCATGATGATATCACCTGTCGTGATTGTCAGAATGTTTCCAAAAAGATAAGTAGACAAGTCGGGAGTAAATCCCGGAGCCAGATAACTAAATATAATTCCTACCGCCATTCCGAATGCCCAGAAAATGGCAATGGCAGAATCTTCTCGCAAATCTTGTCGTTTGCTTAGCCACTCAACTCCAAAAGCAGAAAGGATAGAGAAAAGAGCTGCCCCAAGTATAGGAGAAATGCCTGAGTAGAGTCCAATTCCGATTCCTCCGAAAGAAGCATGAGTGATACCTCCACTGATAAATACCAATCGTCTCGTCACAATGTAGGTGCCGATGATTCCACATGCAATACTTGCTAAAAGACAACCAATTAACGCATGTTGAAAGAATGTATAATGCAATAGTTCCAGCAGATTCATTTCCTTACTTGATCGCTTAACAATATGTAAAGTTCATCTTTAATTTGATCGGGGACATTTATACCCCGTAGTTCCAAACTACGGTTCCATCCCGGAACATCACTATCTAAACAAGTCTCAAGAATATCCCGAAACTCTTGCGCTTCCTCTTCCGTGTAATCATCTGAAGGACGTCCCTTATAACGGTCTAATTCCTCATCTTCATAATATTCTATTTCAATCTTTGCTTTTTGAAGTACACAGTCCAGCTCACAACCTTCTGTTCCCTGAATATGATTGCATGCTTCGCATTCTTCACTTTTTATGACAATATCCGGTTCTTTATCTAATTCTCCGGATGCAATCTTTTTATTAATTTGTCTATTATGAATATGACCGGCAACCATGGCTATGATGCCTGCAGCTATCAAGAGTAATATCAGTGCAATCATCTTATTAATCCTCCTCAATTTATTCGTTTTCTTCGATATTAAATCCTGCTTGTTTCAAATCCTCCCAATAATGTGGATAAGATTTTGATATTACTTCAGGATTATTAATTTGGACATCTTTCATAATCAAACCGGCAGGAGCAAATGCCATAGCCATGCGATGATCTTCGTATGTGTTTATTGGAGTCTCAGATGGTTTTATATGGTCACCTTTCCAAGTAATGACTGATTCTAAATCCTGCACCGCAGATATACCTAATTTTTTTAGCTCGGTAACCAGTGCAGTCAGGCGGTCGGTTTCTTTTATCTTTAAACTTTGCAGTCCATTGAAATTGAACGGAATATCCATCATCGCGCAAGTCACTGCGAAAGTCTGAGCTAAATCGGGTTGATTGATAAAATTGTATTCAAAGCGCAGAGGTTTAGTTCCTCCTTTTTTGATAATTACTTCGTCATCAGAAAATTCTGTTTGTACTCCCAGTTGATTGAATATCCAAGCTACTTCGCTATCTCCCTGACTGCTATTTTTGAACAATCCTTTAAGTTTAATTTCACTGTCGGCTGAACGAGAGAGCGCAATCATTTCGTACCAGTAGGAAGCTGCGCTCCAGTCACTTTCTATCGTAAATGGAATATCTTTGTATGGTTGCGGTTTGACTGTGAGTAGCGTTTCACCTACCCAATCTGCTTTCCCCCCAAATTGGTTCATCAAATCAAGTGTCAAATTGATATAAGGTTTGGAGACGATATCACCAAGAAGTTTAATATTCAGTCCCTCTTTCAAATACGGACCAATCATCAGTAAGGCGGAGATATATTGTGAGCTTACATTCCCTGGTAATTCAATCGCACGATTCCATTCATTTCCGTTTCTTCCGGTAATGCGTAAAGGGGGAAAACCTTCCTCACCATTGTATTCAATATTTGCTCCTAATGCACGCAAGGTATCAACTAAAACTTTTATCGGACGATGCTTCATTCTTTCCGTTCCTGTAATGATATGTGTTCCAGGAACAAGAGATAAATAGGCTGTGAGGAATCGCATAGCTGTCCCACTCGCATGAACGTCAATTATTTCGGGCATATCTCTTAGTGCACGAATCATTACTTTCGTATCATCACAATCAGACAGATTGGATAGTACGTTCGACCCCTTGCTTAGAGCGTGAATAATCAACGCTCTGTTGCTGATGCTCTTTGATGCCGGGAGTTTTATGGATGTACTGATAAGAGCCGGACCAGTAAGTTTATAAACCATATAACTTTTAATTGGAGCGTAAAGGTACTATATTTTTATGAATTGGACAAAAGAAAAGATTAATACTCCTTATCTTCAAATTTAAATGAGAGTTGAAGATCCTTCTTTGGCATCTCTTCATCCCATTCTTCTTTAGGATTTGATATGGTTAAACCTATCAGACGAATGGGATGATTGGCGTAGTCCACCTGCTTTATAAGTTTTTTTGAGAGGGGAAGAATCTGTGCTTTAGTTTGTAACTCTTCTTGCTGAGTAATACTTCGGGTAATTTGTTCAAAGTCGTGGAATTTTATTTTTAACGTGAGCGTATAACCTTTGAACTCATGACTTTTCAAGCGCTCTTCCAGCTCTATCACTATATGATATAACTCTATGATAACTGCTGAAGTGTGTGTAATATCTTTTTCCAGTGTCCGTTCTACGCCGATGGATTTGCGGATGTGTATGGTTTCTACTTGTCGGTCATCTATTCCATGAGCAAAATCATAATAAGTTAATCCCGCTTTACCAAACTCTACAGCTAATAAAGACTTGGAGCATTTTTGCAAATCCTTTCCAATATGGATACCCATCAGGTGCATCTTCTCAGCAGTCTTCGGACCTATTCCCCAGAACCGTTCAATACGTAACTTACTGATAAAATCCAACGCTTGCGAAGGATGGATAGTACATAGTCCGTCCGGCTTTCGGAAATCGGAAGCAATCTTCGCTAAGAACTTATTATATGACACGCCGGCGGAAGCATGCAAATGAAGTTCGTTCCAGATGGCAGCTTTGATTTCTTTGGCAATATTAACAGCCAATGGTATCTGTTTTTTATTTTGTGTTACATCCAGAAAGGCTTCATCAATAGATATAGGCTCTATAACATCAGTATAACGCTTGAATATCTCATGTACTTGCATAGACACCTCTTTATATACTTCCATTCGGGGAGGTACAAAAATAATTTGTGGACACATTTTCCTCGCTCTGAGTGAAGGTATGGCCGAATGAACGCCAAACTTTCTTGCTTCGTAGCTGGCTGTAGTAACTATACCGCGTTCTTCTTCTAAACCTACGGCTATCGGCTTACCTTTAAGCTCAGGGTTGTCACGCTGTTCTACAGAAGCATAAAAAGCGTCCATGTCTATATGTATAATCTTTCGATATTCCATCTTTTTAACAAAAATATAAAAAAGGTTCTTTCTTTCCAATTTTAGAAGAATTTCTCTAATTTTGTGTATTAATTTTTTCGAGAAAGATTTCCAATGAGTGAAAAAGATATATTACGCCGTACGGAATTGCTATTGGGCGAGAAGATGATGGAGAAGGTTGCCGGTACCAGAGTGATTATTTTTGGTGTCGGAGGTGTGGGAAGCTGGTGTGCCGACAGTTTGATACGTTCCGGTGTAGCCCATTTGACTATTGTAGATTCCGATAGTGTTTGTGTCACTAATATTAACAGGCAGATGATGGCTACAACAAAAACGGTGGGACAGGTGAAAGTGAACGCGCTCCGCGATCGTTTACTCGATATTAATCCTGCTGCCGATGTGTTGGCTATCCAGAAAATCTATACAGAAGAAACAATGGATGAGTTTAATTTGGATGGTTATGATTATGTTATTGATGCCATTGACAGCTTGAAAGATAAAGCCTTGCTTATTATGAATGCCACGAAGAGTAAGGCGAAGCTATTTGCTTCGATGGGCGCGGCATTGAAAATGGATCCTACTCGTATTCATGTGACGGAGTTTTGGAAAGTACAGGGCGACCCGTTGGCCGCTGCTTTGCGCAGAAAGTTCAAGCATAATAAAATGTTCCCGAGAAAGAAGTTCCAGTGTGTATATAGCGATGAATTGATGAAGAATCATGGAGTTGACAAAAGTCGCGAAACTGATACTTGTCTGCTTCCGAAAGCGCAGATTAACGGATCTGTAGTTCATATCACGGCTGTCTTTGGTTTTATGCTGGCAGGATTAGTTATGAATGATATCTGGAACAAGTATAAGAAAAATATTTAATATTATATATATCATGAAGAAAACCTTATTTTTTGTACTGAGCTTAATGATGACTTTTACCATACAAGCTCAGAAAGCGTTTGAGGATATAAAGGCCGATCGCCCTTTGTCTGCCAACAATTATCATGCTTATCCTACTCCGACAACTAAGTTGACTGATGCTCCTGCCGGTTACGAACCATTCTATATCAGTTCATATAATCGACATGGCTCTCGTTATCTTATTGATCCGAACGATTATCTGTTTCCAAAAAAGACGCTTTCTTTGGCCGACTCTCTTGGTATGTTAACAGAGAAAGGAAAGGAAGTGAAAGATGTTGTATTGAAAATGAGCATGATGGCTGAGAACCGTTTGGGAGAACTTACTCCTTTGGGTGCTCGTCAACATCGTGGTATAGCTGAACGTATGTACCATAACTTCCCGCAAGTTTTCGAAGGAAATGCTTCGGTCGATGCCCGTTCAACCATTATTATTCGTTGTATTCTATCTATGTCGAATGAAATTCTTGCACTCCGTTCCTTGAATCCAAATTTAAAGGTGTCTATGGATGGAAGTGAAGCTGATATGTTCTATCTGAATCATAGTGGAAAAGCATTTGCCCCGATATACAAAGATAAAGAAATCAATAAAATACGTGAAGAATTTACAAATAAACATACTCATCCGGAACGCTTGATGAAGGAACTCTTCAAAGATGACAACTATGTGAAAAACAATGTTAACTCAAAGCGTTTGTTCCAACTCTTGTTCGATATTGCATGCAACATGCAGAGTCATGATACGGATATGGAACTTTACTCTTTATTCACCGATCAGGAATGCTATGATTTGTGGCGTTGTCATAATGTCAGCTGGTTTCTTAGCAACGGGAATTCAGCTTTAACCGATGGTTGGATGCCTTATCGTGAGGCTGAACTGCTTCGTGATGTACTTGATAAGGCCGATAAGTTCATGGCAACCGATAAACATGGGGCCGACCTCCGTTTTGGACATGAGTCTTGTCTGCTTCCGTTTGTCTGTCTTCTGGAGTTGGATGACTATGGCAAAGAATATAATGATATGGACGCACTCGATCAGTATTGGCGTTCGTACGAGATTTTCCCAATGGCATGCAATGTTCAGTTCATTTTTTATCGTAAGACGGGCAGTGATGATGTTTTGGTTAAGTGTTTATTGAACGAACATGAGGTTCGTTTACCGGTTAGTACCAATCAAGCTCCGTATTATCATTGGACCGATGTAGAAAAGTACTATCGCGCAAAGTTGGTCAAATACGATCATAGCCCGTACTGTAAGTAAACAACTTAATTTATATTTGTCATTTGACTATCTGATACGTATAAAGATGGGAAATGATGTTGATAAAACGATCGTTTCACATTAGTGAGACGATTGTTTCACATTAGTGAGACGATTGTTTCACATTAGTGAGACGACTGTTTCACATTAGTGAGACGACTGTTTCACATCAGTGAGACGATCGGTTCATCAGTATGACATGACAGCATGTTCACCATAACATTAAAAACTGATCAAAATAAAGAATATAAATTACTTTTTGCTTTAAGTTTATGGAAGAAGACTACAATGTAAATTATTAAAGAAGTTATTTCTGCCTGACAATAATATTTCTTCTGTGTAAAAAATGTCATTAAAATTTGTACAATATGAAAATTATTTTTTATATTCGAATTTTGAAAATTGTAGGACATATATGTTAACCTATTTGTTGTATAAATTAGTAATCAGCTGACACGATAGAATCGTTTAACATTAATTATGCATGTTTTGCTACATGAGCGTCTAATATGTTATAAATTTGGACACTTGAAAAATAAAGATGAAAATTTATCTAAAATTGAAATAATATGAGAAATTCAGTAATTACTTTTCCGGTTCCTGAAAACGAACCGGTAAAAACCTATCTTAAAGGTTCTCCTGAAAGAGTGGCACTCGAGGCAGAACTTGAACATCAAAGTAACATAGTAGTTGATATTCCAATTATTATCGGCGGCAAAGAAATTCGTACAGGTATAACGGGTAAGGTAACTTGTCCTCACGATCATAAGCATGTGCTTGCTTCCTATCATAAAGTAACCGAGAAAGAAGTAAAGATGGCCATTGATGCCGCGATGGAAGCTCGTAAGATATGGGCAAATACAGACTGGACTGTTCGTGCTGCTATTATGTTGAAGATGGCTGAATTGTTGGCAACTAAATACCGTCCAATTATCAACGCTGCTAATATGTTGGGGCAGAGTAAAAATATATATCAGGCAGAGATTGATTCTGCTTGTGAGACGGTTGATTTCTTCCGTTACAATGTTCATTATGCTTCTAAATTATATGGCATGCAGCCGAAGAATGGTGTCGGTGTTCTTAATCACACAGAGTTCCGCCCTCTTGAAGGCTTTGTTCTTGCGGTAACTCCGTTTAATTTCACGTCTATTGCTTCTAACCTTTGCATGACTCCGATTTTGATGGGTAATGTCGCAGTCTGGAAGCCATCAACAACAGCTTTGTTGAGTAACTATTATTTGATGAAACTGTATAAGGAAGCCGGTCTTCCCGATGGCGTTGTCAACTTCTTGCCGGGCAGCGGCGCGTTAATTGGTAAGATTTGTACAGAATCTCATTATTTTGCGGGTTTCCATTTCACAGGTTCTACAGCTACATTCAAAACATTATGGCAGGCAGCTTGCGCTAATCTTGATAATTACATCTCCTATCCGCGCATAGTAGGTGAGACAGGGGGTAAAGATTTTATTTTCGTTCATCCTACGGCTGATACAAAAGCCGTCGCGACAGCAGCTTTCTGTGGCGCATACGAGTATCAGGGACAGAAGTGTTCTGCCGCGTCGCGTATGTATATTCCGAAGAGTATGTGGCCGGCAGTATTGGAAGATATGAAAGCCATGGCAAAGGAAGTTAAAATGGGTGATGTTAAAGATCCTGTTAACTATATCAACGCAGTTATTGATGAGGCTTCATTCGATAAGTGTGCCGAGTACATTAATTACGCAAAGAATTCAAAGGATGCAAAAGTTGTTATGGGCGGTAACTGCGATAAATCTGTCGGTTACTTTGTTGAACCTACAGTGATTGAGACATCTGATCCACATTTCAAATCGATGGAAGAAGAAATCTTTGGCCCAATTCTGACCGTTTATCCATACGATGATGATAAGGTAGAAGAGACGGTTAAGCTTTGTGATGAGACTTCTCCTTATGGCTTGACAGGCTCTGTCTTCGCGCAGGATCGTTTGGCTGCAGAGCGTATCTCTGAACAGTTGCAGAACGCAGCCGGAAATTTCTATATTAACGATAAACCGACAGGCGCCGTTGTTGGTTTGCAGCCATTTGGCGGTGCTCGTGCTTCCGGCACAGACGATAAGGCCGGTGGTGAGTTTAACTTGATTCGTTGGGTGACTCC
Source organism: Phocaeicola oris (assembly GCF_021295095.1). Taxonomy (GTDB): domain Bacteria; phylum Bacteroidota; class Bacteroidia; order Bacteroidales; family Bacteroidaceae; genus Phocaeicola; species Phocaeicola oris. The sequence continues at coordinate 58,450 of NZ_JAJLQX010000013.1, forward strand.
GCGTGTTGTAAAAGAGACTCTGGTTTCACCGACAGATTATCGCTATTCATATTTAAAGTAATTGCATAACATGAGACGCATTTTCCTGTTATTATCAATCACACTTGTGCTTGTTTCGTGTAAACAGGTAAAACAGCCTGCAACAGAGAATCAAGAAGCGGTCGCGGAAGAAGAACGAGTAGATAGCATTGTAGTCCCTGATTTCACTATCACTATACCCCCGGATTCATTGAAGCTGGATAAATTCTATACTCGTTATGTAGATGTGAACGGAATCCCTTTAGTCTCGTCATGGCGGGTTCCTGATTCTTGTTACAAAGCAGCTTTCAAGACGTTGTATTCCATGACCAGCATGTTGAGTCCGAAAGTGTTGGAAGCCATGCATAAAGGGCATGCTCGTGTAGGTATTATGGCTCGTTATGAAGGAACGACAGACATACCTGAGCATCATTATTTGATTAATGACACTACGTTGAACTGGAATTTGCGTGCTCGTGGTTTGGGTGGAGACTTAAATGAACCCTTGACTACCTGCGCGGAAGAGAATATTCTGGCTTATCAAATTGATAAATATCATGCAGAAGATATCCTTATTCATGAGTTCTCGCATGCTATACATTTGATTGGGGTCATTCAGGTTGATAAAGACATTAATGATACGCTGACAAAGCTATTGAATAATGCTAAGTCAAAAGGTTTATGGGCTAACACATACGCTGAAACAGACATTGCTGAATATTGGGCTGAAGGAGTACAGGACTGGTTTAACGTAAACGCAGAAGTTGCTCGTCCGGATGGGAAACATAATTGGGTGAACACTCGTGAGGAGTTGCAGGAATATGATCCGGACTTATATAATCTCTTAGCTAAATATTTTCCAAAGACCAATCAGCAAATCAGTAAGCATAAGAAGGTTAACGAGTTTCATAATCCTTCCAAATAAAAGAAGAACTAATAATTAATACGTGGAATTATGAATTTTCCAATTAAACATCCGGAAAATGACGGGGGTATGAACGATAGAATCAAACGTCTGCATCAACAGAGTTTGGATACCCCTGCTACTCTGACCATTGAGCGTGCGCTCATTGAGACTGAGTTTTACAAGAAATACTATGGCACCATGCCTATTGCCGAACTTCGTGCAAGAAACTTTTACGAAATCTGCAAAAAGAAGACCATTTATATAGGAGATGACGAACTGATTGTTGGTGAACGTGGACCGGTTCCTAAAGCTGTTCCTACTTTTCCCGAGCTGACTTGTCACTCTGTGGAGGATCTTCATGTTTTGAACGATCGTGATTTGCAGAGCTATAAAATCAGTCAGGAAGATATAGATACATACGAAAAGGTTGTCATTCCTTATTGGGCCGGTAAAACTCAACGTGAACGTATCTTCAATCATGTATCTGAAGCTTGGAAAGACGCGTATGAAGCCGGTGTATTCACAGAATTCATGGAACAACGTGCTGCCGGTCATACGGCAATGGATGGTAAAATGTATCATGAAGGCTTGCTGGATATAAAGGAGCATATTGCTCGTAAACTTTCAGAACTTGATTTTATCAATGACCCGGAAGCTACGGATAAGCAGATGGAGTTGAAAGCTATGGACATCAGTTGCGATGCTGCTATTCTGTTTGCAGAGCGACATGCTAAGTTGGCAGAAGAAATGGCAGCAAAGGAGACTCGTCCACAGCGTAAGGCTGAATTGTTGAAGATTGCAGAAGTATGTCATTGGGTTCCCGCTCATGCTCCACGTGATTATTGGGAGGCTATTCAAATGTATTGGTTCGTCCATCTGGGTACTGTTACCGAGTTGAATGGTTGGGATAGTATGAATCCGGGGCATATCGATCAGCATCTTTATCCTTTCTACCGAAAAGGTCTGAAAGAGGGCACGCTGACATACGACAAGGCAAAGGAATTGCTTTCTTGTTTATGGATTAAGTTTAATAATCAACCGGCCCCTCCAAAGGTAGGTATTACAGCACGTGAGTCGGGTACATATAATGATTTTACTAATATCAATCTTGGAGGTATGGATCCGGATGGAAATCCGGTGGCCAATGATATTTCATACATGGCTCTTGAGGTGCAAGAAGAACTTCATGAATTGCAGCCGGGTTTAAATATTCAGTTAACAAAGGATACTCCTGATGAATTCGTGTTAGAAGGTATTCGTGTCATTCGTGAGGGCAACGGCTATCCTTCCATCTTTAATGCCGATCAGATAGTCAGTGAATTACTCCGTGCAGGAAAAACTCCACAGGATGCTCGAGAAGGAGGATGTTCGGGATGTATTGAGGTAGGCGCACTTGGAAAAGAAGCATATCTTTTGACCGGTTATCTGAATACTCCGAAGATTCTGGAGATAACGCTACATAATGGTACCGATCCGGAGACAGGAAAGAAGATTGGTTTGGAGACAGGCGATCCTCGTACATTTAAGACTTATGATGAACTTTATAACGCTTGGCATGCACAGATGGTGTATTTCGTTAATATGAAACTGGGCGTTAATAACTATATTGAACGTATGTTCTCTCTTTATGCACCTGCGACATTTTTGAGCTTGTTCATAGATGATTGTGTAGAGAAGGGCAAGGACTATTATAGTGGTGGTGCTCGTTATAACACACAGTATATTCAGTGTACAGGTTTGGGAACAATAACCGACTGCCTATGCTCATTGAAGAAGCACGTGTTTGAAGACCATAGGTATACGATGGATGAGATTATTAAGGCATGTGATACGAACTTTGAAGAAAATGAGAAGATGCGTCAATATATCCGTAATCATACTCCTTTCTTTGGAAATGACGATGAGTATGCCGATACCATTGCCGTTAAAGTATATGATGACTTGGTAGAAGCTATTGATGGTCATCCCAATACTCGTGGTGGCAAAACTCATTTAAATATGTTGAGTACCACCTGCCATAACTACTTTGGTCAGGTTTGTGGCGCTACACCCAATGGTCGTTTTGCTCACTTCGCTATTAGTGATGGTACTTCTCCGTCACATGGCGCAGATACCCACGGGCCTACTGCCGTTATTAAGTCTTTAGGAAAATTGGATCAGTCGAAGAGTGGCGGTACATTATTGAACATTCGTTTTATTCCGGCTTTATTAAAAAGAGAGCAGGATATGAAAAAGCTGAGTAGTCTGATTCGTACTTATTTCAAATTTGGCGGCCATCATGTTCAATTCAATATTGTTGATACCGCGACATTGCTTGACGCACAAAAGCATCCGGAAGATTATAAGGATTTGTTAGTACGTGTAGCCGGTTACTCTGACTATTTCAATGACATGACTTCTCAGCTTCAGAACGAAATTATCGCCCGTACTCAGAACGAAGAATTGTAATTGATATGGCTTTAATTTTTGATATTAAGCGATATGCTATCAATGATGGTCCTGGAATCAGGACCACCATTTTTATTAAAGGTTGTCCGTTACATTGCATTTGGTGCCATAATCCGGAAAGTTGGAGCAGCAAACGACAGAAGATTTATAAGAAAACGAAATGTATAGGTTGCAAGAGTTGTGTGGATGTCTGCCCTATGCATGCCATTGAACTTACTCCGAATGGTATTATGCCGATAGAAGGTAAATGTATCAGTTGTGGCATGTGTACCGATGTATGTCCTACAACTGCCTTAGAGATGTGCGGCAAAGAGTGGAAGATGGAAGATTTGATGAAAGAAATTGAGAAAGAACGTGACATAATGCAAGATAGTCATGGAGGTGTAACCCTTTGTGGTGGAGAACCATTGACACATCCCGACTATGCTCTTGAGATTCTAAAAGAATTGGGAAAACGCGGATTTCATAGGACAGTTGATACAACTCTTTATACAACGCCGAAAGTAGTACAGAAGGTAATGGAAAACTGTGAACTCTTTCTGGTAGATTTGAAGTCAATGGATTCTTCAAAGCATAAGTTTTTCACCGGTGTTCCTAATGAACAAATCTTGAATAATATTACGCTATTGGCTGAGATGGGTGGAGACTTTTTTATTCGTATTCCTTTAATAAAAGGAGTGAACTCAGACAAAAAGAATATAAAGGAATCGGCTGAATTCCTATCAAGTATTTCTTGGAAACGTAAAGAAGTAAACCTGTTGCCTTATCATGATATAGGAAAGGAAAAGCATACTCGAATGTGGAATCTCTATAATCCGGAGGGTTATGAGATGTCTACTCCTACAGAAGCGGAACAACAGCATTGTATCGATATCTTTGCAAGATATGGAATTAAAGCGACTGTTGGTGGATAGTTAAAATTGAATTGTTTCGCTAAGAAAGGAGGTGGGTCAGATTGATACATCTCCTTTTTTCTTCTTCCGGTACTGTTGAAGTTTATTCCCTGTAGACGTAGTCGTCATCTATCGGCAGGTCGAACACACTCACTGCCTTTTCAAGAATTCCCGTCTTAGCCTTCACCTTTTTCTTTATCATATCAAAAAACTCCTTTTCGTTCACAATTTTCAACTAAAGATTTGTTTTTAAATAATTAAAGGCATATCTTTGTTACAGAGGGAGGGCCATAAAAGACGCGATAATTTCAAGTCGGCAACCTCGTAGAAAGGAGGTGGGTCAGATTGATACATCTCCTTTTTTCTTCTTCCGGTACTATTGAGGTTTCTCTATACTTCTATTCCCTGTAGACGTAGTCGGCATCTTTCGGCAGGTCGAACACACTCACTGCCTTTTCAAGATTTTCCATCTTAGCTTTCATCTTTTTCTTTATCATATCAAAAAAATCCTTTTCGTTCATATTTTTGCATTTTAATTTACTATTATCCAATTATTAATTTATCTTTACGACATGGAAACAATTTTTGATCATAACGTAACTGATGAAGAACTTACTCGCTTCAGTGGCAGAGAATCCTTTGAATGGTGCAAGGAACATAACATTGACCTTTTCGAGAATCCTGATGATGCCAACTATGCGATAGGCTTGTTGTATTCCGGTCGTGGTGATAAGGAGAAGGCTAATTATTATTGGTCGAAAATCAAGGATAAGGACGTTCTTGGAGCCCTTGTTCAAGATTTTTAAGGTATCTTTCAAAACAAAAAAGGGGATTCGCGAAGAATCTCCTTTTTACCATTTCTGTGATCCGCTTGGGGCTCGAACCCAAGACCCCAACATTAAAAGTGTTGTGCTCTACCTGCTGAGCTAGCGAATCTCCTTATTGCTTTCAACTTCTTGGAAAGCGGTGCAAAGGTAGTGCTTTCTATTGTATCCTGCAAATAATAATCCTACTTTTTTTAAATTTATTTTTAAAATGTCACTTATAGAACTTTATAGTGCATGTTTTTACTTCCATAAGTTTTACGAAATGAATGTAGAGAGCCATACCTGATAGTATTAAATAATTATTTTCAATTTTAATTACCTGTTTCTTTCGTTATGTCTTTCGTTTCTTCTTGCTCTTCTGTATCTACCGTACCATTCTCTTTTATGACATACCTTTTATAATACGAGATAATGAGACTGGTCAGAGGGAGTGCCAAAATCATTCCGACGATACCCATTAGGGAGCCCCAGATGGAGAGAGAAAGTAAGATGATGGCAGGATTCATTCCCATGGCCTTGCCCATTACTTTCGGTGTGATGATCATGTCTTGAATGACTTGCACTACGCAAAATACTATAATGGCAAGAAACAAAATCCACCAAAAGTTCTGACCGGTTGCAGCAGCTTTCAGTAAGGCCAGAATGACCGTTGGAACCAAAGCGATGAGCTGCAGATACGGAACCATATTCAATATTCCAATGAACAAGCCAAAACCAATAGCCAGCGGAAAGTCAATGATGAGAAATCCAATGGCGAATAGAATGCCGACGCAGGTTGCTATCAGAGCTTGTCCGCGGAAGTAACGATTCATACCATCCTTTACATCACAGAATATCTGATAAGTGATGTTACGTTGCTTCTTAGGAATATATTTCACCCAACCGTTCGAAAGCGTTTCATAGTCAATAAGGATAAAGAACATATATAGCAAAACAATGAAAGAAGCAAAAATACTAATTAAGACACTCATGCTGCCTGCTAAGAAGTTCCATATCTGCGGAACTCCTTCCTTAATTATATTGCTTATGTTTTCAAAGTTGAGGGCTTCCTGCACTTTCTTCATATCAACATATTCGTTGATAAAGTTCTGCACCAAATCAGGAATGTTAGCATGTTTAGTGCCTTCTATAAAATACGCGCTTATCAGATCTTTCACTTTTCCGATGTCTTCAAGCAATGGAGGTATCACTCCCCAGATAATCAGTGTAATAATTCCTAAGAACAGAAGAATGACCGCTATAATGGAAAGTACTCTGCTGCGAAAATGCAATTTATATTGGAAGAACTTGACAAACGGATAAAGTATATAGGCTATAAGCCATGCCACAAAGAACGGAAGCAGTACACTACTCAATCTATTGATAAGGAGCAATACACATATTACCACAAAGGCTCCCAGCACCATGCGGATAAATGAGTCGAATGTAATTTTTTTCTGCATTATTTATATCAATTAACCTGTAACCTGTCGGGATATCAGTCTTCGGCAGTATTCTCGTTTGCTTCTTCAGCTAATGCTTTCCGATAGCAAGAACGGCAGAGCGGTTCGTATTTGTCCTGCTCACCCAACAGAACCCGCTTGTCACTTTTTGAAAGTCGGTGAGATACATAAGCCAGATGGCCGCATTTAACACAGATAGCATGTACTTTCGTCACTTCGTCAGCAATAGCGCAGAGTGCAGGTATCGGACCAAACGGAATTCCTTTATAATCCATATCCAAACCGGCAACTATTACACGTATTCCACTGTCGGCTAATTTGTTGCAGACTTCTATCAGCCCATTGTCAAGGAACTGGGCTTCGTCTATTCCTACCACATCCTTGTCCGATGAAAGGAGCAGAATGCTGCCCGACGACTCAATTGGAGTGGACGCAATAATATTCGCGTCGTGCGATACTACATCATCATTGGAATAACGCGTATCAATGCTTGGTTTGAATATCTCGACATTCTGCCGAGCGAACTTAGCGCGTTTCATACGTCGGATTAGTTCTTCGGTTTTCCCGGAGAACATAGAGCCACATATAACTTCTATACGACCTCTGTGGCGAATTTCATCTATTTGATCTTCTGAATACTCAGACATATTTTCGCTTTTCTTATAGGGCTGTAAAGATACAGAATTCTGAATTAATTATCCGAAAAAACATCCTTGATTTTACTAATAAAACACTATTACCCCTATTATTTGTACAACTTCTGTTAAAAGATAGGGTCATTTATAATTAACATAATTAAAACCCACTATCTTTGTACCAAATTTGATAGAGAAACTATGGGTATGCTTTATGTAGTGCCTACTCCGGTAGGAAATTTGGAAGATATGACTTTTCGGGCTGTTCGAGTGCTGAAGGAGGCAAATCTGATATTAGCCGAAGATACCCGCACTTCAAGTGTCCTGCTGAAGCATTACAACATAAAGAATGCCTTACTCTCTCATCATAAGTTTAATGAACACCAAACGGTAGACAGTATTGTAGGTCGGCTGAAGGCCGGTGAAACAGTAGCTTTGATTTCCGACGCCGGTACGCCGGGTATATCCGACCCGGGATTTCTGTTGGTAAGGGAATGCGTTCGGAATGAAATAGAAGTTAAATGTCTGCCGGGAGCTACTGCATTCGTTCCGGCTTTGATAGCATCGGGATTACCCGATGACCGTTTCTGCTTCGAAGGGTTCCTTCCGCAGAAGAAAGGACGCCAGACCCGATTGAATGAACTGAAAGACGAGGAAAGAACGATGATTTTTTATGAGTCGCCTTTTCGGATCCTTAAAACATTGACGCAATTTGCCGAAGTATTCGGACCTGACCGTAAGGTTTCGGTATGTCGCGAAATATCGAAAATACACGAGGAGAGTGTCAGGGGAACATTAACCGAAGTAATTGCTCATTTTAATCAGAACGAACCGAGAGGCGAATTTGTCATTGTCCTCGGTGGTAAAAAAGAAGAAAAGTAAAGAAATTAAATTTTAGGTGTAAGATGAAAAAGATTTTATTATTGTCATTTATGACCTTAGCGCTGTTTAGTTGTAACAATGGCGCAAAACAAGAAGCGATGAAAGCTCAGAATGATTCTTTGATGGTTCAATTGGCTAACAGAAATGCTGAGTTGGACGACATCATGGGTGCTTTTAACGAAGTTCAGGAAGGTTTCCGCGAGATTAACGAAGCAGAGAACCGTGTTGATCTGTCAAGCGCAGGAGCCGAGAACAATCCTGATAAAATTAAAGAGAATATTCGTTTTATCAGTGAGAAATTGAAAGCTAATCGTGAGCAGATAGTAGAATTGCAAAAGAAATTGCAAGGAAGTACTTATCAGTCAGCCCAGCTGAAGAAAGCCATCTCTAACCTGACAAAGGAATTGGAGTCGAAAGAACAGCAAATTCAAGACTTGCAGGCAGAGTTGGCCAATAAGAACATCCGCATCACCGAATTGGATGATGCTGTTGCCATGTTGAACGAGGATGTAACTAATCTGAAAGCCGATAATAAAGAGAAAGAGGCTACCGTAGCAAGTCAGGATAAGGCTTTGAATGCAGCGTGGTTTGTATTTGGAACAAAGAGTGAGCTGAAGGAACAAAAGATTTTAGTGGACGGTGACGTACTGAAGAATAAAGACTTCAACAAGGATTATTTCACTCAAATTGATATCCGTACGGATAAGGCTATCAAGTTGTATTCAAAGAACGCTACTTTGCTGACTACCCATCCGGCCGGTTCGTACAGTCTGGATAAAGATGACAAGGGGCAATTGACTTTGAATATTATCAAGCCAAGCGATTTCTGGAGTGTATCTCGCTATTTGGTAATAAAAGTTAAATAAGGTACGTGTATAAAAGCGTATTCATTGATCTGGATAATACCGTTTGGGCGTTCGATGAGAACTCCCGTGACACCTTTGTGGAGATGTATGAGAAGTATCATTTCAATCGATACTTTGATTCTTTCGATCAGTTCTTTCAAATTTACAGTGAGAAGAACGTACAACTTTGGGTAGACTACGGGGCAGGTCGTATAACAAAGGATGAGCTTAACGGAATTCGTTATGCTTATCCTTTTCGTGTTGTTGGAGCATACGATGAGGCGTTGGTTGACAGATACACCAAAGACTATATGTCGCGCGTCGCATTAAAGGAAAAGCTGATGCCTCATACCGTCGAAGCGCTCGACTATTTATATAATAGGTATAATCTGTATGTTTTGTCGAACGGTTTTCGTGAGTTGCAAGTACAAAAATTGCGTTCGAGCGGAGTGGAAAAGTATTTTAAAAAGGTGATACTTTCCGAAGACATCGGCGTTCATAAGCCGGGCTCTCAGATTTATAACTTCGCGCTTTCGGCTACTCAATCGGAGCTTCGAACTTCTATCATGATAGGCGATGCTTGGAATACTGACATTCAAGGTGCTATTAATGTTGGGATGGATTATATTTTCTTTAATTTGCAAAACAATGTTCCACCGGTTAAACCGATGCATGAAATTCATGATTGGAATGAGATAAAAAACCTTCTCTGATACTATCTGCTATCTATCTTAACGTGAGTTCGACGAATTCAAAATAATGTAAGCCGCGTATCTCCGCAGCTTCTTAAACAGACACGCAAATCTTTGAAGAAATCAATGGTACACGGCTACTACCCCGATACGTAGGAACAAAGAAAGTGGCCATATATGTTGCCGTATTCATCAAAAGAATTTTTCGTTTCACAGATGTGATACATTCGTTTCACTGATGTGATACACTTGTTTCACTGATGTGAGTCACTTGTTTCACCTATGTGAAACAAGTAGATTATGCGTATGAGTTGAGTGATTCATACGGTTCTTTTTTACTAATCTCTTTATGACAATTTTAAAGAACCTGATAAAAAGAGAAAAACATCGTTTTAAACATACTATAAGGTCGTATCCATCTTTGTAGATTTCTACATAGGCATCCTGTTATTTCATCGAATTCACGTTATCTTATATAGAAAAACATATCAAGTGGTTTGATAATTTCCGAATTTTATGGCCGTCACTTTTTCTGTTCATACGTATGAGTTGGCGAAATGACGCTGATGAGTTGGCCAACTTGTTTAAGAAGAATTTTGTGCTTGCCGGCATCTTTTATTTAAATCCTTTTACAGTGTGCCATATCTCAATTGCATAACCTTCCATATTCTTCTTAACGCGGTGTAAATTTTCCTTATCTGCTTCGAATCTTTAAAGTTCATTTCATTAATAAATCTTTAATCAAATTCTTTTTTTAAACAATATTTTATGTTATGTAGCATATTATACGGTTAATAAATGCTGCATAAACTCCTGTTTTTTCTTCCAAAATGTTCAATTTAGCTATTAATTGCTTAAAAAAGAACGATAAAAAGATTGCTTTTAGAAAAATTATTTTTAAATTTGCAAATCAAAATGGAGCAAAATATTTTAATTTAAAGTTAAACTTTAAGAGAATTTTTATGAAAAGAAAAGTAGTGATGTTTTTAACCTACCTATTTATAGGTATAGGTTTGGCGTCCGCACAAGTCAGGACTGTACATGGTAATGTCTCCTCGGCTGAAGACGGATTGCCAGTTGTAGGTGCTTCTGTTGTGGTTGACGGTACAACATTAGGAACAGTTACCGATATTGATGGTAATTTCAGTATTTCGAATGTTCCAAGTTCTGCTAAGACATTGACTGTTTCATACATTGGTATGAAATCTCAAACACTTGCCATCAAATCAAATTTGAAGGTTTCACTGGAACCGGACACAGAACAGTTGGATGAAGTTATGGTTGTTGCTTTCGGTACTGCAAAGAAATCCGCGTTTACCGGATCTGCTGCTGTTGTTGGTAAGGAAGATATCGCAAAGCACGTTACAACCAATGTGGCCAATACGTTGGCAGGTTCCGTTCCCGGTTTGCAGATTCGTGGTACATCAGGTCAGCCAGGTTCCGATTCCGGTAAATTTAAAATTCGTGGTATTGCCTCTTTGTATGCAGGTGAGGATCCGTTAGTGATTGTTGATGGCGCTCCTTATACTGCTTCACTTTCAAACATTAACCCTGACGATATTGAGTCGGTATCTGTATTGAAAGATGCAGCCTCTGCTGCTTTGTATGGTGCCCGTGGCGCTGCCGGTGTTATACTTATTACTACTAAGAAAGGTAATAACCACGATGCTCAAGTTACACTCAATGCTAAGTGGGGTGTTAACTCTCGCGCCGTTCAGGATTATGATACAATTGATGATCCTGCAGAGTACTATGAAGCTTACTATGCTCAGGTATACAACAATTATTTCTATGGTCAGGGTATGAGTGCCGCTGCCGCTAACGTTGCTGCTAATAAGAAGACTTTGAGTGATTTGGTTTATCAGGCATATACAGTTCCTGAAGGTCAGTATTTGATTGGCATGAATGGTAAGATTAATCCTGCCGCTACATTAGGTTATCAGTATACGGGCGCTAATGGTACTACTTACTATGTTACTCCTGATAATTGGAAAGATTTGGCTTATAAAACAGCCTTACGTCAGGAATACGATGTTAGTATTAACGGTGGATCCGATCGTTCTTCTTTCTATGCCAGCGCAGGTTATTTGAATGAGGATGGAATCATCGAGTTTTCCGGTTACGAGCGTTTTAATGCTCGTGTTCGTGCAGAATTGCAGGCAAAGAACTGGCTGAAGATCGGCGCGAATGTGAACTTTGTTCACTCTAACCAAGATTCTAACCCTAATTTGAGTGGTTCAAGTTTAAATTCAACCAATATTTTGTACTATACTTCGAATATTGCTCCTATTTATCCTGCGTACATCCGTACAGTGCAGAATGGAGTTGTCGGTATCGCAACCGATATGAATGGCAATCCGTCATACGATTATGGTGTTCCTGCCACTAACTATTACGGTTTGTCCCGTCCGTTCCTGTCGACAGGTAACCCGTTGGGATCTAATACCTATAATAAGGTAACATCGAAAGGAAATCAGTTAAACGGTTCTTTCAACGCAGATATTACTATTATGCCGTGGTTGAAGGCAGCTATTCAGAGTACAGCTATCTTAGGGCAAAGTAATTTTTCTGATTATGAGAACCCGTTCTTCGGGCCGAAAGTGGTGACTAACGGTGAAATTCAGAAGTCGTCATCGACAACTTTCAGAACGAACCATGTGCAGACATTGACTTTCCTGAAAGATTTCGGAGAGCATAACGTGAAGGTATTGCTTGGTCATGAGTATTATAAAACTCGTACCAAGTACTTGTGGGCAAAAGCAACCGGAGGTTTTTCACCGGCTATCAAGGAAATCAACGGATTTGCAACTAAGTCTGATTCCGAATCATACACTAATAAATATAATGTTGAAGGTTACTTCGGCAATGTAGAATATAACTTCGCGGAAAAGTATTTCGCATCTGCTTCTTATCGTCGTGACGCTACTTCACGGTTTGCTAAGGATCATCGCTGGGGATCATTCTGGTCGGTAGGCGGCGCATGGATGTTGACAAAAGAGGCCTTTATGAAGAATCTTACTTGGGTTGATATGTTGAAATTGAAAGTTTCTATTGGTCAGCAGGGTAACGATAATATCGGAAATTGGGCATATACCGACATGTATTCTCTTTCTAAGGGCAGTGATACTTCCATATCTCCTTCTTTCTTCCGTGTAGGTAATCAGGATATTACTTGGGAAACAACAACCAACTTGAATGTTGGCTTGGAATTCAATTTGTTTAAGAACAGATTGAACGGTACTGTTGATTTCTATAACAAAAAGACAACCGATTTGCTGTTCTGGCTGTCAATTCCGGAATCAGCCGGTTCACGTGGTTACTATGGTAATATCGGAGATATCCGCAATCGGGGTGTCGAACTCACTTTAACAGGTGTTTTGGTTAGGACAAAAGATATAGATTGGTCGGTAAGCGGCAATATTGCTCACAACAGTACCAAGATTTTGAAGTTACCTGAAGCAAAGATTACAGAGAATGGCGGTTTCACAGAGACGAATTTGTGGTATGAAGAAGGCGGTCCGCTTTACAATGCGTTCCGTGCCAAATATGCAGGTGTGAATGAGCAGGGCGAGGCTACCTATTGGGTTGATAATTCTTTGAATGGCGCTACCAATAAGCCCGGTAAAAACTATGACACAGTAACCACCAACCCTAACAAAGCTTCTAAATACGCGTTAGGTTCATTGCTTCCAAAGGCTTATGGAGGTTTTGGTACTTCATTCCGTTGGAAAGGTATTGACGCTTCCCTTCAGTTCGATTATCAGCTTGGCGGTAAGATTTATGATAGACGTTACTCCGGTTTAATGTCTCCATGTGAAACTTCTAACAATGCGGGTTCCGCGTTCCATAAAGATATTTTAAAATCTTGGTCACCGAATAATGCCAGCAGTAATATTCCACGTTGGCAGTTTGGCGATCAGTATACAGCAGCTGCCTCCGACCGTTGGTTGACGAGCGCAAGTTACTTGAACTTCCAATCGTTTACCATAGGTTATACATTACCTAAGCTTACAAAAGAGATCTCTAAGATTCGTATCTATGCAGCCGGTGAAAACCTCTGCTTCTGGAGTGCTCGTAAGGGCTTGGATCCACGTTATTCATACTCAACAACTGAAACTATCAATCAGTACTCTCCGGTGCGTACTATTTCGGGTGGTATTCAGTTGACATTCTAAAGAAAGGAGATAATTATATGAAAAAGATAATTTCAATGTTATTCGCTGTTGTAATCGCAGGCTCGCTTACAACAAGCTGTATTGAAGAATACGATCCGGAAGGTTATAAAACCGATAGGGGATATATTCTTGCTACAAACGATCAAGCAGCAAAAGCTCCCGGATCTTTTAACAATTTTGTGAACACTATTACTTCAACCCTTTGCGGTCAGTTCACTTATGGTGGAAGCAGCCATTATCCTTACGATTTCGGTTATCCTTCATTTTTCCTTATGAGGGATGTGATGGGTAATGATATTGTCGCTCATGGAAACAATAACTGGTATTCCACATGGTATGCATGCGGTACCGGACTTGGCCCCCAGTATGCCAGGTGTCAGATTCCTTGGACTTATTATTATGCTTGGATTAAGAGTTGCAACACCGTTCTTGCATTAGCCGGCGAGAATCCTGATGAAGAAAAGATGGCAGGTGCAGGTATCGCGCATGCCATGCGTGCCATGTTCTATATGGATTTGGCCCGTATGTTTGCTCAAAAGACTTATGCAGCCGATAAGAGCGCAGAAACTGTTCCATTGGTAACCGAAACTACTGCTCTTACAGATTTGCCAAACAATCCTCGTGCCACTAACGAAGTAATGTGGGCGTTCATTCTTTCCGATTTGGATAAGGCTGAAACAGAATTGGCTAATTACAAACGATTAGATGTTTATACTCCTGATATAACAGTAGTATATGGTTTGAAAGCTCGTGCATATCTGACAATGGAAGATTGGGCTAACGCTCAGAAATATGCAAAGATGGCTCAAAACGGTTATTCTTTGTTGACAGACGCTCAGTATAACGATCGAAAGAAAGGTTTCAACTCACCCAATGAATCTTGGATGTTCGCTTGTTCGTTCAAATCAGATAATCCTAATATTTTAGAGAATGACGCAGACTCTTCTTGGGGATCTATTATGATTTCCGAGGTGGCAGCTTCCGGTTGCGGTTACTCTGCAAACTATGGTCAGAATATGTTGATCGACCGTCACTTATATGAGACCATCCCTGCAACAGACTTCCGTAAGAAAGCATTTATCGATTTTAATATTGACAGTATGGACGAGAAAGGGCAGATTGCGGCTTTGGCTGATTATACCGATGATGCTAAGGGTATGTATAATACCGGTCAGGGCGCTTCTCCAAAGGGCGTAGGCGGTATCACGGTTAAGTTCCGTCCTAATGGGGGTGAGCATGTCAATCAAGCTCTTGCTTTTACCGTTGCCGTTCCTTTGATGCGTGTTGAAGAAATGTATCTGATTGAAGCTGAGGCTGCAGGTATGCAGAGTGAGTCGGCAGGTGTAGCTTTATTGACCACATTTGCGCAGACTCGTGACGCGAAATATGAATATGGTACTCACGGAGCAGAAGCTTATTACAACAATTCAACTTCTAAATTCCAGAACGAAGTTTGGTGGCAACGTCGTGTTGAGCTTTGGGGCGAAGGTTTTGCCACATTCGATATCAAACGTTTGCAGAAAGGAATTATCCGTAATTATAATGGTACATATCATTTGGAATCAAATCGTTGGAATATACAGAGTGTTCCGGAGTGGATGAACTTGTGTATTATTCAAACAGAGACTAACTACAATACGGCTTGTACGAATAACCCGACTCCTGTCAAGCCGACCGGTGATTCCGATGAGTATGTATGGTAATTTACAGAACATTAAAAAGAAAAAAGAATATGAACAAATATATGAACAGATTACTCATAGTGTTGCTCGCTGTATTCACTATGAATGCTTGTACAGACGAAGAAGGCACCAATCCGGGCGGGGATGGGAGTCCAAGTGTTATTCTCTATCAGTATGATGCTGAAAGTCCTAATGATCCTGATACGGACTCTGCTTTGAGAATTGCCGTTAATAATAAAACCGCGGATGTTTATTATTTCGCGGAGCCTACTTCGAGTGTTTCAGGTCATGGGGCTACGACAGAAGCTTATGCCGACTATGTAGTAGCCAATGGAACAAAGGCTGCAACGACAGCTGATGAGAACAATGGCGGTTATTACGCAGATGTTGTTGTTACCAATATGAAAGGTGATTATACTATTTCCGCTGTCGCTGTAAGCGGCAACGAGAAAGCTATACAGCAGAAAACTTTCTTCGGAAAGACATGGGTTGATGTTTCGACCGGTACTTATTACTTCAGTGGAAATATGCAAAAAAGATTGGGTGTTGATAAATCTGTTCCAACTACTCTTCAGTCTTTGGAATCAGATCCTAACCAGTATCGTTTTAAAAATCTTTATGGCGCAGGTTATTCTTTAATCTTGACCAAGACCGATGTTACCGGTGCTGACGATAATGACGCATTGCAGTTCTTCCGTGTAGCTGATCAGGCATTGCCGTTCTCTTCTGCCAAATATGGTACTATAAGTGTACGTGATCTTGGCTACTGGCAAAATGACGATAGCTTTGCGTACGATCCGGGTTATGGCGTGTTTATGTATACTGACAAATTAAAAGGTAATTTTGTATTAAATTTGCAGTTGCATGTAACAGCCGGTAGTTTTGGCTTTGATACTGATCAATATGTTCCGAATTGATGGAATAATCAATAATATACTAAAAGAGGATGAGCGTCTGTTCATCCTCTTTTTATTTGTTTATTTGCTTGCACTTCTTTTATCATTTCGCTACTTTTGCGCAATGAGATTATCGGATAACTCTTTAGATTAAATGAGAGAATTTATTATATCGGAAGTAAAAGCAGAGACAGCCATTCTTGTCGGACTGATCACTCCTCAGCAGGATGAGCGAAAAACGAAAGAATATATGGATGAATTAGAGTTTTTAGCTCATACCGCGGGCGCGCATGTGGTAAAACGTTACACACAACGAGTGGGAGGACCTAACTCGGTGACTTATGTCGGAGTGGGCAAGCTGGAAGAAATTCGCGAATATATAAAGGCGGAAGAAGACGCGGAGCGAGAAATAGGTATGGTCATCTTTGATGATGAGCTGTCGGCAAAGCAGATCCGGAATATAGAAAAGGCATTACAAGTAAAGATTTTAGATCGCACCTCATTGATTCTTGACATCTTTGCCATGCGTGCTCAGACAGCTAACGCAAAGACGCAAGTAGAATTAGCCCAATATAAGTATATGTTGCCTCGCTTACAACGACTATGGACACACTTAGAGCGTCAGGGAGGCGGTTCCGGCGCAGGTGGAGGTAAAGGAACGGTAGGTTTGCGTGGCCCGGGCGAGACCCAGTTGGAAATGGATCGGCGTATTATTCTCAATAGAATGTCTTTGTTGAAAGAACGTTTAAAAGAAATTGATAAACAAAAGGAGACACAACGGAAGAACAGAGGTCGATTGATTCGGGTTGCCCTTGTGGGATACACCAATGTAGGCAAGTCTACACTGATGAACCTGTTGGCAAAGTCGGAGGTGTTCGCGGAAGATAAATTATTTGCCACGCTCGATACTACTGTCCGTAAGGTGGTGATTGAAAATCTGCCTTTTCTGCTTTCCGATACCGTAGGTTTTATTCGAAAGTTACCCACCGATTTGATAGAGTCTTTTAAATCTACGCTGGATGAGGTACGTGAATCAGACTTACTGATTCATGTAGTGGACATTTCGCATCCCGATTTTGAAGAGCAAATTGATGTGGTAAATAAAACAGTGGCTGAGATTGGCGCGGGTGGTAAACCGACCATGATGGTGTTTAATAAGGTGGACGCCTATACTTATGTTCAGAAAGATGAGGATGATTTGACTCCAAAAGTTAAAGAGAACTATACGCTCGAAGAGTTGGAAAAAAGTTGGATGGCGAAGCTCAACGACAATTGTATATTTATCTCTGCCAAAGATGGGATCAATGTCGATGAGCTAAAAGAGCGACTGTACCATAAAGTGAGTGAGCTGCATGTACAGAAGTACCCGTATAACGATTTCCTTTATCCAAAGTACGAATAAACATAAACTTTATAAAGAAGATGGAGAAATATCAGGATTACTTTCTATCTTTGTATATCGAAGTAAACTAATCATTTTAAATATACGTATATATGGCTAAGACACCGGATTTTAAGTATGCTCCCATGTTCCAGCTTGGTAAGGACGATACGGAATATCGTTTACTTACGAAGGACGGAGTATCTGTTAGTGAGTTTGAAGGAAAGAAAATCTTAAAAGTCAGCAAAGAGGCTTTGACACTTCTTGCTCAACAGGGTTTTCATGACGCGGAATTTATGTTGCGCCGTGCTCATAACGAGCAGGTCGCTCAGATTCTGAAAGACCCCGAGGCATCAGAAAATGATAAATATGTCGCGTTACAGTTCCTCCGTAATGCCGAAGTTGCTTGTAAAGGTATTCTTCCTTTCTGTCAGGATACCGGTACAGCTATTATTCACGGAGAGAAAGGACAGCAGGTATGGACCGGCTTCAGCGATGAAGAAGCACTTTCTTTAGGAGTTTATAATACATATATTCAGGATAATCTGCGTTACTCACAGAATGCTCCTCTTACCATGTACGATGAGGTGAATACCCGTTGCAATCTTCCTGCTCAAATAGATATTGAGGCAACCGAAGGGGCGGAATATCGTTTCGTCATGGTAGCAAAAGGCGGAGGCTCTGCCAACAAGACTTATTTCTATCCGATGACAAAGGCTACTATTCAGAATGAAGGAACATTGCTCCCATTCTTAGTTGAGAAGATGAAGAGTTTGGGCACCGCTGCTTGTCCTCCGTATCATATTGCGTTTGTTATTGGCGGTACATCTGCCGAGAAGAACCTGTTGACGGTTAAGTTGGCTTCTATTAAATATTATGATAATCTGCCCACAACCGGTGATGAGACCGGTCGTGCGTTCCGTGATGTTGATTTGGAGAACAAACTGTTGCACGAAGCGCATAAGATTGGCTTGGGCGCTCAGTTTGGCGGAAAGTATTTGGCACACGATATTCGTGTCATCCGTTTGCCTCGTCATGGCGCGTCTTGTCCTATCGGTATGGGTGTCAGCTGTTCTGCCGATCGTAATATCAAAGCAAAGATTAACGAAAATGGCGTTTGGTTGGAAAAGATGGATGTTAATCCTACCGAATTGATTCCGGAAGCGTATCGCAAGCCGGGGGAAGGCGCTAAGGGTATTGAGATTGATTTGGATAAGGGTATTGACGCTGTTCGTGCGGAACTCACGAAGTATCCGGTCAGCACACGTGTGTCATTAAACGGTACTATTATTGTTGCCCGTGACATTGCGCACGCTAAGTTGAAAGCTCGTTTGGATGCCGGTCAGGAGATGCCCGCGTATTTCAAAGATCATCCTATTCTGTATGCCGGTCCGGCGAAGACTCCGGAGGGTTATCCGTGTGGAGCGATGGGACCGACTACGGCTAACCGCATGGATCCGTATGTGGATGAGTTCCAAGAGCATGGAGCGTCGCTTGTGATGATAGCTAAAGGCAATCGTACACAGGTTGTAACCGACGCTTGCCATAAGCATGGCGGATTCTATTTGGGAACTATCGGCGGTGTTGCCGCTGTCCTTTCGCAGAGTAGTATCAAGAGCATAGAGTGTATTGAGTATCCTGAATTAGGAATGGAAGCTATTTATAAGATTGTTGTTAAGGACTTCCCCGCGTTTATCCTTGTTGATGATAAAGGTAACGACTTCTTTAAGCAGTTGAAGCCGTGGTCGTGCATTTGTTGATGTGTTTGTTTTATATATGAATAGCGGTGTGTCTAACGGGCACACCGTTATTTTTTATTCGGTTGATTCAACAGCGTCGTCAAGAGAACATTAAAAACTGACGCGGATGAACTGCTCAACTCACGCGGATGAGTTGCTCGGTTCATGCGGACGAGTTGTCCAACTCATGCTGATGAGTTTGCCGATTCATGCGTATGAGTTTATCCGTTTGTACGTATCAGTTGATAAGGACTTCTGATGAACACAGAAACTCAAGCATATCACCTCAATTGTTTAAGCTGTGATACGCTTTTGGGTATAAAGAGTAATGTTTAGTGTGTTATGAATAAGTAATTTAACCTATTCGTTATGCTAATAACTGTTTTCGTTAGCCAGTCGCCAAGTAGCTAAATAAGCAGCCTTGGTAATTTCTACCAATTTATTCCAGTTCAAGCGGAACGGCTCGTCACTCGGCATGTGATAATCCGGATGACCGTCGGTATGATACCAAATAATGGGAACGTCTTTCTTTGCAAAGCTGCCGTTATCGCTTCCTCCTACCGGATTATCCCATGCGCGGTAGTCCGGTTCCAACTGCAGATGATAATTCTCTATGTCCGATCTCAACCATTGCTCAAAAGCCGGATATGCCTGCGTATAGAAATAAACGAAGTGCATGGGACGGTCTTCTTTGTTGTTTCGCCCTATCATATCGAAGTTCATGTAGCTTTTCACCTTGTTCATCCCTTCCCAGTATAAGGTGAAGTATTTTGAGCCTAACAATCCCTCTTCTTCACCATCCCAGAAAGCAAAGATAATGGTCCGTTCCGGCTTTTGCCCGGATAATTTAAACGCTCTTGCCAATTGCAATGCCGCTGATACTCCGGAAGCGTTATCATCCGCTCCGTTATATATTTGATCACCTTCTAATCGAGTATCCATCCCCACATGGTCGTAATGCGCTCCCACAATCACATACTCATTCGGATTATTTCCTTCAATCATTCCGAAGATATTCCGAAGGTTGATACGCTGATGAGGGATTTCTTTTAACTTGGCGATGGAATCGAGATTCACTTCAAATCGGTCTTTGTTATGTTGCCGTTCTCTGCGATAAGCCGAGAAGGGCTGTTCGTATGTCTCGAACAGAGGAGCTATATCCCATTGTTTCAGCATAGATATGATATAGTCTCCTGCTATTCTTCCAAAGCTTGTTCCTGCCTCACGACCTTTTAGATTATCACCGGCCAAGAAGTTGATATGTGCTTCTGCCATATTCCGATTGATGGTAGCCAGTCCGACTTCTTTGGTATTAACAATTTGTTTTTTCGGCTTAACTGCATAAGTAGCACTGAATGTACAAAGTAATACGAATATAAATAGGAGATTTTTCTTCATGATATAATGTTATTTAATGCTTAAATCAAGCGTGCGATGACGCGTTCTCTCGCCTGAAAGAGCATAAGTTTTAAATTTTCCACAGTAAATTAATAAGCTTCACGATATTTCTTTTCATTTTTATCTTCCAACATACTGAGATAGGATATGTAACGCGATTCAGCTATTTCATGTTTCCGAACGGCTTCAAGGACAGCGCAGTCGGGTTCGTGCGTATGGGTGCAATTACCATATTTGCAACCGGACGAGGTTTTAAAAATCTCACGGAAGTAATGGCTTACTTCTTCTTCTTCCATATCGAATGTGCCGAATCCTTTAATGCCCGGAGTATCTATGATATAGCCTCCGCCCGGCAATTCGTACATTTCAGAGAATGTGGTGGTATGTGTTCCTCGGTTACTCGACTCGGAAACCTCGCCGGTTTTGATATTCAAATCGGGCAGAAGCGCATTTATCAGTGTCGACTTCCCTACTCCCGAGTTTCCGGCAAGAAGGGTTACTTTCCCTTTCAATCCGTTTTTCAACTCCTCCATACCTGTCTGAAGTTTGGCAGAGACTTTAAAGCACGGGTAATTTATCTTCGTATAGATGTTTATCAGTTCGTCTTGTCTCTGCTGTTCTTCCTTGTCCAATAAGTCTGTCTTGTTGAATACCAAAGAAACAGGTACACGATACGCTTCCGCCGTAGCTAAGAAGCGGTCGATAAAAATTAGATTTGTTTCGGGATGATTAATAGTAACAATCAACATGCACTGGTCGAGATTAGCGGCCAGTATATGCGATTGTTTCGATAAGTTTGACGCTTTACGGATAATGTAGTTCTTGCGGTCTTTAATTTCTGTAATAAAGGCGGTACCTTCTTTATTTTCTACGATGTCCACATAGTCGCCGACGGCTACCGGATTGGTGCTTCTGATTCCTTTGAGCCTGAAATTGCCTTTTATCTTACATTCAACAAGCCGGTCGTCATCGGTTTTTACCTCATACCAACTGCCCGTGTTCCTAACAACAAGTCCTCGCACGCTTATCGGTATTAAACGGTCATGATTTCTTTGTTCTTCTCTGCTAAGATTTCATCAATTAACTTCATGAATTTATCATGAGTTTTTTGTAATTTACCTTCCGAGTCTTTCTGAACATCTTCGGCCATGCCATCGTTTTTAACTGCTTTCTTCAAGGCTTCAATAGCGTCGCGACGAGCGTTGCGGACACTCATCTTTGCCTCTTCCGCTTCACTTTTGCACTGCTTGCTCAATTGTTTACGACGTTCCTCTGTTAACGGGGGAATGCCAAGGCGGATAATTTCACCATTGTTTTCCGGCATAATGCCGAGCGATGAGTCGATGATGGCTTTTTCTATGGGGCGGAACATATTCTTGTCCCAAGGTTTGATAGCGATGCTGCGCTGATCGGGCGTAGTGATGGCCGCGACATTCGAGATTGCCATCAACGTTCCGTATGATTCAACCTTGATGCCATCGAGTAGACGGATATCTGCTTTACCTGCACGGATATGAGCCAATGTATCCTTCAAATGCTCGACTGCATTCGTCATTTTCTTCTCAGCTTCGTTGAGATAAGTTTTAGCGTCTGCCATAATTATATATTTAAAGTTTGATATTTGAACAAATATAGAGATTCTATTCGGTATTGTCAATGTTTCATCGAATAATTTTTAGCGATGTACGTAAGTACCGATGTTTTCTCCTTCGACAACTCTCTTCAGATTGCCCGGCTTATCCATATAAAATACGTAGATAGGTAAGTTATTATCGCGGCACATCACAATAGCCGACAAGTCCATCACTTTCAGATTACGTTCCAGCACTTCGTCATAACTGATATCATCAAACTTTGTCGCGGTCGGATCTTTTTCGGGGTCGGCAGTGTAGACGCCATCGACACGGGTACCCTTTAGCATAACATCTGCTTCAATCTCCAATCCTCTTAAAGAAGAGCCTGTATCGGTGGTGAAATAAGGATTGCCTGTTCCGGCTGCCAGAATAACTACTTCGTTGTTCTCCAAATGACGAATGGCTTTCCATTTATTATAGAACTCCCCGACAGGTTCCATACGGATGGCGGTCAATACACGGGTAGAGACGCCTATAGCGCCCAACGCGCTGCTTAGCCCCAAACTATTGATGACGGTAGCGCACATGCCCATCTGGTCGCCTTTCACACGGTCGAATCCTTTAGCCGCGCCGCTCAGCCCACGGAAAATATTCCCTCCCCCGATGACAATGCCAATCTGAACACCCATATCATGGATTTCTTTAATCTGTCGCGCGTACTCGGCAAGATGATTCTCATCAATGCCGTATCCTTTTTCTCCGGCCAAGCTCTCACCGCTCAACTTCAATAATATACGTTTAAATCTTGTCATATTGTTGTGAATTTATAATCTTGTTACCAACCTGTACTGTTCCAGCCTGCCGCTCGGTACCACTCAAGTTTTTTTAAGTAAGTATTCAGTGATGGTTGACCGCTGTTTGGAAGATAGACAGATAGTCCGCCCGCGTTGTTATCTACTTCTACCACATCAGATTTTGCTGCCGTATAAATCTTTGGAGTGGCAGCCCAATATATAACCGCTTTATCAAAAGCGCTTTTCCATTCAGCGTACTCCTTTGCGTTTGCTATATGTTGAATGAATTCTTTCATATCATGATAGTACCTTTTGGCCTGCCGGTTATCGTAGTTGTAAATACCGGAAGCATCAATGGCTTCAGAGTCATGAATATGCGCGGTAATAATGTTATTCGTGGCAGAAGCAAGCATATCTATGTTCTTTGTTTTAACAGCTTCTATACATACTCCGGCAGTCCAGTTGTTGTTGCTGTTCGGTATGGCGGGATTATAGGAGTTGGCATAATGGGTATAATACGCTGAGGCTATTGACAGGCCGACATTATTTGCTTCCGTATCCATGTAATTGAACATAGCGGGAACCACATCGGGATAATACGCGCCCGGACCGGGAATCTCCGCAGGACAGGCTATGAGATAATCGCAGTAGTCGCGCAGTTCGTAAATCACTTCCGCGCTGCTCATAAAGCAAGCGTCAAAAAGGATAAAAGAAAAACGCGGCGCGGAAGAAAGAACCGTTTTCAAATCAGGAATATCCATATACGAGTAAAAACCGGCATCCTCTCCCCACCAACGGGTAGTACTGCTCGCCACGGTCGCTTTGGCAGAAGGAACCCATCCGTCTGCATGCGACCAGAGAACCAATCCGTAGGATGTTGCGGGATAGGCGGCTTTCACGTCCGCTATTACCTGACTCATGGTGTTCACCGATACAGAGTTATGTTCCGGATAAGTTTTGACAGTGGTTTCTTGATAAGTCGTGCCGTTGATGTCTAATTTAACCAAGCGCGGGTTGCCGGAGTAATTATCGATGTAATATAACAAATTGTCCGTTTTACTGTTGGTCGACAATACTCCTTTTCTCAATTCTTCTATGTCATCCGATGCCAAATCAAGTTGCCCGAGGGAATTATCGGCAGCCATATAAACTAAGACGGTACGTGTTGTGATTGGTTCCGGAGTAGGATCATCTTTTTTATGCCTGCACGCAGTATTTACCAGCACGAGTACCATTAATAAAATGCTATGTGACAGCTTACTCATAAGTGTTTATTTTATGTTGCGAAATAACAAAAAATAATTGATATAATGAAGAATAGGTATTAATAATAGGAAATTATAACTTTTACATTCATCGGGAGCTGTTTGAATAAACGAGGTTGTCAGAAACTCGATACCGCGCTCAACACGAAGCGTAGGACGATTATTTTCTCGCTTTCCACTTGCTATTGCGTGTAAAAATAACTATATTCGCACCGTAACAACTAAACAATAAGGAGGCAAGGATATGAATACACTTCAATTAAACGAAGAGCTACAACGACAGTTGAACTATATCTCGAATGATGCCGAATTGATGAAAAAAGCTATTAATTACATCAAGAGATTGGGTAGATTGCGTAGCAAGACGTATGAACAGGATGTTCTGAATAAAGATATGGACGAACTGCTGACAGCCTTTCACACAGATAACATTGCGCAGGAGGATATCGACCGTGAATGCAAATTGGTTAGAGAAGAGCGTTACAACGGCAAGCAATGAAAATTGTTATCGACACGAACCTTTGGATAAGTTTTCTGATAAAAGGCAATGTAACACTTTCCTTGAAAGAAATCATTGGAAATGGGAAAACGGCTATCGTGATGTCTCAAGAATTGGAAGAGGAAATCATGGCGGTGGTTCGCCGTCCCAAGTTCCAAAAGTATTTCAGCGAAACATCCTGCCGATTGCTACTCTCTTTTCTGCGCAAGCGTTGCGAGTATCATTCGCCGATAGAACCGACACAACATTGCCGTGATCCGAAAGACGATTTTCTGCTTGGGCTATCGCTTGTGTCGGACGCGGATTTCTTGCTGACCGGCGATGATGATTTGCTTGCCATGGAAACCGTAGGCAACTGCCGGATTCTTACACTTTCGGCATTTTTGACGCAATAACAACAGTTTTAGTTTTTTCAACCCTTCCTCGTCCCACGTTTCAATCGATGTGAAGCGTGGGACGATTGTTTTCAACTGCTCGACAGTGCTTTTACACAAGAAAATGAATCGGCGAGCTGCTCGACAGTGCTTTTACACAAGAAAATGAATCGGCGAGCTGCTCGACAGTGCTTTTACACAAGAAAATGAATCGGCGAGCTGCTCGACAATGCTTTTACACAAGAAAATGAATCGGCGAGCTGCTCGACAGTGCTTTTACACAAGAAAATGAATCGGCGAGCTGCTCGACAGTGCTTTTACGTGAAAAGAAGGCCTGTCGTCGACAAAAACGATATGAAAAATGATACATCGGCTGTGGTGATGGAAATCGCTGCCGGTTACGAGATGATTTTTCTGCCTAACCAACCTTGCAAAACACCTCTTAATAGAAGATAAACGATAAAGGAGAACCAGAGGGCATGATTCCCCCATATACCACGCAGACTGAAATAAAGTATAAAGAAACTGAGCGTGGCAATGAACATCGATTGAAGCATCATTTTTGTAGCAGTGGCTCCGGTAAAGATGCCGTCGAAAAGGAATGCCGCGAATCCGCCGTACGGAATGAGCAACACCCAGAAGAAATACTCCTTAGACGCGGCAATGACCGATTGGTCGTTGGTGAGTATATGCAAGAACGGAATACCGGCAACAGCATATAGTATGGTAAATATGGCAGCCAACCCCGCTCCCCATATAAATAATCGTTTAATTGTGACGCGTAGCGAATTTTTATCTTCCGCTCCGATAAACCGGCCGGTTAAAGCCTCACCTGCGTATGCAAATCCGTCCATGATGTAAGAATCGAGCATAAAAAGCTCCATCAGTAAGGTGTTAACGGCTAATATCACTTCTCCTTGCGCGGAGCCTGCCGATGTAAAATATACGGTAACAGCTACCAGACAAATGGTCCGGAAGAAGATGTCGCGGTTCACTTTGAAAAACTTCATCATGGCAGTCCGTTCGAACAGCCCGTCGAAAGAGATATGTGGTTTAAGATGCCGATAGTTCTTACGCCATAATCCGTAAGCCATAAAGAATCCGGCATATTGCGCGACAACAGTTCCGGTGGCAACTCCTTCTATCTTTAAATTCAGTACGTAGACCAAGAGCAGACTGGTGAAGATGTTCACCATGTTTTGAGTAATGGCGATAAACATTGGAATTCGGGTGTTCTGCATGCCGATGAACCATCCGTTAAAACTATATAGCCCAAGTACGGCAGGAGCTCCCCAAATGCAAATGCTGAAATAAATTTTAGCGTATTCCCGAACTTCCGGAGACGCTTCTATCAAGGCAAACGCAATCAGATTGATGAGTTTTTGAGCCATTACCAGCATCATGGCAATAGAAAAGGCAACCGTAACAGAGCGGAGCAGTAAACGGATAATCTCCTGTCGATCCCGACGCCCGAAGGCTTGAGCGACCATTCCGCCGGTACCCATCCGGAGGAATCCGAACACCCAATAAATAATATTGAAAAGCATGCCTCCGACAGCGATGGCTCCGATATACGAAGTCGCGCCCAAATGTCCCGTGATGGCAACATCTATTAGTCCTAACAAGGGAACTGTGATATTCGATACAATGGATGGAAGCGCTATTTGAAGAATCTGCCGATTGGTCTTATCCATAATTACAGTATGTATTCTACTTCTTTAAACATGTAGCGTTTCCCGTTGCCCGACTGATCTGTCAGCACAATGCGTCCGTTAGGCTCAATATCGGTAATCTTTGCCTTGAATATTCCTATTTTGTCTTTATAGGTGTGGAAACCTTCGCGATGAAACAACGAATGGCGGTAAAGTCTGTCTACTTTCCTATTTTCTCCATTGCGAAGCATGTCGTAATATTCCATCAGCTGTTCTATGAACCGGTTCAGAATATCCCT
Source organism: Phocaeicola oris (assembly GCF_021295095.1). GTDB lineage: Bacteria > Bacteroidota > Bacteroidia > Bacteroidales > Bacteroidaceae > Phocaeicola > Phocaeicola oris. The sequence goes on from NZ_JAJLQX010000013.1 coordinate 85,767, forward strand.
TGGTTGGTATTCTTTTCCTGTAATCTGTTTTAATGATACAGGATTAGGGGCAGAACTATGGAATGTCTCCTGATTAATGTTAATGCCTATTCCGTTGACGCTCCAATTGATACACGTATTTGTCAGGTTGTTCTCAATAAGCATTCCGCAGATTTTTTTATCTTTCCAATAGATATCGTTCGGCCACTTGATGGAAATGTCATTGGTATAAACCGATAACGTGTCTTTTACAGCGAGAGAGGCTATTTCGGAAAGTAAAAACTGATGATGCACATCTATAAAGTAAGGATGTAGCACATAACTGAACGTGAGGTTTCTATGCGGATCCGATTCCCATGAGTTACCTCGTTGTCCGCGTCCTTCCGACTGGAATTCAGAGAGCACGACAGTAAAATCGGCTACCTCTTGTTTTTCACAAAGAGCACTCAGGTAACTGTTGGTAGAGTTTATTTCCTCAACGTGTATCAAAGGAAAAGCGGTATTGCTCATGTTAAGTTATTTTTATTACCAAATGGGTGGGTAGAACGCGTCAGGGAAATGTTCTATATGGAATGGCGGTTCTTTTCCGGTTACAGAGATAATATCAAAACGTATTGGCAAGTCTATATTATACTTGTTTATATACGCGTCGGTCGACTCAATGATATGCCGGATTTTTTTATTTGTCACAGCGTCTTTCGGTTCTCCATATTCTTCATCGGCGCGGGTTTTTACTTCGACGATGATTAATTTGCCATCTTTCTCAGCCACGATGTCTAAGTCCCGCTTTTCGTTTTTCCAGTCACGATGCCTAATGACATAGTCGTTACTTATTAAGTAGCGGGATGCTGCTTCTTCGCCTGCTTTCCCTAATTTATTATGCTCAGCCATGGGTCTGTCTATTTTCTGATTGCAAAATTACGCAATTTATTGCATTATTGAAGAACGAAAACTAAATTTGTGGAAAATAATGACGATATGGCAGATGATATCTTTTATATGAAACAGGCCTTACAAGAGGCTAAGAAAGCTGCTGACGCGGGCGAGGTTCCGGTGGGTGCCGTGGTGATTTGCGGAAATCAAGTAGTTGGTCGGGGGCATAACCTGACAGAAACGCTCCGCGACGTGACCGCTCATGCCGAGATGCAGGCTATTACTGCCGCGGCAAACACACTTGACGGGAAGTATTTGAATGAATGTACCATTTATGTTACAGTGGAGCCGTGTGTGATGTGTGCGGGAGCCATCGGTTGGGCACAAATGGGGCGTCTCGTTTATGGCGCTTCGGATGAAAAACGTGGATACCATAAATTCGCTCCCAATGCATTACATCCTAAGACTGAAGTTATCAGCGGTGTCATGGCAGAGGAATGTGCCCGCCTTATAACAGACTTCTTTAAAAGTAAAAGATGAAATCAGTCCTCTTTCTTTTCTTCAAAGTCAATGTATTCCCCTTCATCTTCTTTGAAAATCTTTCCTGTTGAGTGAGCATAATTGGAAAGGTTACGTTCCTCGTCAATCGGTTGGCGAGGTTGCCGCTTTTTGGTCTTAAACAAATTGGAGAATCCATTCACAGCTTTACTGATGATGTAAAGTCCGATGAAAATGAATATCAGAATAAGCGATAAAAAGAACAAAAGGATATGCATAGTTGGAAAAGGCTTTAAATTATACTTTCTTCTTTGTTAGAAACGATAGAAGAATATACCATATAATGATTGCGGCAATCCCGCTAATTCTCATAAAGACAAGTAAAGGGACGCAGACGATAAGAAAAATGAATCGAATTTTATTATCCTGCCATCTTAAATTATGAAATTTCAGAGAAAACATCGGAATCTCAGCAACGAGTAGCAGTGAGAAGATGATGACTAAAATAAACAGATATAGCGCGTTGAATGCATCCGATGTGAGCCAAGCGCGCGCGCCGACTACCAGTGCTCCCCAAAAAAGAGCGTTAGCCGGAGTAGGTAATCCGATAAATGAAGTGCTCTGACGCGGATCAATATTGAATTTTCCCAAGCGCAGAGCGGAGAATACAGCTATTAAAAACGCAGTATAAGGCATCCAACATGTCCATGATACCATAAATCCGGGATAATGAACTTCTTTAAATAGTGAGAAAACGATAGCTGCCGGAGCAAATCCAAAAGTGATATCATCGGCTAACGAATCCAATTCCTTTCCCATTGGGGCGGAAACATGTAACAGACGGGCAAACATTCCATCGAAAAAATCGAATATCGCGCCAAGAATAATGAATCCGACAGCAGCTTCATAGTTTTGTTGGAAGGCCATAACAGCAGCAATACAACCGGAGAACAGATTGCCGCAAGTGACAGCATTGGGAATATTTCGAACGATGCAATTTGCCATAGCAACTTACTTTAGGCGGGCAATGACAGTTTGGTTTCCTGTCGTCTTTTGTCCCATCTTAACACATACTTCTGTACCGAGTGGCAGGTATACGTCTACACGGGACCCAAACTTAATAAATCCCATGTGTTCGTCGATAAAGCAATTTTCACCTTCGCTGGCGTATGTCACAATGCGTCGGGCAATAGCTCCGGCAATCTGACGTATCAGTATTTCCGTTCCTTCAGGAGTTTCTATTATAATAGCCGAACGTTCGTTCTCTGTGCTGGCTTTGGGAAGGTAAGCTGCTTGAAACCTTCCGTCTTGATGATAGACCTTTTTAACAATTCCATCCACAGGGTACCAGTTGGCATGTACATTAGTCAGGCTCATGAAAATGGAAATCATGATACAGCGTTGACGCAGGAATTCCGTTTCCTCTACCTCTTGTGCTACTACAATCTTTCCATCAGCAGGCGCGACGACTACTTTTTCAGTGTCTTCTTCAAATAGACGAACAGGGCATTGAAAGAAGTTTACCATCAGTCCGTAAACGACGCAACTTATAGCTGCAAGAATATAAAAAGGAATCTTACTGCTGAATAAGTAAAATATTGCAGCATTTAGAATGATAAGGGCGACAGCACTGCCAATCAGTATTTCTGTACCTTCACGATGAAGTCTTATCTTTTTTAATTTCTTAATTTTGTTCATCTGAATGACTTAAAACAAGGCAAAAATACGTCTATTTTATTCAACCTGCAAATAAAAGACCGGCTAATTGGATGGCTATTTGCGTTTTTCTGTTAGCCGTATGGATTGTTAATAACTTCTTTAAGAAGTTTTTGCAAGTAAAAGTTATTAGCGGTATCTTTGAGTACTTTTGAAAGGATATATATGGAAGATTTTGTTCATTTACACGTACATACACATTATTCTATACTTGATGGTATGTCACGAATACCCAAATTGGTCAACAAGGCTATTACTGATGGAATGAAAGGACTTGCCATTACGGATCATGGCAACATGTTCAGTATCAAGGAATTTTTTGATTATTGTAATAAGATTAATGACGACCGGAAAAAGGAAGGTAAGGAGCTTTTCAAACCTATTTTTGGTTGCGAGATGTACGTTGCTCATCACAATAAGGAAGATAAAGTGAAAGAGAACGGTGATATAAGCGGTTATCATCTGATTGTTTTGGCTAAAAATAAAAACGGTTATAAGAACCTGATTAAGTTGGTTTCCCGTTCTTGGGTCGATGGATTTTATCAGCGTCCTCGAACTGACCGAAAAGATCTTGAAAAATATCATGAGGATTTAATTGTTTGTTCTGCTTGTATAGCCGGAGAAGTGCCATCAAAGATTTTAAAAGGTGATATGAAAGGTGCTCGGGAGGCTATTGAATGGTATCATAATTTGTTCGGTGATGATTATTATCTGGAAATACAGCGTCATGAGGTAACAAACCCTAATATTCATGCGAACAGAGATACCTATCCCCTTCAACAAAAAGCAAATAAGGTAATCTTTGAGCTGGCAAAGGAATATGGTATAAAAGTGATCTGCACTAACGATTGCCATTTTGTGGATGAGGACGATGCTGAAGCTCACGATATATTGCTTTGTCTTTCGACTGGAAAAGATTTGGATGACCCTACTCGTATGCTTTATTCTAAACAAGAGTGGTTCAAGACAAAGAAGGAAATGAATGAAATCTTTGCTGATGTTCCTGAGACATTGAGCAATACGCTTGAGATATTAAATAAGGTAGAGACCTATAGCATAGATATGGATCCTATCATGCCGTTTTTCCCTATTCCGAAGGAATTCGGTACAGAGGAGGATGTGCGTAAGAAGTATACCGAGAAACAACTATATGACGAATTCACCAGCGATGAAAACGGAGAAAATCAGCTAAATGAGGAAACAGGAAAGAAGAAAATCGAACACTTAGGTGGATACGATAAACTTTACAGAATTAAATTTGAAGCTGAGTATTTAGCAAAGTTGGCTTATGATGGCGCAAAGAAGCGGTATGGTGATCCGATTCCACAAGAAGTGTTTGACAGGATTAAGTTTGAATTGCATGTCATGAAGACCATGGGATTCCCCGGATACTTTCTTATAGTTCAAGATTTTATCAATGCAGCTCGTAACGAACTCGGAGTAATGGTTGGACCAGGTCGTGGCTCAGCCGCGGGATCTGTTGTTGCTTATTGTTTGGGAATCACAAAGATTGACCCGATAAAATACGATTTGCTGTTTGAGCGTTTCCTGAATCCTGACCGTATTTCATTACCTGATATTGACACTGATTTTGATGATGACGGACGCGGGAAGGTACTCAATTGGGTTGCCGACAAGTATGGACATGAGAATTGCGCGCATATCATTACTTATGCAAGTATGGCCACGAAGAATTCTATCAAGGATGTGGCTCGAGTGGAGAAAGTGCCGTTGGATACGGCAAACAAACTTTGTAAGGATATCCCGGATCGCTTGCCGGATGGATTGAAAATGAATTTGACAAATGCTATTAAATGTACGCCTTCTCTCCAAGAAGCAGAAGTTGCTACGGACAAGAATCTTTCGGATACCATAAAATACGCGAAAAAGTTGGAAGGTACTATTCGTGGAACGGGTATTCATGCCTGTGGCTTCATTATCTGCCGTGGGCCCATTAGCGATTGGGTTCCTCTCTCAACAGCAGACGACCCTGATTTTCCGGGAAAGAAGACAAATTGTACACAGTATGATGGGCATGTCATTGAATCGACCGGATTGATTAAGATGGACTTTTTAGGTCTAAAAACCCTTTCCGAGTTGAAAGAAGCTGTTCAGAATATACATGATACAGTAGGAGCAGATATTGACTTGGATACGATTCCTATTGATGATGAACTCACATACAAGTTATATCAAGAGGGACGGACAATTGGCACGTTTCAGTTTGAATCTCCGGGCATGCAGAAGTATCTGCGCGAGTTAAAGCCGACTGTTTTTGAAGATTTGATAGCCATGAATGCCCTTTATCGTCCGGGACCTATGGATTATATCCCTTCATTCATTGCCCGAAAGAACGGAAAGGAAGAAATAAAATACGATATTCCATGTATGGAGAAATATTTGAAAGATACTTATGGAATCACAGTATATCAAGAGCAGGTCATGTTGCTCAGTCGTCAGTTAGCTAATTTTACCCGAGGCGAGAGTGATGCTTTGCGAAAGGCGATGGGTAAGAAAAAGAAAGCTATTGTAGATGCAATGAAGCCTAAGTTCATTAAACAGGGACAGGAAAATGGATACGATCCAAAAATCCTTGAGAAAATATGGAGCGATTGGGAGAAGTTCGCGTCTTATGCATTTAATAAGTCGCATGCCACCTGCTATTCTTGGGTAGCCTATCAGACCGCATACCTTAAAGCTCATTATCCGGCAGAGTTTATGGCGGCTATTATGAGCCGTAGAAAGAATGACATAAAAGAGATAACCAAGCTGATGGCCGAATGCAAATCCTTAGGAATCCCAACGTTGGGACCAGATGTAAATGAGAGTCGTTTGAAGTTTAGCGCAAATAAAAAAGGTGAGATTCGTTTTGGTATGGGCGCAGTTAAAGGCGTTGGAGAAGCTGCAGTGGAAAGTATCGTTGAAGAGCGTGAAAAGAATGGCCCGTTTAAAAGTATTTTCGATTTTGTCCAGCGTGTCAATTTGTCTGCATGCAATAAGAAAACAATAGAAAGTCTGGCTTTAGCAGGAGCATTTGATAATTTTAAAGAGATTCATCGTGAAGATTTCTTTGTTTTGAATTCCAAAGGAGAGATGTTTAGTGATATACTTGTCCGTTATGGAGTAAAATATCAAGCAGATCAGCAAAGTTCGGCAAATTCTCTTTTCGGCGATATGGGAGGTATTGAGATTGCAACACCTGAAATTCAACGGGGAGAAGCTTGGTCTGATTTGGAGCGGCTAAACAAGGAGCGTGATTTGGTTGGCATCTACTTATCGGCTCATCCGTTAGATGAATATGCTGTTATTCTTGAGAATGTATGTAATGTCAGGATGACCGATTTGGATGATCTTTCTTCATTATATGATAAAGATATCACTGTGGGAGGTATTGTTACAGAGACAAAGCAAATGACAACAAAGCGTGGGAATCCGATGGGCAAAGTGAAAATTGAGGATTATAGCGGAGCGCATGAATTTGTCTTTTTTGATCGAGATTGGTTGGATAAAGAGAAATATTTTGCTCCGGGGATGTTCCTCTTCATGCGTGGTCGTTGTCAACCGAAAAAATGGAGGCAGGATGAGTATGAGATAGCCATAAACACCATAGAGCTATTGCCTGAAGTGAAAGAGCGTGCCATTCAAAAACTGATGGTTAAGGTTCCGCTTTCTTGCATCAACGAGGACTTTGTGGCAGAATTCAATGAACAAGTGAAGGATAATCCGGGGAACGCAGAACTTTGTTTCATGATTTTTGATGATGATCAGGTATCTCAAATTACTATGTCAACTCGTAAGGGAAGTATATCTGTCCATAAAGAATTAATGGATTTTTTGGATAGTCAGCCTCGTATAGATTATCAGATAAATGATGGTATTACAAAGAGTGATAAACTTCACCGATTGAAAAAGGATGAAGTCGAGGAAGAGGAACTGCCTGTTATGGAAGAAGTGCTTGATAATTAATTTCTTTTTCGTTTACCCATTATGGTATCAAATTTGTAAGTAAACAAAAGTATAATGATTAAATATTTCAATTATGGTTTCAAAAATTACAGATCAGAATTCTAAAGAGGTATTAAGCGGTAGTAAGCCGATAGTGATTGATTTTTGGGCTACATGGTGCGGACCATGTAGAAAGATCGGGCCGGATATTGAAGCTTTGGGTGAACAGTATGCTGACCGGATTACTACAGTGAAATGTGATGTGGATGAGAATAATTATTTAGCTTCTGAATATGGCATTCGTAACATACCGACAGTTTTGTTCATTAAAAATGGTGAGATTGTAGATAAGATGGTAGGAGCAGCTCCCAAGTCGACTATTGAAGAGAAATTCAAGAAATTACTTTAATATATTTATTATGGCACAAGATGACGATTTCTTAATAGAAGGCGCTGAAGATGATTTGAAAACTATTCAATACATTCGAAATTTTCTTCCGCAGGAATTAAAGAATAAGTTTACGGATACTGATTTGTATTATATCGTTGATGTGATTACAGATTATTATACGAATAGTGGTATACTGGAACAGAAACCTGATAAAGATGGTTTTATTAATGTTGACCAGGATGTTATTGTAGATTATATTCTAAAGGAAGCGAAGAAAGATGGAATGGGACCGTATGAGGCAGATGATGTTTTCTTTGTCGTTCAGGGAGAAGCCGAAAGTATAGAAGAATAAAAATCCCATTTAACAATATTGCTGTCTGGTAAGTTTTTTTAGCTACCTATAAAATTAAGGTTGACACTTCTCACGAGGTATCAGCCTTTTTGATTACCTTTGAGTTGTAAGACAAAAAGCGTATAACCATGCGCAAAGACAGTCGTTTTACCGAACAGCAATAATAGAAAATACAATAAGTCTTGAAAAATTATCATAAGATAACATAAGTTCGACGAATCTAAAATAATACGAACTCTGTATCATTATTTCTTCTTAAAAGGATACACCATTAATATCAACAATATAAGCTACTGATTTGATGCGTATGAAGATGAGAAGTGATGCGTATGAGTTGCTCAAGTCATCCGCATGAGTTGCTCAAGTCATCCGCATGAGTTGCTCGGTTCATGCGTATGAGTTGGTTGATTCATCCGTATGATGACTTTACCTGATTTTACTAGACACTTTTTTGCTACATTAGCTGAACCGGTAGACACTTTTTTCCTTGCCATACTGATTCCCTATACACCATCGAGCAACCCGTGCTGTTTTGATAGACAGTGCA
>NZ_JAJLQX010000014.1 GCF_021295095.1 Phocaeicola oris
GACCGGTTCCGTTGCTACCTGGCCCCAGATTTTTTTCTTATCTGAATATCAAAATACACCTCGGCCTTGTCGATCATCATGTCGCGGGCTTTGGTTTCCAACTTGGAAAAGGACAATGCCTTTTCCAACTCCCTGATGCGCTTCTTCTGCGCCTTGATCTCCTGACGGTAATCGTCTTTGCTACGGTTTGCCATAGCGTTCTCGGATGGTTCTGCAGGCAAAGATACCGAATTTTCTTCTGTTTCGTATTGATGAAGCCATCTCAGAAACAAACTTTGCTATATCCGATTTTAATGGATAGTCATATTATCTTATTAGTTCATAAGTTTTAATTCTTTAATCAGTCGGGTATCTTTAGCATACTTATCAATCATATAAAGTACATAGCGAATATCCACTCCAATACAACGTTGCAAATTTGGCTCGAATACCAAATCACCGCTCATTGCTTCCCAGTTTCCATCGAAAGCCAAGCCGATAAGCTCACCTTTTCCGTTGAACATTCCACTTCCTGAGTTTCCTCCGGTGATATCATTATCCGAAATGAAACAGACATTCATGTCCCCATTGGTGCCGTAGCTTCCGAAGTCGCGTTTCTTCAAATTATCAAGTAATGTATCGAGAACTTCATAATCAGCATTTTCATCCGCTTCTTTCTGTTTCTCAAAGATGCCTTTAGTCGTGGTGAAGAAGTCATTATGCACGCCATCCTTCGGGTTGTAACCTCCTACCATACCAAAGCTCAAACGCATAGTTGAATTGGCATCCGGATAAAAATCTTTAGCCGATTCCATAGCGCGAAGAGCGTTGGTCAGCAGGCGTTCATCCTTTTTGATAGTTTCTTTATACTCTGCCATTTCACTATTAATCTTCATATATTCGCCAATCACTTCAATAGCCAGTTCTCCGACCGGATCATTTACCAGAACAAAAGTAGTATCTGCGCTGAAGAAACGATCTAATGCACGAGTAGAAGTAAAGTCGGAGTTACTGTACAGATAGTCGGCAAATGCTTGAGTATTGCCATTATATTTCTCATCGATATCCTTATATAAAGGAAGCAGATACGCGGTATCTACGTTAGCTTTATACTTGTCAGCTAAAGCAATAAATAGTTTCTTATCTGTTTCCAAATCGTAATCCTTATATATATTGTTTATCTGATTCCTGAAATGAGCACGTTCTTCATCGGTTGAACCTTCATTGTCAAACATCATCATTTGTAGAGCTGTAGTAATAATTTCCGGTCCGTTAAGATAAGTCTCTACTAAATACGTATTTGCATTTTTAAGCGTCTTTCGCTCTTCATAACTTTGTTCCAACTCTTTGAATATCGGTTTATATTCTGCACGATTTTCTTTCTTCTCATCAATCCATTTCTGAATTGAAGTTTCTATAGCTTGTTTCTTTTCTATTACGCTTAACTCTTTGATTGCCTTATTCATTCCGATGCTGTTTTTCCAGTAGTTAGAACTGTTGGCAAACTTTGAAGAGTACATAATACGCATTTTGTCACTGCTTTCCATAGCCTTCTTTAAAATGTCCAGCTTTACGGTTCGTACATCAATCATCGCCATGTTGTCTCGGACGCGCTCTTCCACTCCGTATGAAGAGAGGTAACGACTGGTTGAACCGGGGTATCCCATGGTCATACAGAACGATCCTTGCTGATATCCTTTTAAAGAAACAGGCGCATAATAAGTCGGGCGATAAGGAACATTGTCTTCTGAGTAGTTGCTTGGCTCATTATTTTTATTTGCATAAATACGGAATACGGAAAAGTCGCAAGTGTGTCGCGGCCACATCCAGTTATCGGTATCTCCGCCAAATTTTCCAGCAGACGAAGGAGGTGCGAAAACCAAACGAACATCATTGAAGTCTTTGTAAACAGCTAAATAGTATTCGCTACCACCATAGAACGGACTGACTTTTGCTCTCAGTGTTGAGTCCGACTGTAGAGCTTCATTTGTGATGATCTGAGAGATAGAATCAACCAATACAGTGCGACGAGCCTCATCAACACCTTTTGGTAAGACACCCAATACTCTGTTCGTTACATCTTCCGAACGGACTAAGAAGCTGATAAACAGGTCAGGGTTCGGTAATTCTTCTTTGAAAGATCGGGCAGCGAATCCATATTTTAAATAGTCGTGTTCTACTGAGCTATGTTCCTGAATGCTCCCGAATCCACAATGGTGATTAGTGAAAATCAATCCATCCGGAGAAACAACGACACCGGAACAGAAGCCTCCACCTAAGCTGACGATGGCATTACATAAACTTGTTCCGTTCGGATTATACAATTGCTCCGGAGTCATCTCAAGTCCTAACTCTTTCATAAGTTGTCTGGTTTCAGGAGTTATAACTCCCGGGAGCCACATTCCTTCGTGTCCGTACACAAAGAGAGGTAAGAACATTAACAATACAAGTAATTTCTTCATTTTAATATGTTTTTATTTGACAAAGCGATTGATAAAAGGGATAGCCTTCAATGGCAGATCCTTTTTTATGATGTAAGCGACGAATACAAATAGTAGAACTGTTCTGACAGTTAGTACAAGAATGGAATTCTCGAACGGCAGATTCATCGCAATTAGATATAGTATGATGGCAAGCAATACGTATGTCCCTATATTTTTTAGATCATAATTGATAGGGAATTTCTTTTGTCCTATGAAATACGAAAGCAACATGGCAACAGCGTATCCGGTAAAGCCAGCCCATGCACAAGCTATATATCCGTAGATAGGGACAAATATAACGTTGATGGCAATTAATACGAAACATCCGGCAAATGAGAAGTAAGCTCCCCATTTTGTTTGGTCAATTAGTTTATACCAAAAAGAGAGATTAAAGTAAACACCCATGAAAATCTCAGCGGCCATGACTATTGGAACGACTTTTAAGCCCTCCCAGTAATCCGGTTGCAGAATGTATTTCAAGATATCCAGATAAAACATGACAGCGAGGAACGCAAGTAATGTAAAGATAATGAAATACTTCATGCCTTGCGCATAAGTTTCTTTACTGTCTTTATCTTTACTCTTGCCGAAAACAAAAGGCTCGTAAGCATATCGGAATGCTTGAGTGAGCATAGCCATTATCATGGCTATTTTACTACAGGCTCCATAGATAGCTAATTGAGACTTGGCACTTTCCGCGTCCGGATAGACATGACGGAAGATGATTTTATCGGCCACTTGATTTAAAATTCCGGCTATGCCTAATATTAATATAGGATAGCTATAATTTAGCATTCGCTTAGCTAAGTGTCTGTTAAATCCGCCGCGGAATTTCAATGTTGGGATTAGCAGAAGTCCGATGAAAGAAGTACAAATCAGGTTGAACAGAAAAGCGTAGAATACGTCATTTCCTTTCATAAATACATAATAAGTTAGGTTAAGCGCAATATTCAAGATGATGAATAACAACTTCAGTAAAGCAAATTTCAAAGCCTGACGTTTATATCGTAAGTAAGCGAAAGGAATACATTGAAAAGCATCTTGAGCGACAACAAATACCATCATTCCAATATACCAAGGATGATCGGCATATCCCATAACCGAAGCAATAGGACGCAGAAGAAGTATGCAAATAATGGCAAAGAACAAAGAGGTAGTACCTACCATCTTCAGCACGGTAGAGTAAACAATTGCAGGATTTTCCGCTTCTTTATTAACGAATCGGAAGAAAGTGGTTTCCATACCATAAGTAAGAATTACCATTAACAAAGCAGTCCATGCATATACTTCAGTGACAATACCATATCCTCCTGAGGACGCTGACATAGCCATGGCATAAATAGGTACCAGCAGATAGTTTAGGAATCTGCCGATTATACTACTCAATCCATAAATGGCTGTATCTTTCGCCAGCGATTTTAACTCTGCCATCTTTAATCATCAAACAACGTCCTTTCACGTTGAGTCATTCTGTTTCTTCCTAAATGATTATAAGCCAAATCGGTTACTTCGCGACCTCTTGGTGTTCGCTTTAAAAACCCTTCTTTAATAAGGAAAGGTTCGTATACCTCCTCTACAGTTCCGGCATCTTCGCTTAAAGCTGTCGCTATGGTTGAGATTCCCACAGGTCCACCATTAAATTTATCGATGATGGTTAACAGAATCTTATTATCTACCTGATCTAATCCATAACGATCAATATTTAATGCCTCTAATGCAAAACAAGCAATTTCCACGTCAATTTTCCCAGATCCTTTTACTTGCGCGAAGTCTCGTACCCTACGGAGTAAAGCATTGGCTACACGAGGTGTTCCTCTACTTCGAGAGGCTATTTCTGCGGCAGCGTTGTCTTCACACGGTATATTCAAAATCTTTGCTGAACGAAGAATTATTTTTTTCAAAACATCATCGTCGTAGTATTCCAAATGCAAGTTAATACCAAAACGGGCACGTAATGGAGATGTCAGCAAGCCGCTTCGGGTTGTTGCTCCAATCAGTGTAAACGGATTTAACTCCAATTGAATGCTACGGGCCGATGGACCCTTGTCTATCATGATATCAATACGATAATCTTCCATCGCTGAGTAAAGGTATTCTTCGACAACCGGACTTAATCGATGTATTTCATCAATGAAAAGTACATCATTAGGCTCCAGACTGGTAAGTACACCGGCTAAGTCGCCCGGTTTATCTAATACCGGACCTGAAGTCACTTTGAATCCTACACCTAATTCATTGGCAATGATTTGGCTTAATGTCGTCTTTCCTAATCCAGGAGGTCCATGTAATAAGGTATGATCAAGAGGTTCACCTCTCAGTTTGGCAGCTTCCACAAAAATACGCAGATTTGCCACCACCTTATCTTGTCCGCTGAAATCTCCAAAACTCAGCGGCCGTAAGGCGTTCTCAAAATCTCGTTCATTCTTTGAGAGTTGTTCTTCTCGTATGTCAAATTTATCTTCCATTCTTTATTTATCGTAGCTTAAAGCGAACTCTTTTGAGATAGAGTTGCTTAAACTTTTGCAAACTTCAGCACTAAAGTCTTTTCCGTACTGAATAATCTTATCCCAATCTTCAATAGTCAGATTGGGTAAATCTTTTTTCCGAATGTCATCTTTCAATATCCCGTAGATGACGCCTGCGTTAAAATTGTCTCCGGCACCGATAGTGCTTACTGCGTCAATATGCTCTAACGGATAATCTTTTTGAATCTTTCCGGCGAACAGTCGGATTGGCTCTGATCCCTGTGTATATATAAAATAAGGAGTATAGAATTCTGTTTTTTGTTTATAGGCTTGCTTACCGTCATTTAAATTGAACATCGTTTGGAAGTCTTCTTTTGAACCTCGTATGATATCCGCATACTCAAAATTCTCTATCACTGCAGGCATCAACTTAATGGCTTCTCCTTTATGGCTGCTTCTGAAATTCACGTCGTAGTAGATGATTGCACCTTTATTACATGCGATATCTAATATTGCTTTTATTTTGTCACGGAGAATTGGAGTTACAGCGTAATAGGATCCTATTATCAGAATATCATCACTGGTGATGTCGGGGGCGTTTATGTCGAGTCGTAACTTTGGATAGTCACGATAAAACTGATATCGCGCATTGTTGTGTTCATCCAAAAAAGCTAATGAGACAGGAGATTTTCCTTCTTGGAATATGTTTACCATATTTGTGCTTACGCCATTCTCTTTCATGAAATTGAGAATCATTGTCCCTATCCGATCGCTCCCTACTTCACTGATGAAACTAACATTTACTCCTAACCTTCCTAAAGAAATAATGCCATTAAACACAGAACCTCCTGGTACGGAAGCTGTTGGTTGATTGTCTTTAAAAAGAATGTCTAATATTGTTTCCCCAACACCAATAACCTTTCGCATGTCTTTCTCTATTTATCATTGGAAAGGGCTCTGGCTTTCTTTCCCAAGTAACCACCATGATGACGTTTGCTATAGTCCTCGATGGTAAAGCCTGTCCGTTTCATTGTTTCAACAACTAATATATCGCCGATGACAGTCATGACAGTAGTCGAAGTTGTAGGTGTCATACCCAATGTACAGACTTCATCCGGATGACCGGTATAAATACAGATATCTGATTCTTTTGCCAATGGACTATCCGGATTTCCTGTAATGACAATATACCTTAATGCAGGATTTAGCACATGGGCCAGTTGAGTCAGTTCAACTATTTCACGAGTTTTCCCGGAGTTGGAAATTAACAACATTAGGTCGTTTTCCTGTAGAATACCAAGATCACCGTGTTGGGCTTCACTTGGATGCAGAAAAACGGAAGGGATGCCTGTTGAGCAAAAGGTTGTTGCAATATTCATAGCTATCTGACCGGCTTTACCCATACCGGTTGTAACCAATTTACCTTTCTTGTGATGGACTTGTTCCACTATCAAGTTGACAGCTTTTTCATAACTGTCGGTTATTGGAATATTCTTTATTGCTTCCGATTCTTTCTTCAGCAGTTCATGAATAGAATTAATAATCAGTTCCATTCCTCTTATTTTAAAAGTTCAGTTAGTTCATTTATATTATTGGCTACAACAAAATAATTGTTTAGTGGATGATGAGCAAAATGTTGTTTCTCCAGTCCGCTTAAAAAATCAATAATGCCTTGCCAAAATCCATCTATATTAAAAAAGACGATTTTCTTATGGTGATAGTCCAAAGAAGCTGCAGCCATTACATGAAACACTTCATCCAGTGTACCGATACCTCCGGGCAATGCAACCAATACATCCGACTTCTGTAGCAAAATGTCTTTTCTGTCGGTCAATGTCTTACATGGAATCATCTCGTCCAAAATAGCACTTGCTTTGCCCAATTCCAAGATACGGGTAGGCACTACTCCGATAATGCGTGAACCATATTGTTTTGCCACTCTTGAGACACAATCCATCAATCCTACATTGGCTCCACCATAAACTAATGTCTTTTTATGTTCACCCATCCATTTTCCGAATTCGTCAGCACATTTATAATACTTCGGATCGATATTGTTAGATGCCGAACAAAAAATACCTATACTCTGCATATCTCGTTTTGTTTGTTGTACAAATATAGGTCATTTATCCGTATTTTTAATGAAAGAGATGAACTTTTGTTGTAATTTTGTCGAATAATATGAATTGTTAAGGAAATGGCTTTTCAAACAGAGACATTGTCAAACGGACTGCGAATCATCCATGTACCAACAGGCTCACCTGTTACTTATTGTGGTTTCGCAACAAATGTCGGAACGCGAGACGAACAGGATGATCAGCAAGGTATGGCTCATTTTGTGGAGCATAATATTTTTAAGGGAACTCATAAGCGGCGTGCCTGGCATATTCTGAACCGTATGGAGAATGTAGGTGGAAACTTGGACGCGTTCACCGGAAAGGAAGAGACCATTGTTTACATTGACTGCTTGAAAGAAGATTTTTATAGGGCTGCGGAATTATTGACGGATATTGTATTTCACAGTATCTTTCCACAAGCAGAGATTGATAAGGAAGTGGAAGTTATTATTGATGAAATTCAGAGTTATGAGGATAGCCCGTCGGAACTGATATATGATGATATAGAGAATATGCTTTTTAAAGGACATTCTCTCGGAAGGAATATTTTAGGAAAGCCGGAATTGCTTCGTCATTTTAAAACAGCAGATGCTTTAGTGTTTACAAAAAAATTCTATCATCCGGAAAACATGGTATTCTTTGTTCAAGGAAATCATAAATTCAAACGTATTGTTAGTTTGTTGGACAAGTTAACTTCAGACTTGCCTAAGTCGCCTTTTACTTATCAGCGAATACCTATTTTGCCTTATCATCCTCAACGTGTTATGCTTCAAAAGAATACTCATCAGGATCACGTAATGATTGGCTGTCGAGGATATGGAGCTAAAGAGAAAAAGCAAAGCGTACTTTATCTGTTGAATAATATCTTGGGTGGACCGGGAATGAACAGTCGGCTGAATGTTTCACTTCGTGAACGTCATGGCTTGGTTTATACGGTGGAGGCTAATATTACCGCTTATACCGATACGGGGGTATTCTCCATCTATTTCGGTTGTGACAGGAAAGATACAGACCGGTGCTTGGAGTTAACAAAGAAAGAACTTAAAAAGTTGAAAGAAAATAAATTGACTACGCTTCAACTGGATGCTGCCAAGAAACAGCTAATAGGACAGTTAGGTGTTGCAGGAGATAATTTTGAGAATAACGCTTTGGAAATGGGAAAGATCTTCTTACATTATAACCGGTATGATGAGCCGGAAGAAATTTACGACCGTATCCGGGCGATCACTGCTAAAGAGATTCAAGAGGTGGCAAACGAAAAATTTGATGAAAGCTATCTTTCTTTCCTTATATATAAAGGAGAATAGATAGCATACAACCTGTAAAAAAACTTTAACTTATAATAATATGAAAAACGAAACGTTAGCTTTATTATGTTTTTCTGCAATATTGATTTCTTGCGGGCAGAAAAAGCAAAATCAAACTTCTATCTTTAAAGAAGGAGAATTTAAAGAATGGACTCAAACTCCTCCGATGGGATGGAACAGCTGGGATTGTTATGGCCCCACGGTTATGGAGAACGAAGTAAAGTCAAATGCCGATTATATGGCAACTAATTTGAAAGAGTATGGTTGGGAATATGTTGTAGTTGATATTCGTTGGTTTGTGGAAAATGATAAAGCGGGTGGTTATAATCAGGACGATCCACGCTATGTACTCGATGAATTCGGCCGTTATCAGCCGGCTGTCAACCGTTTCCCTTCTTCTAAAGGTGGGAAAGGATTTAAAGTATTAGCCGATTATGTTCATTCTAAAGGGCTGAAGTTTGGTATTCATATTATGCGTGGCATCCCAAAGAAAGCTGTTGAGCAAAAACTTCCGATAAAAGGAACGAAAAATATTACGGCCAATCAGATTTATTCTCCTGATAATCAGTGTGAATGGTTAAAAGATAACTATACGGTGGTTGCTTCTAAACCGGGTGCTCAGGAGTATTACAATTCTATATTTAGTATGTATGCCGATTGGGGTGTCGACTTTGTGAAGATTGATGATATTTCCCGTCCGTATCATAAGGATGAAATTGAATTGGTTCGTCATGCGATTGATCAATGCGGACGTCCCATCGTTTTAAGTCTTTCTCCAGGAAAGACTCCGATTTCGGAAGCACGACATGTCAGTAACCATGCGAATATGTGGCGTATGGTGGATGATGTCTGGGATGTATGGAAAGATATTCCGAACTTAATGAAGGTTGCAGAGGATTGGTTCCCGAACAACTTTAAAGGAGCTTGGCCGGATTGTGATATGATTCCGTTGGGGCATATTTCTATCCGTGGTGAACGTGGTGAGGATCGTATGACCCGACTTACAAAAGATGAGCAATATACGCTTATGACGCTTTTTACCATTGTTCGTTCCCCGTTGATGTATGGAGGTGATTTGGGCACAATGGATGATTTTACGCTTTCATTGCTCACCAACAAAGAAATTTTAAGAATGCATCGTGACGCAAAGGTAACAAGTTATGAAGTAGAAGGTGATTCAAAATATATCATTTCATCGGTCAATCAGGAAACAGGAGAATGCTATCTTGCGTTTTTTAATTTAGATGATGACAAAGATGTTGACTTTACTCCCGACTTAGCACAATATGGGGTTATTAACTCTATGCAATGCGTTAATCTGTGGACAGGTGAGAAAGTGGAGTATGGTAAAGCATTGGTAGTAACATTAAAGCCGCATAGTTCTGTTTTATATAAGTTTCAAAAGCAGTAAATCTTTTATTAAGATAGCAAATCTTAACCGATGAATCATCATAATATTCTAATATAATAGATTGATAATCAAATAAATGTTGTAGCGGATACACGAAGACTTACTCGGTAATGAGGATAAGTCATAAAAGTGATACGGACGAGCTGCTAAAATGATGCGGATGAGTTACTCAGTTCATGCGGACGAGTTGATCGATTCATGCGGATGAGTTGAGCAACTCATACGTATGAGTTAGATGATTTATACGGATCACTTTGCCGGTTTATCTGTATCTCTTTTTAAAGAGGTCTTGATTGAGGTTTTGTCTCAACAATATCGCACAAGTGAGCTTTATAATTTGAATATAACTTTTCTATCATCGTTTCTGATATTTGTATTTTCATCGCATTTAAAGATTTGATTTTCATAAACTTAATTATCATATATATATTAAGAGATATTGGAAATTATGAAAGGCTATTTTATGATTTTTATTTATTATGGGTTAAAAAACTTGTTTTATTTGTTGAATAGGAAAAAAATAAAAAAGATCTTGATATTTAGAAAAGTTCCTGTATTTTTGTGAAAATATGTAGTGTGAGTGAATACTTATATATTGCTTAAGTATAAATAAGAACAGCTAAAGTCATGTTTTACAAAAGATTGACTTTTAAGGAAAGAAAGGGTTCTGATCGGGTGGGATGAAGCTAATACTTGTATGTCGTTAAAAAAAATTAAGGTAGTATAATGATTAAATTATTAATTATTTGAGCGAAGTTATGAGAAAAAAGACGTTGTTAGGTAAGTCCACCCTAAGAACAAAGAAATGGACATCTAATTTTGTGAGAGTTTCATTCTTAATGGCTCTCGTTTGCTTTGCACAACACCCAGTTTATGCAGAGAAATTTGATAGCACTCCTGAGGGGGTTAATCTTACTCAGCAAACCAAGAAAAGAGTAACCGGTCGTGTTGTTGATAGTAATGGCGAAGCAGTTATTGGCGCAAGTATCCTTGAAAAAGGAACATCTAACGGAACAATTACCGATTACGATGGAAACTTCTCTTTGGAAGTACATGGCAATGCTACATTAGAGGTATCTTTCGTAGGTTATAAGACCCAGCAAATAGGAGTCAGTGGTAAAACTGCGTTAAATATAACTCTTGTAGAAGACTCTGAATCTTTGGAAGAGGTTGTAGTCGTTGGTTATGCTGTTCAGAAGAAAGCTAATCTGTCCGGTGCCGTTGCAACTGCCGATACCAAGAAATTGGATGACCGTCCTATTTCAAATGTCGGTATAGCATTGCAAGGTGCTGTTGCCAACTTAAACATTGATCCAACTTCTGGTGACCCTAATGATTTACCTTCATTTAATATTCGTGGTTTTACATCTATCAACGGAGGTTCTCCTTTGGTTGTTATTGATGGCGTGATTTCAGATGCTACCGAATTGAACCATTTGAATCCGGCCGACATTGAGAATATTTCTGTCTTGAAAGATGCTGCTTCATCTGCTATTTATGGTTCTCGTGCTGCTTACGGTGTTATTTTGGTTACTACTAAGACAGGTAAGTCAGAAAAGGTTACTGTCAACTATAATGGTAATATTGATTTCCGAGGATTGACTGTCACTCCGGAATACCTTTCCGATGTAAATGCATTCTTCCGTGATAGAAACCAAGCAGAGACAGGCAATCCGAATGCAGGTTCTTGGCCGACAGAAATGTTTGACGCAATTGCTGCATGGAAAGCAGATAAGAGCAAACCGAATTATTTTTATCATTCTGCATGGGACGAGTACTTTTACTTTGATTATTTTAATCCTGCTAAGACTTATATCAAGAACAATGCATTTACGCAGAATCATAATATTAATCTTTCCGGTAAGACTGAGCGAGTGAACTATTATGTTTCCGGTAACTATCAGAATCAAGATGGCATGATTAAGTATGGCAGAAATGATTATGCTCAATATAATACACGCGCTAAATTGGATATTCAAGTCACTCCTTGGTGGAAAGTTAGTACTAATACCAGTATGATATCTACTGAATATAAGACAAGTAGTTATTATTTGGATAAACATGATGATAAACGTAAAAATCAATGGGGGTATGGTACTGTTATTGAAAGTTTGCTTTCTGCAATTCAATTTGGTCCATATTATAAATGTCCGGAGAATGGAATCGTTTATGATTGGGCTACTCAAGTAGGTTACTTGGTTGATGGAGGTAATGCAAAGAAACATGATACGACGATTAATCAGCAGTTTTCTACTCGTATTGATTTTATCAAAGATGTTCTTTTCTTTAATGGGACATACAACTTTTCTCTTCAAAAAGTTGCTACTGATAAGGCGTATCTTCCTTTTGCAGGTACGGGTGGTTTTGATTCCGGCGGATGGATAAATCAGGAAGTCTCTTCAGCAAGTTCAACCAATGCTCGTGTGAGACATATCACATGGGATATGTATGGAACATTTCATAAGAAATTTACTAATTTGCATGACGTGACAGCAATAATTGGTTTCAATCAAGAATCGTATCGTTATAATTCACAGTATGGATTTCGTGATCATCTGATTACTACTTCCGTTCCTTCTTATAATTTGGCTTATGGAACTCAAACAGTAAATGAAGAAACTATTACTTGGGCATTGCGTGGTTTATATGGTCGTTTAGGTTATATCTTCAACGATAAATATATCGCTGAATTTAATTTCCGTCGTGATATGACTTCGCGGTTCCCACACGCCAGCCGTACCGTATTCAATCCTTCGGGATCTGTCGCATGGATTGTTTCAAATGAGGCTTTTTTCGAGCCATTGAAGAGTATTGTTGATCAGTTCAAGATTCGTGGATCTTATGGTCGTTTGGGTAATCAGGACGTTGACGCGTATGCTTATATCGCCACTATGTACGCTGGAACAAATACCGGCATTAATTTAGGAGGCTCTTATCCTATGTACGTAGGAACTCCGGGATTAGTTGCCGGTAATTTAACTTGGGAGAAGGTGACAACAGCCGATATAGGTATTGATTTAGCTTTCTTGAATAATCGTTTAACTTTCACGGGTGACATTTATCGTCGTGATACAAAAGATATGTTGACAACTCAAGCTCGTGATCTTCCTTCTGTTTTAGGTACAAGTGTTCCAAAAGAGAATGCGGCGAACTTAAAAACCATTGGTTGGGATGCTACGTTGGGCTGGAGAGATCAGTTTAACTTAGCTGGTAAGCCGTTCAATTACAATATTGATTTGAATATGTCTGACGCATGGGCGGAGATTACAAAAGTAGCCAATTCAACCGGTTCTTTGGATTCTTATTATGTAGGGCAGCGGATTGGTGAAATTTGGGGCTTAAACACCTTAGGGCTTTTTGCTTCTAATGAAGAAGCTGTCAACTGGGCAGATCAGTCTGAGCTTTTGTATCAAGCGGGTAAATATCCTCAATCAGCAGGTACTATAAAATGGGAGGATCGTAATGACGATGGCAAGATTACAAGAGGAGCATATACTTTAGATGATCATGGTGATTTATATAAAATAGGTAACTCATCTATTCGCTACCGTTTTGGTATCACGTTGGGAGCTCAATGGAACAACTTCGATGTTACTGCGTTTTTCCAAGGAGTTTTGAAACATCAATATTATCCTACATGGTATGACAGGTTCTTCTGGGGTATGTATAGTATTAGTTGGTATGCCGAGCCATTATCAAATTATACTGATCGTTGGACTGAAGAGAATCAGGATACAAGTAAATACTTCCCTAAATTATGTCAAGGCAATGCCCACTCTGAAACGAAAGAGTTAGGTGCTCCCCAGACTCGTTACTTGCAAAATGCTGCTTATATTCGACTGAAGAACTTACAGATAGGTTATACCATTCCTAAATCTGTTTTAGGTAAACTCCCTATTCAAAGAATTAGAGTTTACTACTCTGGAGAGAACTTGTTCACTTGTTCGGGCTTATATGATGGTTATAAAGCCGATCCTGAGAACTTGGGCTGGGAATATTACCCAATTCAGAAACATCATTCTTTTGGTGTTAATGTTACATTCTAACCAATAAAATTTAGGAAAATGAAAAAGATATATTTAATCATATTTGCTCTTACAGGCTTGTTGATGACAAGTTGTAATGATTCTTTCCTTGATCAGAAACCGGAAACTTCAATTACTGAAACAAGTTTCTTTAAGACTGACGCTGATTTGGAGTTGTATTCTAATGGTTTCTATCCATATTATTATGTGGGAACAAATACATCTGCTGCCATAGCGGATTCTCCGTCGGATAATGTTGTAGTTGGTAATACGACGGACGGTTTGTACAGGTTCATGTCCGGCGCTGTTAACGCGAATAATATTGGTAAATGGGATTGGAGTTCGATTCGTGTAGTTAATTTTATGATTGCGCGTATGGGTAATGCCTCTGGTGCTAAAGCTAATCATTATAAAGGCTTTGCACGTTTAACTCGTGCTATGTTTTATTATGATAAAGTCAGAACGTATTCTGATGTACCTTGGTATAGTCGCGATTTGCAGACAAATGATGATGACCTGCTTTATAAAACTCAAGACTCACGTGCAATGGTGGTCGATTCAATCGTCGCTGATTTGAATTATGCCATTGAGAACATGAAACCTGCCGGTGAGCTGGGGGATCATGTTCATATTTCTAAGGATGCAGCTATAGCTCTTAAGGCTCGTATCTGTTTGGAAGAGGCTTCTTGGCGCAAGTACCATGCCGAGCTTGGTTTAAGTGATGCTAATACTTATTATCAGTTTGCTATTGATGCATGCGAACAGTTAATGACTATGGGGTATTCTTTGTCTTCCGATTATGGCGGTTTCTTCCGTAATACTTCTCTTGCAGGTAATCCGGAAGCTATCCTTTATCGCGATTATGATAGAGGTATGGGCATCATGTGGTGGTACAGCGGAGGCTTTTCGGGTGGTAATTACGGAGCTTCAAAAGACTTGTTTGACTCTTATCTTTATTTGAAGGATAATGGTACTGCTATGCCTTATACTTCTGTTGACGGTTATAATGTTAAGTCATACGTAGAAGGATTTAAGAATCGCGACCCACGGTTAGGGGCAACATTTATTTATCCGGGATTTATTCGTCCGGGAAATGAAATTCCGTATGTTCAGTATATTAATCAGGTTGAAGGCTATAATCTTCAGAAATACGAGCCCATGAAAAATGGTGAGAATGTTTCGGGGTATGGTTCAGGTAATACGTGCTTTGGTGATATCTCCTTGTTCCGTTATGCGGAGATTCTTCTGATTTATGCTGAAGCCAAGGCAGAAATGGGAACTTTAGAACAGTCTGATTTGGATAAGACAATCAATTTGCTTCGTGTACGTGCAGGTATGCCTACGGCACAGCTTTCCGATTGGTTAAGTAATATAGATCCTGTATTGAAAGCAAAATATTCTAATGTAAGTTCTTCACAAGAAGGTGCTGTTCTCGAAGTTCGTCGTGAGCGTCGTGTTGAGCTGGCATTCGAAGGTTTTCGTAGGGCTGATTTGTTCAGATGGGCAATGGGTAAGACATTCGAGGATCAGGGTAAAGGAATTTATGTGGGTACTACATTCCCTGCGGAAATTGACTTGACCGGTGACGGAAAAGCTGATGTAGCTATTGTTTCTTCTCAGGCTGAAAAGGAAGCAGAAGTTGCTAAAGGATTAGCTGTTTACATTATTGATGTTGACGGCATTAATGTATCAACAGACGGATTTATAGAACCGACAGACAAAAAAGGTATATATACATTCGATACAAAATGTTACTATACTCCAATCAGTTCTCAGGATATGGTGGTTAATCCTAATTTGAAGCAAAATCCTAATTGGAACTAATTAGTTTTTGATTTATATTTTGAATCCCGACTCACAAAAGAGCTGGGATTCTTTTTTTTCTTACCTTAACATATCGGTCATAAAACTTAATTAACGTGAGTTCGATGAATTATAAGTACTTGTAAATTGGGTGATTAGCGAAATTTGTTGTAACTTTATAGTGTTAAAATCCAAAGAATTACAAACAAAAATCGCTATGATCACCGAGAACAAAGTTACTGAAATCTTTTGTATGGCAGACGATTTCTGTAAGTTTTTTGACGCTATGATGGCAACATATACCATAAAACCGGTTCACAAGAGGAAATATCATCGCTCTTCCACGATGTCAAAGGCAGAAATTATGCTGATAATGATTCTCTTTCATGATTCCGACTATCGCTGTCTGAAGCATTTCTATCTTGAGAAGGTATGCCTTCATCTTCGTAACATAGCACACGTCCTCTTCCGTCAGTCGTTGGAATTGGGCCATGTCAATGTATGCACGATCGATAGCCAGATTGGATCCTTTGGGCAGATGCACCTCCTTGAGCAGGTAATGGTCGTGCTTGGCCGCCGATGTGAGCTGTACAACCATCGGCAGCCCCACATGATACTTCATTATCGTATGCACTTTCATGCCCCCTTTCTTCTTTCCTGATTTCGGATGGCGTCCTACTCCCTTGAGGATGTTGTCAAAGAGAGTGATGGTGGTTGAATCCATCATGTACAACAGCTTTTCCCAGTCCTTCGGCTCGTGAGTCTGTCCTTTATGGCTCTTGGGAGGGCGACTGTCCGCTAAAAATTTGGCATACTTCTCCAACAGGTAGGAATATACCTTGGCGAAGTACTCCTGGGGACGGCGGATATTGGCTTCAGCAAGCGTGCTGAGGCGCACAAGATAGTCCATGCCAAGGTGCCGGAGTTTGTGGGCCTCAGCCTTCATCCCTATCTCCAGTTCACGCAGAGAATCAAAGTGTTTCAATATGCCGAAAAGCATAACAACCAAGTGCCGATACCCGTCGAAACGCTTCACATAAGCCTCACTTCCGGGAGTCTCGCGACTGATTTGCGTGATTTTCTCGCGATCAAGTAACTTTAACACCTGACTATAAACCGGCTCTCCGAAGAAATTGCTATCTTTGCTCATGATTATGCTTTTGTTGTTATGCTAAAAACAAAGATAATCAAAAGGGCTGATATCTCGTGAGAAATGTCAGCCCTAAATTTTATTTGTGAAAAGGTTTACCGGACAGCAATGATTTGATAGGAAACTTTCTCCTTTTCGTTATTGATGAAAGACTTTGTTCTTTCTTTTTTAGGTAGAAAGTTATTATTTATATTATTATTATATTCTTATTTAACTTGTTTGTAATTAGCGCAATGGTATCTTTTAATCTTTGTTTAATGTCTGAAGTGAAACCTAAGCAAAATACTTTTTTCAAAATATTTCTTTTTATCTGTACTATTTTCAATTTTGTGGTGTCTAAAGAGTAGAAATTAATAACAAATTTAAATTATAGATTATGAATGGGATTGTTGTATCTTTGAATCTCTTTATTATTTTTGGAACATTTTATTTAATAATCGAGCTTTTTGCTCGTCGTGGTGAACGGAAAATGCTTATCAGTAAGTTGTCGGAACTCTCTCCTGAGGATGCTAAGAAAATAGAAACTCCCTATTGGGGTGTTCGATTTGGAAAAGCTTTGGAATCAACTAAACGCAATTCGGCTTTTCGCTGGGGAATGGCCTTTTTAGGAATAGGACTCGGATTATTTATTGGTTTTTATCTGAATTACTATTATGACCCAGAGGATTATGAAACGAGGTCTGTTATTTACATGGCGTGTATGTGTGTGTTCGGTGGATTAGCTTTAATTTTGTCCTATTTCATTGAAAGGAAGTTAGAGATGAAAGAAACTGATAAAAAAGAAAATTAATCAATGAAAGTTGACGAACAGCAACTAATTAATCGCATCCTCGGTGGTCATACCGAGGATTACGCATATTTCCTTGATACCTATTCACGTGAAGTGTTCGCATTTGTAATGCGAATCGTGATACAGCAGGAAGATGCCGAAGAATTGACTCAGGATGCGTTCGTCAAAGCTTTTAATCACCTTGACTCTTTCGCCGGACAGTCGGCCTTTTCCACTTGGATTTGTCGTATAGCGTACAACTGTGCCATAAACTTCCTTCGGAGAAAACAGAAAAATCTGTTCAGTTACGATGAAGATGAAAAATGGCTTAATACTATTTCTGACAATTTGGTGGATGAAGCATTATTTACAGACAATGATGAGCGTATCGCTTTGCTGGAGGCTGCAATCGATAAGCTCCCTCCGGATGATAAAACACTCGTTACCTTATTTTATTATAAAGGTCGTTCGTTTAAAGAGATAGCTTATATTATGGGAATACCTTATGATGAAGTCGATAAAGTTGCAAACAAATTAGGAACACGCTTGTGTCGGATAAGGAAAAAATTATATGTACAGATTAAAGAGATGGAACGATAATGGAGAATAAGTATACAGAACAACCAATAAGGCAGTTTCGTGATCATGATATTGGATTGCGAAAAGCGTTGGAGCATGGCATGGAAAATGATACTGCGAAATATCCTACGAATCTGCCGTACTTTACTCTTCAACGCATAAAAGAAGAACGTAACGCAGCTGCTAAGCGTGCAGGGAGATGGGATGCTGTATTGGCAGGATTGGTTGTTATAATCGGATTAATTGCCATAGTTGTATTCTGTGGACCGGCATTGGTAAGCATGATAAAGGATATGCGGCAAGATATATTGTCTGAAGGAAGTAAGTCTTTTAATGGGGTGTTTTTCATTCTGACCGGCATCTGTTTTTGTTTCCTCTTCGGACTGAATGAATTCCTTAGAAGGCATTTCTATAAATAATTCTTTAGACAGAGATGTGTATGAAACATAAACAATGATATGGATTCAATGAGTTACAAGTATCTATCAATTGGATAACGGGTTCAGGTTGTTATACCATCAAAAGAACCCTAAAAGTGATACGTATAAACAAGTCGGCTCATCTATATGAGCTGGCAAATACTTCTGATGAATCAGGAAACCAAACCTATCCGCATCTCTTCCCACACTTCTATGTATCGTAGCAGCAGCTTATATGGTTGTGTTCTGATTAGTTTTATAAAACTCTCTATAATTAAGTTAAAACCCGATTCTATTTAGCTTAATAGATTGCATTTCTTTCTCTTTTTCTATAATTTTACCCGAAAAATATAGGTGATAGCATGCATCCTTTAGAGCTATTCAAATACTGTCCGGAATGCGGTTCTTCTCATTTTGAAGTACATAATGGCAAATCAAAAAGATGTGCCAATTGTGGCTTTACATATTATTTTAATCCGAGTTCTGCTACCGTAGCCTTTATATTTAACGATAAAGAGGAGCTTTTAGTGTGTCGGCGCGGGAAAGAACCGGCAAAAGGAACTCTTGACTTGTCCGGAGGTTTTATTGATATAGATGAAACGGGAGAAGAGGGAGTAGTTCGTGAAGTGAAGGAAGAAACCGGATTGGATGTGGTTGAGGCATCTTATCTATTTTCATATCCGAACCGCTATTTGTACTCAGGCTTTTTGGTTCATACGCTTGATATGTTCTTTCTTTGCAAGGTGAGTAAAGCAGAACATGTAGAAGCCATGGATGATGTTGCTGATTCTTTTTGGCTGCCACTTGATAAAATTCGGGTGGAAGATTTTGGTTTAGAATCGGTCAGAAAAGGTTTATCACGATTTTTAAAGGAATACAAGAAAAATCTTAAATAACCAATATAATATGAGAAAAAAAATTATCGGCTTCATATTGGCTGCTTGTCTTACTGTTCCGGTCTTTGCTCAGACAGATCTCGGAGGTGAGAATAGCTTCCAGCTGTTATTAAGAGAATATCGGTTGGGTACGCGGAATAGTGTAGCGGCTTGGGAAAAATATTTAGATCGTTATCCCGACTCCCGTCATGCTAATGAAGTACGTGCATATATAGGATCTACTTATTATAATATGGGAAAGTATCAAGAAGCGATAGCCGAATTAAAGAGTTGTGACATAGAAGCTTTGGCTGAAGAACAGCGTGATGAATCAATTATGCAACTTGCGAATGCTTATCTAAAAGAAGGTCATGTTCAGGATGCCAAGATTTGGTATACCATGTTGCAAGAAATTAGCTCAAAGCATCAGGATGATGCCACATATAATCTGGCTTACATTGCATACAATGAAAAGAATTATGATAAGGCTCTGAAAGGATTTCAACAGATACAAAAAACAAAGAGCTACCATGAAATAATACCTTATTATATAGGGCAGGTTCTGTTGGAGAAAGGAGATTACGCTCAAGCTCAATCGACAGCGGTCAACTATTTGCAGAACCATGCAGGTCAGAAAGATGAAGTTGAAATGAAGCGCATTTTGGGCGAGTCATACTTCGGACAAAATCAGTATCAGAAAGCTATTCCTTTGTTGGAGAAATATATGTTAAGTACGGATAATCCGCTTCGTAAGGCGTTATACGATTTGGGAATAAGTTATTTTTATACCGGAGCTAATTCAAAAGCAGCTTCTACATTGGGTGCTGTCACCCATGTGGATGATGCACTTACGCAGAATGCTTATATGAATATGGGATTAGCTTATTTGAACTTGAAAGAACGTAATCAGGCTCGTATGGCTTTTGAGCAAGCGTCTATAAAAAATTATGACCAGAATGTAAAAGAGCAGGCTTTATATAATTATGCCCTTAATATCCATGAGACTTCTTATTCTCCGTTTGCTGAGTCAGTGATCGTATTCGAACGTTTTCTGAATGAGTACCCGAATTCCCGGTATGCTGATAAAGTACGCGATTATCTAATAGAAATATATATGAATACCAAGAGTTATGACGCAGCATTGAATTCTATTGCAAAAATTAAACAACCGGGGGTGATGATTTTAGAAGCAAAGCAAAAATTGTTGTTTCAAAAGGGTACTCAATTGTTTGCAAATTCCGATTTTAATGATGCCATTCATTATTTTGATCAATCTCTCAGTCTTGGACAATATAATCAAGGAACTAAAGCGGATGCCTATTATTGGAAAGGAGAGTCGAATTACCGTTTGGAGAATTATACTCAGGCACGGAATGATTTTCAAAATTATCTAAGTAATGCTACAGATAAGAGCAGTGATGAGTATGGGCTTGCCTTATATAACATAGGATATACACAGTTCAAGCAGAAGAATTATTTAAATGCATTGGATTGGTTTACTCAATATGTTTCTCGTGGAGCGAAGAATGATAAAACGGTCCAAGCCGATGCTTATAATAGGATAGGAGATTGTAATTTCTATAATCGTCGATTCGAGACAGCTCGTCAGAATTACGACAGAGCAAGTGATATTGACCCATCATTAGGCGATTATTCCATATATCAGGAGGCATTTGTTCAAGGTTTGCAACGGAACTACCAACAGAAGATTCAGTCTTTGAACCGTCTGTTGAAAAATTATCCGGAGAGCCAGTACGTAGATGATGCATTGTATGAACAAGGTAGAGCATTTGTTCAGTTGGAAGATAATAAAAATGCGATTGATAGGTATCAGTTGTTGGCAAATAAGTTTCCGGACAGTAATCTGGCAGTCAGAGCAGCGAATGAGATAGGTTTGCTATATTATCAGGACGATAAGTATAATGAGGCTATTCAGGCATATAAGAATGTTATTTCAAAATATCCGGGTAGTGAAGAAGCTCGTTTGGCACAGCGTGATTTGAAATCTATCTATATTGATTTGAATAAAGTTGATGAGTATGCGCAGTATGCTTCTACTATTCCGGGGGGAGTAAATTTCGATATGAACGAACATGATTCCCTGACTTATGTAGCTGCCGAGCGCATGTACATGTCGGGTAGTACAAGTGAGGCAAAGGAGAGCTTCATCCGTTATTTGCAGACATTCCCGAGCGGAACTTTCAACTTAAATGCTAATTATTATCTTGGTCTTATTGATTATAATCAAAAAGATTACAGCAGTGCGTCCGAGCATTTTGATAAAGTACTGACTTATCCGAATAATAAATTCTTGGAAGATGCTATGCTGATGAACAGTGAGATAGCTTATAATGCGAAAAACTATGAGAAAGCACTTGATATTTATAAGCAATTGAAAGATAAAGCAACTACTGCAGAACATAGACAGAATGCTATGCTTGGAACTTTAAGAAGTGCTTCTATGTTAGCGAATAATGAAGAAACGATTTTAGCTGCTTCGGATATATTGGGTGATGCTAAAGTCTCACCAGATGTAGCTAACGAAGCATATTATAATCGTGCAAAAGCATACGTCTCTACGGAAATGGTTGAAAGGGCTTTAGCCGATTGGAAAAAGCTTTCAAAAGATACCCGTAATATATATGGCGCAGAGGCTAAATACCGCTTAGCTCAGGCATATTTTGACACGGGTAATACTTCGGAAGCAGAGAAAATAGTACTTGAATATATTAAGGAAAGTACTCCTCATGCATATTGGTTGGCAAGGAGTTTTGTACTTCTATCCGATGTGTATATGAAAATAGGTAAAGAACTGGATGCTAAACAGTATTTGCTGTCATTGCAGCAGAACTATAAAGAGAATGATGATATTCAGGAAATGATAAAAAGCCGATTAAAAAAAATGGACAACAAAAAGTAAAACTATATAGACATGAAGAAACTGATAATAATTATATTAGGATTACTTCCTTTGACGACCATATATGCGCAGACTGATTCGACTTTGAACAGAACGATTGTTGTGGAAAACGAATATAATCCAACTGTTATAGATGCATCAAAGGTAAACGTACTTCCAAAAGTGGAAGAGCCTACGGTAGCGAAAAAAACGGTAGAATATGCTACGACATCACGTAAAATCATTGGTTGGACAAAGGAGTCAATGATTCCCATAGAGCGCGACATGATGAAGGAAAAGGCTTCCCGTGGATATCTGAATGCAGGCTACGGAAACTATGGCAATGCGTTGTTAGATGCAGGTTATCTTTGGGATATAACCAATGTCGATCGATTGAAGGTAGATTTTCTGCTCAACGGAATGAATGGGAATATTTATTGTCCAATGCATAAAAGATCTGATGATTGGAATTCCAGATGGTATGATACCAAAGTGAAAGTTTTTTATAACCATGTCTTTAAACCGGTAACTTTAAATATCGGCGGAAGTTATATGTCGCAGGTGTATAATTATCTGGGTATTGACTCTGCCAATTCTTTAGCTTGGGTGGGTGAGAACAAGCATCAGCATAATACTGTAGGTGATGTTTTTGTTAGTATTGCTTCATGCGATAAAGATTTACCGTTTCAGTACAAATTGCAAACCGGATTCTTGTATTTTAGTCAGAAGTATAGCACATTCGGTTCCGGTAATTTTGATACGGGCTTTTATGTTATTAATGAAGAATCTTCTAATAATCACGCTAATTATAAGCCCGATAAGGATATAGAGAAGAAGATCCACACAGAAGGTGAAATATGGACAGGCTTGAAAGAAGAACAGTATCTGGGGCTTGCTTTCGGAATGGATAATATGATATATAGTCCATCACGTATGCCGAATTACACTTCTATTTTGTTGAATCCGTATTATACGATTGAAGGTGATGTGTATCGGGCTCATCTTGGCGCACATATCGACTGGTTGTCAGGGGATAATGGTGGGGTGGATTTTGCTCCGAATGTAAAAGCAGAGTATATATTTCAAAATAGTTATATATTATATGTGAATATTGATGGCGGACGTCAGTTGAATGACTATGGTTTTGTAAATGGCATTTCCCGATATTGGAAAATGGATGAATTCTTAAAACCATCTTATACTCAAGTTGATGCAAAGATAGGATTTCGTGCCTCTCCCATGAGCGGTTTATGGTTTAATGTTTACGGGGGCTACCGGATGGTGAGTAATGATATCTACAGCTTGTCAACACTTAAATTCAATGAGCCAAATAAAGGTTATTATACGGTATCATTTGTACAAAGCAAATCAAAAGTTTCATATTTTGGAGCAGAATTGAGATATAGCTATAAAGATTTATTTGAAATTGGTATCAATGGTCTTTATCAAGGTTGGAAGACGAATGGTTTATTTGAGTATACAGATGATGTTTTGCTATATTATGCTCCAAAGTTTAAAATGGATATCTATGCAAAGGGGAAAGTTTATGCAGGGCTAAACATTGATGGAGGATTAAAATATATCAAGCGGTATAGTAATCAGTTGAATGATGTAAATGATCTCCATGTAGGAGCTAATTATGAAATCCTTAAAAACATCTCTGTTTTCGGTCAGGTACATAATTTATTAAATAAGGAGTATGGTATTCTTGGTTATCCACAAGAGAAACTGAATTTCCTTGCGGGAATTAAACTCCGTTTTTAGTAAAAAAATGCTAAAAAGCCGATTTTAAATAAAAAAAAGTAGAAACATACCTATATATTAGGTATGTTTTTTCTTTTTTTCTACTTTTGCCGAGAATTTAAATTGGCGAATTATATATCATGATAAAAAATTTAGTTATAGTTGAGTCTCCTGCAAAAGCTAAAACAATTGGAAAGTTCTTAGGAAATGATTACAAGGTAATGTCCAGCTACGGTCATATTCGTGACTTAAAGAAAAAAGCATTCAGCATAGACGTGGACGATAATTTCAAACCTTCGTATGAAGTTCCGGTAGAGAAAAAAGAGTTAGTTGAACAGTTGAAGAAAACTGCCGAACAAGCAGAAACTGTATGGTTAGCTTCCGATGAGGATCGTGAAGGAGAAGCTATATCTTGGCATTTGTTTATAGTATTGAAATTGGATCCGAAAAGAACAAAACGAATTGTTTTCCACGAGATTACAAAGAACGCAATTCTTGAAGCAATAAAACATCCTAGGGAGATTGATACTAATCTTGTGAATGCACAACAAGCTCGTCGTGTACTCGACCGTATTGTTGGTTTTGAACTGTCTCCCGTTTTATGGAAAAGAGTGAAACCCGCATTATCAGCTGGACGCGTTCAGTCTGTAGCTGTTCGTCTTATTGTAGAACGCGAGCGTGAGATAAATGCATATACGATTCAATCAGCTTATAAGGTTACAGCCCAGTTCTTTGTACTTGATGCAGACGGAAAGAAAGTAACAATAAATGCGGAATTAAATAAGCGTTTTGAAAACAAAAAAGACGCAGAGACATTCTTGAACGATTGTGCTAATGCCCAATTTAAAATTGAGGATATTACAAAAAAGCCGGTTAAGAGAAGTCCGGCTTCACCTTTTACGACATCCACTTTACAACAAGAAGCAGCTCGGAAGTTAGGATTCTCTGTTTCTCGGACGATGACCATTGCGCAACATCTGTATGAAAGCGGTTTTATTACTTACATGCGTACCGATTCTGTTAATCTTTCTTCTTTAGCATTAGGCACATGTAAAAAAGAGATTATTAAATTGGTTGGTGAAAAATATGTAAAGACTCGTCAATATACCACACATTCCAAAGGGGCACAAGAAGCTCATGAAGCTATCCGACCAACCTTTGTTTCCAATGAAACAATTGAAGGAACCGTTCAGGAAAAGAAACTTTATGACTTGATTTGGAAGCGAACCATTGCATCCCAGATGGCTGATGCAAAGATGGAAGATACAATAGCCACGATAGGTATCGGTGGGAAAGAAGAAAAATTCATTGCAACCGGTAGTATAGTTATCTTCGATGGGTTCCTTCGTGTTTATCGTGAATCATTTGACGATGAAATAGAACAAGATACAGAAGCTAAACTACCACCATTAACTATTGGAGAAGATCTTGTACAGAAGTCTGTTACAGCAGCACAGCGTTTTACACAGCATCCTCCTAGATACACGGAAGCTAGTTTGGTGCGTAAACTCGAGGAATTGGGCATTGGGCGTCCTTCAACCTATGCACCTACTATATCAACAATACAGCAACGGAGTTATGTTCAGAAAAGCAATATTGATGGTACAGAACGTTCTTATAATATCTTGGAACTGAAGAAAGGTCAGATTTCTGATATGGATAAAACAGAAATTACCGGAACGGAAAAGGGAAAGTTATTGCCAACAGATATTGGCATAGTTGTCAATGACTTCTTGATGACTAATTTCCCAGAGATTATGGATTATAATTTTACAGCGAATGTAGAGCAAGACTTTGATAAGATTGCTGCAGGTAAGGCAGAATGGACTAAATTGATGAATAATTTTTATAAGAGTTTTCATCCATTAGTTGATAAGTCAATCAATACAAAAGGAGAGCATAAGGTAGGTGAACGTATGTTAGGCAATGATCCGAAAACAGAAAAACCTGTTTATGTAAAGATTGGCAAATTTGGTCCTGTATTACAATTGGGGACTGTTGAAGATAAAGAAAAACCAACGTTTGCTCCATTACCAAAAGGTATATCAATGGATACAGTAACTTTGGAAATGGCATTGGATGCATTCAAGTTACCAAGACTATTAGGTCAGCAGGACGGTAAGGATCTTATTGTTGGTATAGGACGTTTCGGGCCATTTGTTCGCTTGGGGAATACTTTCGTTTCTGTTCCGGAGACAATAGATCCGATGGATATCACCATGGAGGAAGGATTAGCGCTGCTGCAAGCTAAAAAGGAAGCCGCAGTAAAAAAACAAATAAAGATATTTGCAGAAGAGCCTGATTTACAGATCCTCAATGGACGTTTTGGACCGTATATTTCATATAAGAAAGAGAATTACAAGATTCCTAAAAATATGAATCCGGTTAATCTGACGTTAGAAGATTGCCACCATATTATAGAAACTCCTAAAAAAGCAAAGTCAATTCGTTCTTCTCAAAAAAGGAAGGCAACTGCTAAGAAGAAATGAAACGTATATTTTTAATTGGATATATGGGGGCCGGGAAGACTACCTTAGGGAAAGCTTTCTCTAAGATTAAAGGTTTGGAATTCATTGATTTGGATTGGTATATAGAATCGCGTTTTCATAAAACTATACCTCAACTGTTTTCTGAACGTGGTGAAGATGGCTTTCGAGAATTGGAGAAGAGGATGCTTCATGAAGTAGCTGATTTTGAAGATGTGGTTATTTCGACTGGAGGTGGTACTCCTTGTCATTTTGATAATATGGATTATATGAATAAACAAGGGGAAACCGTATTACTTGAAGCAAAACCTGAAGTGTTGTTTAATAGGCTTAAAATATCTAAGAATCAGCGCCCATTACTTGCTCATAAGAGTGACGAAGATCTGATGAATGCAATAAAGGAAGGAATGACAAGTAGAGCTGTTTTTTATTCAAAAGCTATGTTTCGTTTCCCATCCGATGAATTGGAAAGCAGGGAACAAATAGCAGATTCTGTTCAGAAATTATCAGAATTATTAAATATCTAATATTATATATTACACAGAATTGAAAGAAATGAGAAAATGGCGTATTGAAGATTCGGAAGAGCTCTATAATATTATAGGCTGGGGTAGGCCGTACTTTAGTATCAATGAGAAAGGACATGTAGTAGTTACACCTAAAAAAGGTTGTGCCAGTGTTGATTTACGGGAAGTTATAGATGAGTTGCAGTTGCGTGATGTTTCAACACCTGTATTGCTTCGATTTCCTGATATTTTGGATAATCGAATAGAACAGATATCGGAATGTTTCGATAAAGCTTCAAAGGAATATGGATATAAGGGAGAAAACTTTATTATATATCCAATTAAAGTAAACCAGATGAAGCCTGTTGTTGATGAGATTATCAGTCATGGCAAGAAATTTAATTTAGGTTTGGAAGCCGGTTCAAAACCGGAATTGCATGCAGTTATTGCCGTTAATTCTGATTCTGATTCTTTGATTATTTGTAATGGATATAAGGATGAAAGTTATATAGAGTTAGCTTTACTTGCCCAGAAGATGGGTAAACGAATTTTCCTTGTAGTCGAGAAATTAAATGAACTTCGACTGATAGCAAGGATGGCAAAGCGTTTGAATGTTTGCCCCAATATAGGAATTCGCATTAAGCTTGCTTCTTCCGGTAGTGGCAAATGGGAAGAAAGTGGCGGGGACGCAAGTAAATTTGGCCTGACTTCCAGTGAATTGCTGGAAGCACTTGATTTTCTTGAGAAGAATAAACTAAAAGAGAGCCTGAAATTAATACATTTTCATATTGGTAGCCAGGTCACAAAGATACGTCGTATTAAAACAGCTTTGCGTGAAGCATCTCAGTTTTTTGTTCAACTTCATGCGATGGGATTCAATGTTGAATTTGTTGATATAGGCGGCGGATTGGGCATTGATTACGATGGAACTCGTTCCTCAAATAGCGAGAGCAGTGTAAATTATTCTATTCAAGAATATGTGAATGACTCTATTTCCACATTGGTTGATGTGGCTGATAAAAATAATATCCCTCATCCGAATATTATCACGGAAAGCGGTCGTTCTCTGGCAGCCCATCATTCTGTTCTTGTCATCAATGTCTTGGAGATAGCGTCTCTTCCAAAGATGCCGGAAGAGTTTGAGGCGACAAAGAATGAGCATGAATTAGTTCAGGAGTTATATGATATCTGGGATAATTTGAATGTAAGCCGAATGTTAGAGGACTGGCATGATGCTCAACAGATACGTGAGGAAGCTCTCGACTTGTTTAGTCATGGTATTGTAGATTTGAAGACACGGGCTCAAATTGAGCAGATGTTTTGGTCGGTTGCGCATGAAATCAATAATATGGCTAAACAGCAGAAGCATGCTCCTGATGAGTTGAAACAGTTAGATAAATTATTGGCTGATAAGTATTTTTGTAATTTTTCTTTATTTCAGTCATTGCCTGATTCTTGGGCTATTGATCAGATATTCCCTATTATGCCTATTCAGCGATTGGATGAGAAACCTGATAGAGAAGCAACCTTACAGGATATTACATGCGATTCTGATGGCAAGATTGCCAATTTTGTTACTCAAAGTACGATATCTCAATCTCTTCCTATCCACTCCTTGAAATTGGGAGAACCTTATTATATTGGTGTATTCCTTGTTGGTGCTTATCAGGAGATTTTAGGTGATTTACATAATTTGTTTGGTGATACGAATGCTGTTCATATCTCTGTGGAAGAGAAAGGATATTCTATTGAACAGATTATTGATGGAGAGACCGTTGCCGATGTATTGGATTATGTCCAGTATAGTTCCAAGCGATTAGTGCGTACGTTGGAAACATGGGTTACCCGTTCGTTGAAAGAAGGTAAGATTACCGTTGAGGAAGGTAAGGAGTTCTTGTCTACTTACCGATCGGGATTGTATGGCTATACTTATTTGGAGTAAATAATGAAAGAGAAACTTACGATAGTAAAAGTCGGTGGTAAAATTGTTGAGGAAGAAGATACACTTCAGCAGTTACTTTCCGATTTTGCTTCTTTCCCAGGGTATAAAGTACTTGTTCATGGTGGTGGACGTTCAGCTACAAAGTTAGCAACACAGATGGGAATAGAGACGAAAATGGTTAATGGCCGTCGTGTTACGGATGAGGCTATGTTGGATATTGTGACGATGGTTTATGGCGGATTGGTTAATAAACATGTGGTGGCCGGCTTACAAGGCAGAGGGCTGAATGCAATAGGTCTGACGGGAGCAGATATGAATGTGATTCTTTCTCACAAACGTCTTGTTACTGAGGTGGATTACGGAATGGTAGGGGATGTTGAAAAAGTAAATGGCGCGGCTTTAGCGTCTCTTATTGAAAAAGATATTGTTCCGGTAATAGCTCCTCTGACACATGATGGGAAAGGACATTTACTGAATACGAACGCAGATACCATAGCAGGAGAAACAGCCAAAGGCTTAGCCGACTTTTTTGATGTTACCTTAATATATTGTTTTGAGAAGAAAGGTGTTTTGCGAGATGTCGATAATGAAGACAGTATTATTCCAATCATTACAAAAGAATACTTTGCCAAATATGTCGCCGATGGCACTATCCAAGATGGTATGATTCCTAAATTAGAGAATGCTTTCTCAGCTATTAATGCCGGAGTCTCGCAAGTCATCATCGCGTCTGCGGCTGTTCTGAGGGGATATGGAGGAACAATTATAAAGAAATAATAAAAAAATGACGGGTGAGTGTAACTTTTTGGTCACTCACCCGTCTATATTAATAGAACGATGCGAGAAATCAGTTTTAAGAATGATATTTTACCACTGAAAGATAAACTTTATCGGTTAGCCTTTCGAATTACATTAGATAGTGCGGAAGCTGAAGATATTGTTCAAGACACACTGATGAGAGCCTGGGAAAAACGGGAAGAATGGAATCGGATTGATTCAATTGAAGCATTTTGTTTAACGATAGCGCGTAATTTAGCTATTGACCGAAGTCGGAAAATGGAGACACAGAATGTGGAATTGATTTCCGAAAGGGAGGAGCAACTTGATGCATCTACTCCTTATGACCAGTTGACTGAGAATGAGCTGTTAAAGTTAGTCCATCGGTTGGTGAATGAGCTACCTGAAAAACAGCGATCTATCATTCAATTGCGAGATATAGAGGGGAAGAGCTACAAAGAGATTGCAGATATTATGCAATTGCCGGAGGAACAAGTAAAAGTGAACTTGTTTAGGGCAAGGCAGAAAATAAAGCAAAAGTATTTGGAGATTGAAAATTATGGATTATAAATATATTGAACAATTGGTTGAACGTTATTGGAATGGTGAGACTTCTTTGGAAGAGGAACAAATTCTGCGTGCTTTCTTTCGTCAGAAAGAAATTCCTACCAGCCTGCTTTGCTATAAAGTAATCTTTGCTTATGAGGATAGAGAAAAGCAGAAAGGATTGGGAGATGATTTCGATGCAAAGATTTTGGAAAAGATTGAAATTCCTACTATAAAAGCAAAACGTTTGACCTTGCGTTCTCGGTTGATGCCCTTGATGAAGGCTGCTGCTATGGTAGCAGTAGTTATGCTAATTGGAATGATTGCCGAACATTCTATGGACAAGCAAGGAGAATCAATGATTTATGTTCATGATGAGTATAGTGAAACCTCCAGTGAGCCTGAGGTAGCAGTTCAGCAGACAGCTCCTGAAGATTCTGTTAAAATAATGGCTGTGGAGGATGAAGAAGACATAAGTAAGGAGAAATAACATTTTCATTTGCTTTAATATATAATGGTAGTTAGTGCTTATTTAAGAACATTAGCGAAGCTGTGAAGCTTCAATTCTCTCAAATTTTAATCAACTAACTAAATAGTGCGGGGGTGATTGCGTGAGTAATCGCCCCTTAAAATTGTTTTGATGTTTCCGTTAGAAATCATTAATTTTGTGTCTATGGTAACAAAAAGAGTGATTGCAGATAAGGATTTTAAACAGATTATCATTCGTACGCATAGAGGAATGAAGAATATGACTATGCGTGTTAAAGCCAATGGACTCTATGTTACAGTTCCTCCTTTCAGCCGGACAGATGAGGTTTTAAGGGTTTTAGAGCAGTATCGCTCTCCTTTATTAGAGAAATATAAGAAGGTTGCAAAGAAATCTTTCGATATGAACTATACTATAGATGTTCAGAGCTTTAAATTGAGATTGGCTCCGGGACCGTTTACTTTTTTTTCGGTGAAATTTGAGGATGAGAAAGTTATTATCTACTGCCCAAAGAATGTTGATTTCTCTAATGATGATGTGCAACGATTGGTACGAAATGCTATCATTCGTGCAATGAGACGCAGAGCAGAGGAATATCTTTCTCCATTGCTGAAAGTATTGGCTGAAGAGAATCATTTCACTTATAAGAAAGTGCGTATTAAGGCAACTAAAAGCAGGTGGGGAAGTTGTTCAGCTGCAGGAAGTATAAATCTTTCGTGTTATTTGTTGCTTCTTCCACCACATCTTATTGATTATGTTTTGCTACATGAACTTTGTCATACGAAAGAGATGAATCACGGACCGAAATTTTGGGAACTGCTCAACAGCGTCACCGGAGGATTGGCTTTTCAGCTACGCAAAGAATTGCGAGATCTGAAAGTTGATTTTTAAAGTTGTAATTTGATATCGAGTAAGGAAATAGACATTTTCTTAAGAAAGCACTATAGGTCTGTAAGTCCTTAAATAATAGGCATATAAGTTCAAAATGCTACATATTGCAAATCTATATCTTGTACAATGCGTATGACCAAGTGAAGTGATACGCATCAGTTAGTCAACTCATCCGTATGAATTGCTCAACTCATGCGGATGAGTTGTTCGATTCATACGGATCATTTTTGTAATTCATCCGTATGGCTTTCTGAAGTGATGCCCATCCTTTTGAATATTGATATTCGACATCTTGACATTAGATAAAAATAAATTCGGAAATTCTCTAAGAATCAATCTATCAAAGTGAAGAACTCATTTTTACTTTTATAAAGACAGGCCGATGGTCGGAAGCGACAGACTCGTTAAGGACTAGAGCTTTTTTGACCTTGACGGTCTTCGGGCTGTTTTTTAGTTTCATAATATAA
Source organism: Phocaeicola oris (assembly GCF_021295095.1). Taxonomy (GTDB): domain Bacteria; phylum Bacteroidota; class Bacteroidia; order Bacteroidales; family Bacteroidaceae; genus Phocaeicola; species Phocaeicola oris. Next base: position 32,127 of record NZ_JAJLQX010000014.1, read on the forward strand.
TCAATCGTCTTTGTTGGTTTATCTGAGGGCCATGTCGGAACAGAGACATCGTTTAAGATTGAAAAGTATTTCTCAAATAATAAGATTTCTCGGGAGTCTGGCTCAGAGTTAAAATCTCCTGCGATAAATACAGGTTTATTGACATTAAGTTCCGTCCATATTTTAATTATTTTCTCAGCAGAAGCTATGCGATCGGCTTGCGTTAGGGAAAGATGGGTGCAACAGAATACATATTGATCAAACTCTGCTATTATCAGAGCCCGTTGTTCCTCTCTTCCGGGGAGAGATGTACGAATAATTCGTAAAGGTTTCTTTTTACTTAATATGCCGATACCATATTTTCCGCCATCATAATTAATGGCCGGAGCGTATGAAGGATGAAGTCCTGTCCGAATTGCTAATTCTCCAAGAACATATTTCCCTTTGCTACGAGTAGTGGCACTGTCAATCTCCTGAATAGCAACAATATCCGGCTTCATTAGCTTAATAACATCAGCCTGACGGTTAAAATCCTGTTGATTGTCCATGCCTAATCCGCTTTTAATGTTGTAGCTCATCATCTTAATGGTTTGGGAACTAACTGAAAATACGGACAGTATCATCAATATGGAAAAACAGATTTTCTTCATATTTCTTTTATCTTTCAGTTTCGAGCATGTAAATGATTCCGTTTTGTTTGGTAATTTTTATGATGCTCCCTTTATCATTCAAATTGAATGGTGTTGTATTATCCGTTTTATTGTCTACAATCATTAAAGCACTACTTTCAGCAAAGCGATTGATAGTCATTTTGGTGGTCTCATCAGGCATAACCTTATTAAGTAAAAGGCTGTCATTGATATATACCGCAATGCTATCTCCGGCAAAATCATTCGATATTTCAATGCTGTATTTTCCTTCGTAAAAGATTTTGCCGTCTTTTCTCTGATAACGGAAAGAAAGGTAAATAAAAATAGCCACAATTAGAAAGATTCCAAGAGCCAATAGTCCGTTACCAACCATGAACTGTTTGTTGATATTTAAGTTGTTTTTACCCATAATCTCTATTTATTTATTGTTTGTTTTGCAAAAATAGATTTTTTTACTCGAATATTTTGTAGTAGTGACATATAATTTGTATATTTGCAGCGATTTGGATGAATGGTGGGGCTTGAGAGAGCCCTTTTTTTATTCTTAATTGTATATAGATGATTGACAAAAATGTTGTAACTCGAATTGTTGAAGAGTGGTTGAAAGGGAAAGACTACTTTTTAGTCGATATAAATATCAGCCAGGACGATAAAATTGTCGTAGAGATTGATCATGCCGAAGGTGTGTATATAGATGATTGCGTGGATTTAAGCCGTTACATTGAATCAAAGTTAGACCGTGACAAGGAAGACTTTGAATTGGAAGTTGGTTCAGCCGGTATTGGTCAGCCTTTTAAAGTTCTGCAGCAATATAAAAATTATATCGGCAAGGAAGTTGAAGTGATGACTAACGCAAATCGGAAATATACAGGTATTCTAAAAGATGCCGATGAAGATCACTTTATGGTTACTATAGAAAAGAAGATTAAACTTGAAGGAGCAAAGCGTCCGAAGATGGTACCGGAGGATGTTCCTTTTAAATATGATGAAATAAAATATACTAAGTACTTAATTAGGTTTAAATAGTTATGGCCAAAAAGAAAGAAGAGACAGTCAGCTTGATTGACACGTTTGCAGAATTTAAGGAACTGAAGAATATTGATAAGACCACCATGGTCAGTGTATTGGAAGAATCGTTCCGCAATGTGATTGCAAAAATGTTTGGCACGGATGAGAATTACGATGTGATCGTTAATCCGGATAAAGGAGATTTAGAGATATATCGTAATCGTAAAGTGGTGGCTGATGACCAGCTGGCAGATCCTAATATGGAAATCAAACTGTCGGATGCCCGGAAGATAGACGCTTCGTATGAAGTGGGAGAAGAAGTAACAGATGAAGTGCCTTATTCTAAGTTTGGCCGTCGGCTTATTCTGACGTTGCGTCAGACATTGGCTTCTAAGATTTTAGAACTTGAAAAGGATAGTTTGTATAATAAATATATTGATAAGGTAGGTACCGTTGTCAGTGCTGAGGTTTATCAGGTTTGGAAGAAAGAGATTTTGTTGGAAGATGATGACAAAAATGAGTTATTCTTGCCAAAGACAGAGCAGATCCCAAGTGATTTCTTCCGAAAAGGAGAAACCGTTCGTGCTGTGGTTGCTCGAGTTGAAAATACGAATAACAACCCCAAAATTATCTTAAGCCGTACGTCTCCGGTATTCTTGGAACGATTGTTTGAAGCAGAGGTTCCGGAAATCATGGATGGTTTGATTACCATTAAGAAAATTGCTCGTATTCCCGGAGAGCGTGCAAAGATTGCGGTTGAATCGTATGATGATCGTATCGATCCTGTTGGAGCTTGTGTTGGCGTGAAAGGTTCCCGTATTCATGGTATTGTTCGTGAACTGCGAAACGAGAACATTGATGTCATCAATTATACTTCAAACATTCAATTGTTTATACAGCGTGCGTTGAGTCCGGCAAAAATTTCTTCTATAGTTCTCCATGAAGAGGATAGAAAAGCAGAAGTTTATTTGAAGCCGGAGGAGGTTTCTTTGGCGATCGGTAAGGGCGGTATGAATATTAAACTTGCCAGTATGCTTACCGATTATACGATTGATGTGTTCCGCGAATTGGATTCAAATGATCAGCAGGATGAAGAAGATGTTGCTTTGGAAGAATTCAAAGATGAAATTGACGGATGGGTGATCGATGCCATCAAAAGTATTGGTTTAGACACTGCAAAGGCTGTGTTAAATGCTCCTCGTGAGATGTTGATTGAGAAAGCGGACCTTGAAGAAAGCACAGTGGATAACGTGCTGAAAATTTTAAGAGCTGAATTTGAAGATTAGTCAATCTTTAAACCGGTTCAATATTAATTAAAGGAGAATATATGGCGATAAGACTGAACAAAGTAACAAGAGATTTGAATGTGGGAATATCGACGGTAGTGGAATTCTTGCAAAAGAAAGGTTATGAAATAGAAAGTAACCCTAATGCTAAAATTACCGAAGAACAGTATGATGTACTTGTGAAGGAATTCAGCAAAGACAAGAAAGAAAAGGAAGAATCGGAAAAGTTTATTCAAAAACGTCAGAATAAGGATCGAAATCGTGCTTCTGTTTCTATTGATGATGTGAATAAAAAAGATGATATAGTTGAAACAGTTATCCCTGAAGAGGTTCGTCCTAAATTCAAGTCTGTCGGTAAAATTGATTTGGATACTCTTAATAAACATAATTCTGCCCCTAAGAAAGAGAAGCAAATGGAACAGAAACAAGAGCAAATCGATAAGATACCCTCCGTAGAGGTTAAGAGTGAGACTGTAAAGGAAGAACTCCGGAAAGAGACCTTAAAAAAGCAGGAACCGAGTGAAGAGAAGTCAATTAAATCAACAGAATTAGAGAAAGCAGAGCCTGTGGTTGTGAAAGAGCTGGCATCAAAAGAGGAAGTAAAGAATGAGTCAGCAAAGGAACAAATTAAAGAAGATGTAAAAGCTGCTGAGCCAGTGAAAGAAATAACTCAACCGGTTGTTGCTCCAAAAGTTGAGACTCCGGAACAAGAAGAAGAGATAATGGAAGATGATCAGGTATTCAAAATAGGTACTCCTGAGATAAAGTCTAAATTGAATGTAGTAGGTCAGATTGACCTGGATGCATTGAATCAGTCGACTCGTCCAAAGAAAAAATCTAAGGAAGAACGTCGAAGAGAGAGAGAGGAAAAAGATCGTCAGCGCTTAGAACAGCGTAAACAAATGAAGGATGCCATTATTAAGGAAATCCGTAAAGATGATGGTAGAAGCAATAATCAGAATAGCGATAGCCAAAATGCTCAAGGCAGTGGAAAGAAAAAACGTCGTAACCGTATAAATAAAGAACGTGTGGATCTGGATGCTGCAGAGAAGATGAATACGGGGAATGTTCGTCGGGATAATAAGAATAAAGATAATCGCGATAAAGATAACCGTGATAACGGAGGTAATAAGGGCGGAAGAAGTAAAGATCGTTTTAAGAAATCCACTCGTAAACAAGAGGTTAGTGATGAGGATGTTGCTAAGCAAATAAAAGAAACTTTAGCCCGACTTACGAATAAAAACAAAAATAAAGCAGCGAAATATCGTAAAGAGAAACGCGAACAAGTTCAGGAGCACTTGAAAGAAGAGGAAAAAGCAGAGATGAAAGAAAGTAAGATACTGAAGCTAACTGAGTTTGTAACGGCAAACGAGTTGGCAAGTATGATGAATGTCTCTGTTACTCAGGTTATTAGTACTTGTATGAGCGTGGGTATAATGGTTTCTATTAATCAACGTTTGGACGCGGAAACTATTAATTTAGTTGCCGATGAGTTTGGTTATAAAACCGAATATGTAAGTAATGAAGTTGCTCAGGCTATTGTTGAAACTCCGGATGATGAAAAAGATTTGGTTCCTCGTGCGCCTATTGTAACAGTCATGGGACATGTAGATCATGGTAAGACATCATTATTGGACTATATACGTAAGTCTAATGTCATAGCCGGTGAAGCAGGAGGTATTACTCAGCATATTGGTGCTTACAATGTAAAATTGGATAATGGGCGTCATATTACATTTTTAGATACCCCGGGACATGAAGCTTTTACTGCTATGCGTGCCCGAGGCGCAAAAATCACAGATATTGCCATTATCATTGTCGCTGCTGATGATGATGTCATGCCACAGACAAAGGAGGCTATTAATCATGCGGTTGCGGCTGGTGTTCCTATTGTATTTGCTATTAATAAGATTGATAAGCCACATGCTAATCCTGAGAAGATAAAAGAGGAATTGGCAGCCATGAATTTCTTAGTGGAGGATTGGGGAGGTAAATACCAATCTCAAGATATTTCCGCAAAGAAAGGATTAGGAATAAAAGAGTTGCTTGAAAAAGTCCTTCTTGAGGCTGATATCCTTGATTTAAAGGCTAATCCGGATCGTAAGGCAACAGGGTCTATTATTGAATCTACGTTGGATAAAGGACGTGGATATGTTGCGTCGGTGTTGGTGTCAAACGGTACACTTCATGTGGGGGATATTGTTTTAGCAGGTACCTATTTCGGACGTGTTAAAGCTATGTTTAACGAACGTAATAAGAAGTTGAAAGCTGCCGGACCGTCAGAAGCTGTTCAGATCTTGGGCTTAAGTGGTGCTCCTGCTGCCGGTGATATTTTCCATGTTATGGATACGGAACAGGAAGCTCGTGAGATCTCCAATAAACGAGAACAGTTGCAACGTGAACAAGGTTTACGAACACAAAAGATGCTTACGTTAGATGAGGTGGGACGTCGTTTGGCTTTAGGTGATTTCCATGAGTTGAATATCATTGTTAAAGGTGATGTCGATGGTTCTGTTGAGGCTTTGAGTGATTCTTTAATTAAGTTGTCTACCGAGAAAATAAAAGTAAGTGTTATTCATAAGGCTGTTGGTCAGATTACAGAATCGGATGTTGCTTTAGCTGCTGCATCAAAAGCAATTATCATAGGTTTCCAAGTTCGCCCTTCCAATACGGCACAAAGAATGGCAGAACAAGAAGGAGTTGATATTCGTAAATATTCAATCATATACGATGCTATAGAAGAAGTTAAATCGGCAATGGAAGGTATGTTGGCCCCAACTCTTAAAGAACAGGATACCGCAACTCTTGAAGTCCGTGCTGTATATAATATCAGTAAAGTGGGTGCTGTAGCCGGTGCTTATGTTATCAAGGGAAAAGTAAAACGTAGTGATAAAGCTCGTATCATTCGCGATGGTATTGTTATATTTACAGGTACTATTAATGCTTTGAAACGTTTTAAGGATGATGTTAAAGAAGTAGGAGTCAACTTTGAGTGTGGTATTAGTTTGAATGGTACAAACGATATTAAGATGGGTGATACCATTGAAACTTTTGAGGAGATAGAAGTAAAACAGACATTATAGTAAAGTAATATAGAGTCGTTAGTGGAAATGTCATCCTGATCGATACGGAGTTTGCTGTTGGGCAGATTTCCACATTCGTTCAGAATGACATTTTAGCTTTTTAATTAGATAAAATGGCTACAATAGATATTGTAATTTTAGTTGTTATCGCTGTCGGTGTAGTTCAGGGATTCATGCAGGGGTTGCTTAAACAGGTGGCTTCTATCGTTGGATTTATTGCTGGTTTACTTTTGGCGAGGGCGTTATTCGGAATGGTTGGTGAACAGTTAGCCCCTTCTTTAGGAACTTCTACTACGTTTGCTCAAATACTTGCATTTATTTTAATTTGGATCATTGTCCCTGTCGGATTCTCCCTGATTGCTTTGCTGCTTACAAAGGCTATGGGGGCTATCCATTTAGGATGGTTGAATAGATGGTTAGGTAGTGGATTAGGTGCTATTAAGTTCATTTTACTTATCGGATTATTTATTCATGTATTTGAATTTATTGATACGCGAGGAGATCTTTTCCCCGAGAAGACCAAGCAGGAGTCTGTTTTTTATAATCCAATAAAACAATTGACTAATATATTCTTTCCTGCTATTAAAGGAATGGCAAAACAAATATTTTAAGTTATGCAATTAGAACCTAATAAATATGTGAAAGAACTGACGCAGGAGAAGTATAAGTATGGCTTTACTACGGATGTCCAGACAGATATCATACCTAAAGGTTTGAATGAAGATGTCATAAGACTTATTTCCGCAAAGAAAGGAGAGCCGGAATGGCTGTTGGATTTTCGTCTGAAAGCTTATAGATATTGGCTTTCTATGAAGATGCCTCATTGGGGACATGTTGATATACCTGAGATTGATTATCAAGGAATTTCTTATTATGCAGATCCGACAAAGAAAACCAAGGGACCGGAAGAAGTCGACCCTGAGCTTATTAAAACGTTTAATAAGTTAGGAATTCCACTTCATGAGCAACGGCAGTTAACGGGGATGGCAGTGGATGCTGTCATGGATTCTGTTTCTGTGAAGACTACTTTCCGACAGACATTGATGGAGAAAGGTATTATTTTCTGTTCTATAAGTGAAGCTGTTCGTGAGCATCCCGATTTGGTTCAGAAGTATCTTGGATCTGTTGTTCCTTATCGTGATAATTTCTTTGCAGCATTAAATTCTGCTGTATTTAGTGATGGATCATTTGTGTATATTCCAAAGGGTGTTCGTTGTCCGATGGAACTGTCTACTTATTTTCGTATTAATGCTGCGCAAACCGGTCAGTTTGAACGAACATTAATCGTAGCGGATGATGAGAGTTATGTTTCTTATCTGGAAGGTTGTACTGCTCCTATGCGAGATGAAAATCAATTACATGCCGCTATTGTAGAAATTGTTGTAAATGATCATGCGGAAGTGAAATATTCTACTGTGCAGAATTGGTATCCGGGCGATGTGAACGGTAATGGAGGTATTCTTAACTTGGTTACTAAACGAGGTATGTGTAAGGGTGTAAACAGTAAACTTAGTTGGACTCAGGTTGAGACGGGTTCAGCTGTTACTTGGAAATATCCAAGTTGTGTGTTAGCTGGTGATAATTCTTCGGCAGAGTTTTATTCTGTTGCAGTTACCAACAATTATCAGCAAGCTGATACCGGAACGAAGATGATTCATATTGGAAGAAATACCAGTTCTACTATTGTTAGTAAAGGTATAAGCGCAGGGAAAAGCCAGAATTCTTATCGGGGTTTGGTTCGTGTAACCGAGCATGCCGATAATGCAAGAAACTATAGTCAGTGCGATTCTTTATTACTGGGGAGTGATTGTGGCGCTCATACCTTCCCATATATGGATATACAGAACGATACGGCCGTAGTAGAACATGAGGCTACTACCAGTAAGATTAATGAAGACCAGTTGTTTTATTGTAATCAGCGGGGAATTCCTACAGAGCAGGCTGTTGGCTTAATCGTAAATGGATACGCAAAAGAAGTGATAAATAAGTTGCCTATGGAATTTGCTGTTGAGGCACAGAAACTCTTGTCTGTATCTCTTGAGGGAACGGTTGGATAAAAAGAAGAATAGATATGATGTTAGAAATAAAAGACTTGCATGCCAGCATTAACGGCAAAGAAATTTTGAAAGGAATCAACCTGACTATTAATAAAGGTGAGGTTCATGCTATTATGGGACCTAATGGATCGGGGAAAAGTACTTTGGCTTCTGTATTGGTAGGAAACCCTGCTTATGAAGTTACTAAAGGATCGGTAACTTTCTTAGGACAGGATTTACTTTCTCTTAAACCGGAAGACCGTAGCCATCTTGGTTTGTTCCTTTCATTTCAGTATCCTGTAGAGATTCCGGGTGTCAGCATGGTTAATTTCATGCGTACGGCTGTCAATGAGAAATTAAAGTATGAAGGGAAAGAACCTTTAAGTGCCAGTGCATTTCTACGTATGATGCGAGAAAAAAAAGAATTAGTTCAATTGGATAATAAGTTGGCTAATCGTGCTGTTAATGAGGGATTCTCTGGTGGAGAAAAGAAACGTAATGAAATCTTTCAGATGGCTATGTTGGACCCTAAATTAAGTATCCTTGATGAAACAGATTCCGGCTTGGATATTGATGCTTTACGAATTGTCGGTGAGGGTGTCACTAAGTTGAGAACTCCGGAAACGAGTTGTGTGGTTATTACTCATTATCAACGTTTACTTGATTATATAAAGCCTGATATCGTTCATGTATTATATAATGGCCGGATTGTAAAAACTGCAGGTCCCGAGTTAGTATTGGATTTAGAAAAACGTGGCTACGATTGGATTAAGGAAGAGTTAGGAGAATTATGAAATCGGAACAACAATATATAGATCTCTTTCTGCAAAATGAAGCATTGATTAACCAATATAGCTCTGATGTGATGAATGCTCCTCGTAAAGAAGCTTTTGACGCATTCAGGCAGCAGGGCTTTCCCTCGCGGAAAGCGGAAGAGTATAAATACACAGATGTAGAAAAACTGTTTGAACCTGATTATGGCTTGAACGTAAAGCGTGTTGAGATACCGGTCAATCCGTATGAGGTCTTTAAATGTGATGTCCCGAATATGAGTACAGCACTTTACTTCGTGGTAAACGATACGTTTTATACAAAATCCGTTCCTAAGGTACAATTGCCGGAGGGTGTAATCTTGGGGAGCTTAAAAAATATTTCTGAACAATATCCTGATCTGATAAAGAAATACTATAATAAACTGGCAGGTTCCTCAAAAGATGCTGTTTGTGAGTTAAACACATTCCTTGCTCAGGATGGCTTTGTTTTTTATGTTCCGAAGAAGGTGACAGTGGATAGAACTATTCAGTTGGTGAATACATTACGTGCCAATTTTAATTTAATGGCCAATCGTCGTATTCTTGTCATCCTTGAAGAAGGAGCAAAAGCGCGTCTTTTGGTATGCGACCATGCCATGGATCAGAGTGCTTTTCTGACTACTCAGGTTATTGAGGTCTTTGTAGGGGAGAATGCACAACTTGATTTTTATGAACTGGAAGAGACTCATAGCAAGACTGTTCGTTTTAGTAATATGTACGTTAATCAGGAGGCTAATAGTAAATTATTACTGAATGGAATGACGCTACAGAACGGACAGACAAGAAATACCACTCGTATATACTTAACTGGTGCCGGATCGGAGGTTGATCTTTGTGGAATGGCTATTGCCGATAAGAATGAGCATGTGGACAATAATACCTTGATTGATCATAAAACGACCGATTGTATTAGTAACGAGTTGTTTAAATATGTACTCGATGACCGGTCTGTAGGAGCATTCGCAGGAAAGGTTTTGGTAGAGCATGGAGCGCAACGTACGGTATCTCAGGAGACGAATAGGAACCTTTGCGTTACGAAAGAGGCTCGCATGTATGCTCAACCTATGCTTGAGATTTATGCCGATGATGTAAAATGTTCGCATGGATCTACCGTCGGGCAACTTGATGAGAGTGCATTGTTTTATATGCAACAGCGTGGAATTCCCCGCAAAGAGGCTCGCATGTTGCTGATGTTTGCTTTTGTGAATGAAGTGATTGATAAAATCTCATTGGAGGCATTGAAAGAACGTCTGCATGTTTTGGTTGAGAAGCGGTTTCGCGGTCAGTTGAATCAGTGTGATGGTTGTTCAATCTGTAAAAAGTAATTGATTATGTTTGATATCCAAAAGGTAAGAGAAGATTTCCCTATATTAAGTCGTACTGTTTATGGAAAACCTTTAGTTTATCTTGATAATGCAGCCACGACTCAGAAACCGCGCGCGGTGGTGGAGTCAATAGCAAATGAATACTATTCGGTGAATGCGAATGTGCATCGGGGAGTACATTTCCTTTCTCAACAGGCTACCGAGCATTATGAGGCAGCACGGGAAACAGTACGTAAGTTTATTAATGCACGTACTACAAATGAGATAGTATTTACTCGTGGAACAACGGAAAGTATTAATCTTTTGGCTTCCAGTTTCGTGGAAAGTCAGATGAAACCGGGGGAAGAAGTGATTGTTTCAAACATGGAACATCATAGCAATATTGTCCCTTGGCAGGTGGAAGCTGCTAAATGCGGTATTGCGATTAAGGTGATACCTATCAATGATAAAGGAGAGCTTCTTCTGGATGAATATGAAAAACTCTTCTCTCCAAAAACCAAACTTGTCAGTATCGTTCATGTGAGTAATGTATTGGGTACTATAAATCCGGTCAAGAAAATGATTCAGATAGCTCATGCCCACGGAGTTCCTGTTCTTGTCGATGGCGCTCAAAGCATTCCGCACATGAAAGTTGATGTGCAGGATTTGGATGCGGATTTCTTGGCGTTCAGCGGTCATAAGGTGTATGGTCCTACAGGTATTGGAGTCCTTTATGGAAAGGAGGACTGGCTCGACAGACTTCCTCCTTATCAGTCTGGTGGAGAGATGATTCAGAGCGTTTCTTTTGAAAAGACTGTTTTTAATGAGCTGCCATTTAAATTTGAAGCAGGTACCCCCGATTATGTTGGTTCTGTTTCTTTGGCAAGAGCATTGGATTATGTTTCAGCTCTTGGCATGGATAATATCTTTGCTCATGAAAAGGAGCTGACGAATTATGCCATGAAACGTCTGAAAGAGATAGAGGGAATGCGTATCTATGGAGAATCTGAACAAAAAAGTGGGGTGGTTTCCTTTTTGGTCGGGCAAATTCATCATTTGGACATGGGTACTTTACTCGATCAGTTGGGTATAGCAGTGCGTACCGGACATCATTGTGCTCAGCCATTGATGATTCGTTATGGCATAGAAGGGACGGTTCGTGCTTCGTTTGGGCTTTATAACACTCTTGCCGAGGTTGATGCTTTGGTTGATGGCATTAAGCGGGTAATGAAGATGTTCTGACATGCTCCTACCATATTTAAATAAGGAACTTATTGAGGCCGGTTGTGATGAAGCAGGCAGAGGGTGCCTTGCCGGATCTGTTTATGCGGCTGCAGTGATTCTTCCTAATGATTTTAAGAATGAGTTACTCAACGATTCTAAACAACTGACTGTTCATCAGCGTTATCGTTTGCGTCCTGTCATTGAGCGAGAAGCTATCGCTTGGGCGATAGGTATGGTTATTCCCGAAGAAATTGATAAAATTAATATTCTTAATGCTTCGTTTTTAGCGATGCACCGTGCTATTGATAATTTAAATGTTCGTCCGGAATATTTGCTTATTGACGGGAATAGGTTCAATCCTTATAATGGTATCCCTTATAATACAATTGTAAAAGGTGATGGGAAATACATGTCCATCGCGGCAGCTTCTGTTCTGGCAAAGACCTATCGAGATGATTATATGCTGAAACTTGACGCGGAATATCCTCAATATCATTGGAAAAAGAATAAGGGCTATCCTACTAAGGAGCATCGTGAAGCAATTAAACTGTATGGTGTGACACCTTATCATCGTATGACGTATAATTTGCTTGGTGATGGAAGTCAGTTAGAGCTCCAGTTTGAAAGATAGTAAAGTGATACGTATGAATTCATTCTCATCACTCTCGCCATTCATCTAATTGGTAATCCCCCGCCTCTTCTGTTACTACTTTCTGTAACTCGGCAAGGCTTTTCTCCTTCCCCTCTTCAAACTCCACAGTAGCTACGGGAGGTGTCAATGTGACGGTTGCCTTTACCCCTTCCATACTGTTTAACGCTTTCTCAACATGCATTCTGCAATGCTGGCACATCATGCCTTCTACTTTAAATTCTTTCTTCATAACATTATAATTAAATGATTCTGTCTTCTCTTCTTTCGGGTCTTTCTTCCCTATCTTCTTCCATTTCAGGAGCAGACTGTTCGTAACTACGCTTACACTGCTGAACGCCATGGCTGCACCTCCTATCATCGGATTTAACAAAAATCCGTTTATCGGATAGAGTACACCGGCAGCTATCGGAACAGCGATCAGATTATAGAAGAAAGCCCAAAACAAATTCTCACAAATAGTTCGTGTAGTCAACTTTGACAATGTCAGTGCTTCCGAAATCTTTGTCAAGTCGGACGAGATAATAGTCATCTTTGCCACATCCATCGCTATATCGCTGCCATTCCCCATGGCGATACTCAAATCCGACTGCGCTAAGGCTGCACTATCATTAATTCCATCGCCCACCATAGCAACACATTTCCCTTGCTGTTGCAGTTCTTTCACAAACGAAGCCTTATCCCCCGGCAACACTCCCGATCGATAATGCCGAATACCCGACTGACGAGCAACCTCCTTTGCTGTAGACTCATTATCACCTGTCAGCATAAATACGTCTATTCCTTTATCTTGCAGCATTTTAACAGCTTTGACAGAGCTTTCCTTTATCTTGTCTGAAATGCCAATGATAGCCAATACTTGTTTTTCGTCGGCAAACCAAACAACCGTCTCTGCACGCTTCATCCACTTATCAGCTTCCGAGTCAAGATGATCAAGAACAGCTATTCGAGCATCATTTAACAGACTCTTATTCCCTATATAATAAGTTATACCGTTCACACTACCTTTTGCTCCTTTACCGGTAATAGTATTGAAATCAATCACATCAACAGAAGATACATCGTTCATATACCGAACCACAGCCTCAGCCAACGGATGTTCAGAGTGTTTTTCCAAACTAACTAATGCCTGTTTCAACCGATTATTCTCCGTTACCCATCTCATATCTATCACTTCTGGCTTTCCTTCGGTAATTGTTCCGGTCTTGTCGAGTACCACCACATTCACTTTCCTCGCTACCTCCAGACTCTCCGCGTCCTTTATCAGAATACCTCGCTCCGCCCCCTTTCCTATACCAACCATGATAGCCGTCGGAGTAGCCAATCCTAAAGCACACGGACAGGCAATGATTAACACCGTAACCAAGGCCAGCATACCATGCGAGATTCCATTGGCGTGATCCAATATTACCCAAGCAATCAACGCAATGAGGGCTATAATCATAATAGCCGGAACAAACACCGCGGCAACCCTGTCCACCAACTGTTGAACAGGAGCTTTACTACCTTGTGCGTCCTGTACCATACGGATAATCTTAGCCAATAGCGTGTCTGTGCCTACTTGCTCTGCCTGAAAACGAAAGCTGCCTCTCCCGTTCAATGTTCCGGCAAACACTTTTTCTCCTTTTCCCTTCGCTACAGGAACAGGTTCACCACTCAACATGCTCTCATCAACATACGAGCTGCCCTCTGTAACAACACCGTCAACAGCAATCCGTTCCCCCGGTTTCACCCATACGATGTCATGATGTTGAATCCGTTCAATAGGAATCAAATGCTCTTCCCCATTCCTAATGACGGTAATCGTCTTCGGGCGAAGTCCCATTAATCTCTTTATGGCTGTCGCTGTATTTCCTTTTGCTCGCGCCTCCAACAAACGACCTAAGAGGATGAAACCGATAATCATACCGGCGGAATCGAAGTAAATATGTGGAGTAACGCCACGAGAGAGCCATACCTGTGGGAAAAGCAGATTGAACAAGCTGAACAGATAGGCGATGCCCGTGCTGCCGGCAACCAATGTATCCATATTGGCAGAATGATGCTTCAACTGTTTCCAAGCGTTGATAAAGAAGCTCCTTCCTAACCAAAATACAACTATCGTAGCCAACAACCACGCTATCACTCCCACCCATGTCTCATCTTTAAAAAGCAACATCAGAACAGTAATAGGAACAGCTAAAGTAAACGCACCTATGGTACGGTGTTTCTGCGATCGGTAATGTTCCTTTCGAGTGTTCTCCAGCTTGTCTATCGAATCATTCTTATCGATATACAAATCATACCCTGCTTGCAAAACTGCTGCACGAAGCACATCCGGAGAAGTTACTTTGCTATCGTAACTCACGGTTGCCATTCCATTAGCAAAGTTAACAGTGGCTTTGCATACTCCTTGCTGTTTATTCAATGTTTTGTCGACCCGTAATGCACATGAAGCACAACTCATTCCAAGTACCGGAAACGTCTTTTTTATCATCGTTGAAGTATTCATAATTCTTTTTCTCCCTTACAAAGATACAGTGTTCTGTTGATTCGAGTGTTATAGAATTATGGGTAAGATTTATAAGATTTCACCAACAAAAAAGAGGCAGGACTTCATATCCCGCCTCTATAATCGCTATATAATCGATTACCTTACTTTACGAAAGGAGCTTTGTTCAGATAATCAACACTTGCCTGCAATCTCTCAAATTGTTTACCGCTATTGATATCTTCAATTTCAATATAGAAATATTGCAATCCATTAGCATAGAACTGATTGAAGATATTCTCGAAGTTCATCATTCCTGATTGTCCTAATACCATACGATCCTTAATGTGTAACATCTTGATACGATCTTTTGCTTTCTGCAGATACTCTACAGGGTCGTTCTGTCCCATAACAGTCCAGTAAACGTCCATCTCGAAGCAAACCTTCTCCGGATCAGTATTTGCCAAGAACAGATCATAGATCTGAGTTCCCTCTCTTCTATCGAAGATAGTACCTAAGACAGCTTGTTTTCCGCCTGGAACCACGCGGGCAAACTCCATATTATGGTTATGATATCCAAATTGCATACCGGCAGCCTTTACAATGTCACCTGCAGAGTTCAGGATTTCACAGAAACTTTTTACAGCCTCTTCACTACCCAAGATAGGCATCATCGGCTCTACTACGTATTGCACGCCTAACTTAGCGTGATCTTCCGCAATCTTCTTCCAAGACTCCATGATAGCGTCTTTCATTGATGCTGAGAATATACCATCCGAACCCTTGTTCTCCTTACCGGCAACACCGGCAAAAAGCTGAGGTGGATTCACATGTGAACTGACAATTTTCAATCCGGCATCTTCTGCTTTCTGCTTAAATTCCATCATGTCTACACCACCAATCTTACTATCAGCCGGATTGTAGCCTGCCAACTCCAGATTATCAATACCCATATCCTTAATGCGCTTGAAGTTAGCTGACAAATCACCGGCATACAGTTCCGGACCTAAGGTGTAAATTTGTAAACCAAGTGCTTTATGAACATTTGAATCAGGAGCCTGAGCACCTGATTCTGCACTTTCCGATTTTGCTTTTGGAGCGCAACCGGCCAATGCACCAACTGCCCCTACAGTGAGAAGGGAAGTAGCTTTTAAAAAATCTCTTCTAATCATAGTATTTGCTTTTATAGTCAAAATTCGCCTAAAGATAGGAATTAAAATCTAATAAACGAATCTTTCCGCAAAAAAAAATAAAATAATTACTTTAAAATAAATTCCGACGAAGATTATGCAAACGTATTCCAAAACCCAACATCAGATAGTTTGGATCCTTGAAATCCTTCAGGTTATAGCCTATATGCAAGAACAGATTCCGTGTTACATCTACCTTCAACGCTAACACCTGATAGATTCCTCTCATGTCTCCTCCATGATGCAAAACATTTACACCCATTCCCACATTAATTGCAAAGTAAGGCATGACATATTCCGCCCGACCCGACACTCCTAAAGCTATCTGTTTGGAAAATACCGGACGCTTAAACTCAGGCATGGTACCTACTATATAATCGTCATAATAAAGATTTGCGCTGGCATCATACACTCCATCAAAAGAGATTCCGGCTCGAAACCGATAATCGAAATTATACATCGGAGCGAAATTAAATCCTGCCACTCCATACGCATTGGGAGCAGCTACATGTTCATCATCTACATGCATTCCTCTGCGACGCCATGATCCAAACACAATGACATCATAGCTGGTATGTTTCTCAAAAAACGGAATAGCTTGTTTCTGTCTCCACTCATCTTTTTTACTTCTTTGTATATTATATACCAATCCCAGCTTCAACGCAGAAGTATTCAGTCCAGCGTTCGGGTACTTGGTGTTTCCGTTCGAGAAATGAGAAAACGAAACTCCCGTTTGCAGGTCGAACATTGGCGATAGCCTCCAATTTAAGTATGTACTCAGATTCAGATAAGCATTCGCCTTCGAGCCTATCATTTGATTATAATCATTTGAAAACGTATCATACGGCTTCCATCCCAGCGAAATGCCGAAATTCCATTCGTAGTTCCATGATATACGGTGATTGAGCATAGCAATGCTGGCTCCATGGAAAAAGTAGATACTCACAGGATTCCCCAGCTCTTTCGGAAACCCAAACCGGCTGTATGACACTCCGATACCTTGATACCCATTCTTATAAAGTTGCCCTGAAATAGTATAAGGACGAAAAGCAAAACTATATTTCAAATGAAAGGCATGGGCAAAATTTGCCTTTTTCTGTTCATAGTTATTCCCCTTAAGGAAAGGATTCGAACGGAAAATCAATGTTGGCTGATACTCTATCCCTATACGGTGAATCACCGATGTACTATCGGTGGGGACTATATGGCAAAAGGAAGGTATTGACAAAAGAAAACTCATCAATACAATAAATATCCTCTCTCTTATATGATGTCTCTCATTTTTCACAACCACAAAGATAGCCTTAATTTCAAAAAATGAGCAAAAAAATAAAATATTTAATAAACCGAACTCCGAGAAGTGCTCGACTAAGTCCGCAATAGCCTGATTTTTCTCGCGTCTCTATTGCTTTGCAGGCTCTGCATGGACATAGACTTCCATATACGGCCATTCCTCCTGTTTTTCTTCCACCAAGACAGCACGTGTAACAGCAGTCTGCCAATAGGCTATAACTTTAACCTCAGGAGAAAGACAATGAAAGAGCTTTTTATCGACCGTGTTGACAGCTTTACCAAAGTGAAGGTTCATCAGCTTAATAAGCTTTTCTTTGGCATCTTTTACGTAGGCATCAACATCTTCTGTTCCATTAGGCATATTTAATGTTACCGTAGAATAAAGGTGTCCGTCAGCTTGCAGTAAGGGTTCATACCTGAAATTCACTCCTTTCAACAGTTGGCTATGATATACGGTATATGTCTGTTCCCGTTCCCCTACCCGATCGTTCCAATCATGCCCAAGGAAATCTTTAGGTTTGATATCGGTCAACAATGAATCGGTATAGGCTATACGACCGTTTTTATAACCATATAGATAGGTATAAAGAGGCTTATTCCCGAAAAAATAGTTTCCCCATGATAGGAGACGCTTCTCGCGTCCTTGGACTTTCGAGTACACCGTCTCTGTATCGGGATACCCTTTGGCTCCCCAAACGATTGAATCGTAATAAGCAAATGACAAAGGGAAATCCAAATGCAATGGATCTTTATCATTTTGCTTACCAATATCAGAGGCATAGAATTGCACCATTCTAAACGGAGCAGCATCCTTAGCCGATTCAGAGGTCATATACAGTCGGAAACGAGTATCGGATGATAGATACGAATTAAACAAACAAATATCGGCAGGATCACTGTTATTCGCCTTAAATCTCTCTACGGAAGAAACCGGTTCATACGCTCCGCTACCTCCGCGCAAACATTGTAGCGATATACGATTGGAATCATTGACCGCACATAGAATTTTGAAAGGTCCGCAGACTCCTTCCTGCAAAGTAACAGGCGTCATTACAGAAATATCTCCGTCACCATAACTTATCGTGTTATTGATACCATATACATCTTTCGACGACAGTAAGTTTACGCTTTGTACGGAAACATCTATCCACCGTTTCTTAGGAATATATATGTTTTTATCATAGTTTCCCGACTTAGCTAAATCCCCTGTTTGATAGGTATAATTGATCATCTCATCCGGTTCTCCTCCATTGACGTCAGACGGCATAACATAATCGGTGCTCTTTAGCTTGCTCACATCAAAGGAGAGTATATAATCTTTACGAATGGTCATATCACTCTCCTCTTGAAGAATTTCATCATCACGTTTCTCAAAACAGAATTTATACCTACCGTTTACATCGGTTGTACATTCTGCTTTATGCTTGGTCTTCAGTGGCATCGGTACAAGATAGGCAGATTCAAAATAATCAAGTGTCACCTTAACATTAGATAATGGTTGTCCGTTGGCGGTATATACTTTACCCTTTATCGTAATACTGGCTGGACTCGGACGATCTATAATATCATTTTCCTTTTTACAGCCCGAAAGAAAGAGTGTTGACAGAAAAAACGAAGTAATACTCAAACACGTAAATAGTCCTCTTTTCATTATAGTTGTTCTTATATATCAGTAAACAAAGATATATAAAAGTATCATCGAATGGTTTATCACCCGGAATCTTTAAGTTTTTTTTTGTTTGTTCGCAATTATTAAGAAAAAGAATAGAAAACTTACTTGTTATTAGCTGATTCCATTCCCCAACAGCATTCAAATAGATGCACATCGCTATGCAAAGTCATATAGTTGAATAACAAAAGAAATCAGTATCAATCGCCCAACTCATACATATAATTTAATTGTTTCACAGATGTGATTCACTTGTTTCACAGATGTGATTCACTTGTTTCACAGATGTGATTCACTTGTTTCACAGATGTGATTCACTTGTTTCACATAAGTGATTCAATTGTTTCACACAAGTGAAACAAGAAAATCTTCTGATGAATACGACAACTTATATGGTTTACTTTACTTATTCTTACAGATTGTTTCGCCATATTGGTGGTATCACCTGTTCTGATGATAATCATGATTACAAAAATAAAAATATCATTCTGGCAGATAATACTATTATAATATGAATAAAAGATTAAAAAAATCACTTTATACTCCCATAAAGGCACGTAATAAGCATAAAATAATTAAAAATAAAATAAATACGATATTGTTAAGATACATTCTTTCGCGTTTTTTACTATATTTGTTTATATGGCTACACTAAAGTAAAAGAGTTACAAATTAAAAAAGGAATAATTAATGATTGGAAAAACACTAAAACTTACCCCAAATGAAGTCAAAGGACTTTTTAAAAAAAATCTTACGAACATATTTATATTAGCAAACAAATGCGCTGATGAAGCGGAATTTAAAAAAAGACTGATACAGGAACTACACCTTAATGACCAAGAGAATCGGAATGAGGCAAAACAAAACATAAAGAGATTAATTGAATATGACGGACAGACCATTTATGAACTGCCTTCAGAAAGGCATATCCATATTCAAACCATCACCACATTATGGAATTTCCTTTCATCAAAAAGACTAAACCAAGAAATATCCGCAGACTATCTCGTAGACATTTATCAGCAATTCAGAAGACTTAAAGGAATTGAAACCAAGCCTATTACGGAGGTACAACTCAACAAATGGATGAAAAAATGGCCAACAGGACTTGATAAAGATGTCTTGGCTATCAGAGAAGCTAATAAAGAACGTATTATCTCCTTACTTATTAATAAAATAGATCACAGACATTCTACACGCTCTCGCTATATCTTTGAGCCTGAATGGACGGCAGAGGAGAAAAAGGAAAAAGTAAAAGAATGGTGGAACGATCATCGTTTCCAATTGTCAATGGCGATAAGAAGTCCTCGTGAGCTCAATGAGATGTTGAATCATTCTCTTTCTAAAGAAACTATGCATCTTTACGAACGAGCAAAAGAAAAAGGAATGCCTATATTTATCACACCTTATTATCTTTCATTATTAAACCCGACAGAGCATGGATTTGACGACACCGCTATCAGATCTTATATAATATATTCCAAAGAGTTAGTAGATGCTTTTGGCAATATTCATGCTTGGGAGAAAGAAGATGTGATAGAAACAGGAAAGCCAAATGCCGCCGGCTGGTTGCTTCCGGAAGGGCACAACATCCACAGAAGATACCCGGAAGTGGCAATTATGATACCAGACACCATGGGAAGGGGATGTGGAGGATTATGTGCTTCTTGTCAGCGTATGTACGATTTTCAAAGTAAACGTTTCAACTTCAATTTTAAAGAACTAAAAGCCAAAGAAAGTTGGGAACACAAGTTGCGACGATTGATGAAATATTTTGAGTATGATACACAGTTACAGGACATCCTCATCACCGGTGGAGACGCTTTGATGAGCAATAACAAGGAATTAAAAAACATGCTGAAAGCAGTGTTAAAGATGGCACATAATAAGCGCAAAGCTAACCTTAAAAGACCGAAAGGTGAAAAATATGCTGAGATGCACCGTGTAAGGCTTGGATCCCGGCTACCTGTTTATCTCCCCATGCGTATAGATGATGAACTCATACAACTTTTAAAAGTATTCAAACAAGAAGCAGAAAAAGAAAATATAGATCAGTTTTTTATTCAAACGCACTTCCAGACTCCACTGGAAATAACACCGGAGGCATTAACCGGAATCAAAAAGATACAATCCTCAGGATGGATCATTACGAATCAATTGGTTTTCAACGTGGCTGCCTCCCGACGTGGGCATACAGCCCAACTACGTAAAACACTCAATGAGTTAGGCATCATCTGCTACTATACCTTTACCGTAAAAGGTTTTGAGGAAAACCATGCCATCTATGCGCCCAACAGCCGTTCGCTTCAAGAAGAAATGGAAGAGAAAGCCTTCGGGAAATTAGACGCAATGACAGAAAAAGATTTTCTCAAAAGAATTCGTGCGACAAAACATAAGGAAACAGCCATCAAAGAGACATGCAAGAAGGCCAATATTCCGTTTATAGCATCCGACAGAAATGTGATGAACCTTCCGGGAATAGGCAAAAGCATGAGCTTTGTACTTGTAGGAATCTTACCTGACGGAAGACGTGTATTGGAGTTTGATCACGACCACACCAGACATCACAGTCCTATCATTGAAAAGATGAGTAAAGTGTACATTCGTGAAAACAAGTCTATATATAAATACCTGCGACAGCTCCATCAACTGGGAGAACGTGTAAACGATTATCAAACTATCTGGAACTATACTTCAGGACAAACCGAACATCGTTTTCCTCTTTACGATTATCCTAAGGCAGGCGAAGAAAGGACTCAAGAATACACTAATTTGTTTATAGAATAGACAGGCATCACCGGCATAAGAAAGAATTTTTCGTAACTTTGCCTTAAAGGAGTTATATTATGAACACGTTACATATAAAGAATATGGTATGCAATCGCTGTATCATGGTGATAAAACAGCAGTTGGAACAGTTGGGACTACATTTGGAATCGGTAGAGCTTGGGGAAGTAACTATTCAAGAAGAGGTGACTGAGGATATCCGCAATAAGGTAAAAGCAGCCATAGAGCCTTTCGGCTTTGAATTGTTGGATGATAAACGCGAACAGTTGATAGACCAAATCAAATCTGCCATTATCGACTTAGTTCATTATCATAATGAAACATTGAAAACGAACTTAAGTGATTACTTGCAAGACAAACTTCATAAGGATTACAGCACGATAAGCAAATTGTTCAGCGAAGTAACAAATACCACGATAGAGAAATATCTCATTGCTCAGAAGATAGAACGCGCGAAAGAATTGTTAGTCTATGGCGAACTGACAACAAAAGAAATTGCCGATAAATTAAATTACAGTAGCTCCGCATACTTTTCCTCACAGTTTAAAAGTGTAACAGGATTTACTCCCTCATACTTTAGAACCATAAAAGAGCATAAACGGAAGCCGCTGGATAAAGTGTAAGACAGCTAAATATAGCCTGCTTTCTTCAATTCTTCAGCAGTGAGTTCCAACTCTCTATACCACTCCGCGCCAAACTTCCTGACAAGAGGATCTTTCAAGAATTTATAGATAGGAAGATTGGCTTGTTCTCCTTTGATAACTGCTGATTTGCAGATATCCCAACGATTATAATTGATTCCCTTCACTTTACCAAAATCTTTAATCCGGATAGGGTAAAGATAACAAGAAATTGGCTTACAAAACATTATCTTTCCTGCACGGTAAGCTTTCTCTAAAGCACAAAAGCAACAGCCTTTATCATCATAACAAGTAAAGACGCAATCCTTTCCATTAACGATAGAGGTGACCATATCACCTTCCTCATCAACATACGACACTCCCTGCTTGTTTATCACTCTACGAGCTTTTAGTGACAAATCATCCCATATCTGAGGTAGCGCTTTCTCTATCTGCGTCACTTCATTAAGTTCTAATGGAGCTCCCGCATCACCTTCCACACAGCAAGCACCGTGACATTTATCCAAGTCGCACAGAAACTTCTCACGGAAAATATCCAAAGAGACGACCACATCACCTACTTGTATCATATTTACATTCATATCTCAAAAATATTCCGGACAAAGCAAAAAGATCTCTCTGCTCTACCCGGAATAGTAATAAATATCAAGTAATAGCTTATTTATCCAAAATCAAATCATGCCCGGTCATATCCTTCGGTTGCGGCATTCCCATTACATGAAGAATAGAAGGGGCAACATCGGCAAGCACTCCGCTCTCTACCTTTACGTTCTTATTGGCCGTGACATAAACAAACGGAACGGGATTCAGAGAGTGGGCTGTATTAGGAGTACCATCTTCATTGATAGCGTGATCGGCATTACCATGATCAGCGATAATGATAACCTCGTAATCATTAGCCTTGGCAGCCTCTACAGTATCTTTCACACAAGCATCGATAGCAACAACTGCTTTCTGAATAGCTTCATAAACACCCGTATGACCTACCATATCGCCATTAGCATAATTGACTACAATAAAATCGTATTTTGCAGAGTTGATAGCATCTACCAACTTATCCTTTACCTCGTAGGCACTCATCTCAGGCTTCAAATCATAAGTAGCCACCTTTGGAGAAGGAACAAGAATACGATCCTCTCCCGAGAACGGAGCTTCGCGCCCACCATTGAAGAAGAATGTAACATGTGCATACTTCTCTGTTTCAGCAATATGCAACTGCTTTTTAGTGTTATTGGAAAGATACTCTGCCAACGTATTCTGAACATCTTCCTTATTAAAGATGATATGCACACCCTGAAACGAAGCATCGTATGGAGTCATGCAATAATACTGCAAGTCAGGAATAACGTGCATCCCCTCTTCCGGCATATCTTTCTGAGTCAAAACAGAAGTGATTTCTTTTGCACGGTCGTTACGGTAGTTGAAGAAGATAACCACATCACCCGGTTTAATACGTCCATCAACATTCTTATTAACTAACGGTTCCATGAACTCATCGGTATCTTTATTCTCCTCGGTATCGCGGGCATAACAATCACGCACAGCTTGAACCATATCAACTTCCTCACGTCCCTTGCCTTCCACCAATTGATCATAGGCAATCTTCAGGCGATTCCATCGCTTATCACGATCCATAGCATAAAAACGACCGATAATAGAAGCGATATGAGCACCATTCTTCTCACAGACATCTGTGAGAGACTCAATATAAGTAACACCACTCTTAGGATCGGTATCACGACCATCCATAAAACAGTGAACGTATGTCTTTTCACCTACGCCATACTCTCCGGCTATGTCAACTAACTTAAAGAGGTGTGTCAGCGAAGAGTGAACGCCACCGGTTGAAGTCAGTCCCATGATATGCAGTCCACAACCATGTTCCTTAGCATACGAGTAAGCAGAAATGATTTCAGGATTCTTCATGATGCTGTTGTCGGCACACGCACGGTTAATCTTAACCAAATCCTGATAAACGATTCGGCCTGCGCCGATATTTAAGTGGCCAACCTCAGAGTTTCCCATTTGTCCGTCAGGAAGACCGACGCTTTCACCACAAGCAAGCAACTGAGAATGTGGATAATCTGCTAATAAACTGTCCCAATAAGGAGTTGGTGTACACCAAATAGCATCATCTTTCTTATGATCGCCAAGACCCCAACCATCAAGAATCATCAAAAGCGCTTTTTTAGCCATAATTTTATCTGTATTTAAAGTAATATCCTTCAAAGAAATTGCAAAGTTACGAAAAAGCAAACGAATATAATAGAAAAACAAGGCGTATATTAACTTAAATTTTCTTATAATTGTGTTGTATAACACTATTTCTATATTGCTCTTCCGACTTAAATTGAGTTTCTTTGCCTAACAAAAAGAAAAACAATTAATATCAAAAAGATATGAAGCATCCAAAGATTGGTATTCGTCCCACTATTGACGGTCGCCAGGGAGGAGTACGTGAGAGCCTTGAAGACAAGACGATGGCATTGGCACATGCCGTTTCCAATTTAATTTCCAAGAATTTATACTATAGAGATGGTACTCCTGTAGAATGTATCATAGCTGATGGTACTATCGGTCGTGTTGCCGAAAGTGCTGCCTGTGCCGATAAATTTGAGCATGCCGGTGTAGGCGGAACCATTACCGTTACCTCTTGTTGGTGCTACGGTTCTGAAACTATTGACATGAACCCGTACTGGCCAAAAGCCGTATGGGGATTTAATGGGACAGAACGCCCGGGAGCTGTTTATCTGGCTTGCGCTCTGGCTGCCTATGCACAGAAAGGTCTTCCTGCATACGGTATCTACGGACACAACGTTCAGGACTTAGACGATAATACCATCCCTACTGATGTGGCAGAGAAGATTCTCCGGTTCGCCAAGGCTGCCGTTGCAGTAGCAGAAATGAGAGGCGAGTCTTATCTGTCAATAGGCAGCGTGACCATGGGCATCGCCGGTTCAATGGTCGACAACGATTTCTTTCAAACTTACTTAGGCATGCGTAACGAAAACGTTGATGAGGTAGAGATACTCCGCCGAATGGATGAGGGAATCTATGATCATGACGAATACAAAAAAGCCATGACGTGGGTAGAAAAATACTGTAAGCCTAACGAAGGATGGGATAAAAACCGTCCGGAGAAGACCAAAACCCGTGAACAGAAAGAAGCGGATTGGGACTTCATCGTTAAAATGACACTCATTGTAAAGGATTTGATGCATGGTAACCCCAAACTGTTGGATATGGGATTCAAAGAAGAATCTTTGGGACACAACGCTTTGGCTGCCGGCTTCCAAGGTCAGCGTCAATGGACCGATTGGAAACCAAATGGTGACTTTACTGAAGCTATTCTGAACACTTCATTCGATTGGAATGGTCTTCGCGAAGCTTACCCGTTTGCTACAGAAAACGACTCTTTAAACTGCACAGCGATGTTACTCGCACACCTGATTACAAATCAGGCACAAATATTCAGCGATGTGCGTACTTATTGGAGTCCGAAAGCTGTTAAGCGAGTTACAGGAAAAGAACTGACCGGTATAGCTGCCAATGGGATTATCCATCTGATAAACTCAGGTGCTACCACACTGGATGGCACAGGTCAAAGCTCTGATGCTAACGGCAATCCTGTTATGAAGAAATTCTGGGAAATGACCGACGATGATGTAAAAGGTTGCCTTAAAGCTACATCATGGATGCCGGCCGACCGCGACTACTTCCGTGGTGGTGGCTTCAGCTCACATTTCCTTACCAGAGGTGAAATGCCTGCTACCATGATGCGTGTCAATATCATCAAGGGACTGGGCCCTGTACTTCAAATTGCTGAAGGTTGGATAGTCAACATCGATCCCGAAATCCATCAAATTCTTGATAAACGTACAGATCCTACATGGCCAACTACATGGTTTACTCCACGCCTGGATCCGGCAAAGGATGCTTTCAAAGATGTATACTCCGTTATGAATAACTGGGGTGCTAACCACGGAGCCATCACTTACGGGCATATTGGCGCAGATATGATCACATTAGCTTCCATGCTTCGTATCCCTGTTTGCCTACATAACGTGAAAGAGAGCGATATCTTCCGCCCTGCTGCATGGAACGCATTTGGCATGGACAAGGAAGGTCAGGATTATCGTGCATGTGCCAACTACGGACCAATTTATAAATAACCTGTAGAAACATACCACAAAGGGACGAATCATTTACGTTCGTCCCTTTATTTCTTTACCATGAAATAATTTACACAATGGATAAAACCAAACTTATAGAGAAGAAATATCTCCTTATTTTCATTCTCATCACCACATTGTTTGCTCTCTGGGGATTTGCTAATGATATTACCAACCCTATGGTCGCTGCTTTCCAAACAGTGATGGAAATCTCCGCGGCTAAAGCTTCGCTCGTTCAGTTTGCATTTTATGGCGGTTACGCTACCATGGCTATTCCTGCTGCGCTCTTTATCCGCAAATATAGTTATAAGAGCGGTATCCTGCTGGGATTGGCTCTTTATGCAATCGGAGCCTTTCTGTTCATCCCTGCCGCACAATATCAACAGTTCTCATTCTTTTGCATTTCTCTTTATGTGTTGACTTTCGGTCTGGCTTTTTTGGAGACTACAGCTAATCCATTTATCCTTTCTTTAGGTGCAAAGAAAACAGCTACCCGTCGTCTGAATTTGTCTCAATCTTTCAATCCTATGGGATCTTTGGTTGGCATGAGCGTCGCTTCTTTTGTGGTACTCCCACAACTGATTTCTGATAAGCGTGATGCTATGGGAAATATTATTTTCCCAACATTAGACGCAACAGAGAAAATCGGAATTCGTGTTCATGATCTGAGCATTATTCGAAATCCATATGTAGCTATTGGCTGTGTAGTACTGATGATGTTCATTATTATCGCTCTTACAAGGGTTCCTAAGACAGACATTCAACCGGAACAAACTAATAGTACAAAGCAAACATTAAAGAATCTATGGAATAATCACGCATATCGCGAAGGAGTCATTACCCAGATGTTCTATGTAGCAGCACAGATTATGGTATGGACATTTATCATCCAATATGCAGATAATCTTGGTATCAATAAGGCTACCGCACAGACATACAATATCATCGCAATGTGTCTCTTCCTTTGTGGTAGATTTATAGCTACGGCACTGATGAAATATGTCAATACCCGTAAGTTATTGGCTATCTTTGCTGCCTGTGCAGGATTATGTACTATCGGAGCAATCGGCATTGTCGGTATGGGTGGGTTATATTGTCTGATTGGAATCAGTGCTTTCATGTCATTAATGTTTCCAACCATCTATGGCATTGCTTTAGAACATGTTGACAATCAGGATGCCAGTCTGGGTGCCGCTTTCTTGGTTGAGGCTATCGTAGGTGGTGCCATCATGCCTCCTTTGCAGGGGATGATCATTGATCAGCACACCATTCTCGGTCATCCCGCAGTAAACGTATCCTATGTTCTTCCACTTATTTGCTTTATGGTCGTATTCACTTACGGAATGAAAAGATATAAAGAATCAAGAATGGATTAAAGTTCCAGAATTTAGAGAATTATTCGCTGACATATCCTTGATTCATCCTAAATAAACGTTACATAATTTAAGGTAAAAGTAGCATAAAAGAATGTGTATCATTGACCGGTTTAAGCATGTACTAAATTTATTTCTTCAAAGTTATCCTATTATAAAAAGAGTTCTTCAACCCATAGATAACAGCCTGGCAATAAAAAAATGTAATCAAAGTTACAAATTCTTATATCTTATGAGATTTTTTATTTACAGATGATCTTTATATATCCAAAAAATAATACTATCTTTCGAAAAGAGAAAAAGAGTTTTTATGTTAAAAGTACTTGTCTTAACTGATTTTTCGAGTAACTATAGTCGGCTAATGCTTGAAGGAATGATCAGATATTCCCGAGAAGTCGGACCATGGGCATTCCTTAGGATGCCTCTTTACTATTTGATGATAAAAGGTGAATCCGGAGTTATTGATTTTGCGAAGAAATGGCATGCTGACGCAATTATTGCTCAGCTTCGGGATGTAAAAGTTGATTTATTGGAAAAATTAAAAATACCTATTATCGTTCAGAATTATCGAGAAAGGAGTGGTATAATTACCAATCTTACGGGTGATTATTATGGAACAGGATTGATGGCTGCAGAATTTTTTTTAGAACGAGGGTATCAGAATTTTGCATTCTACGGATACCGAAATGTTATATGGTCCAGAGAAAGGGGATTAGGTTATAAGGAAAGAATCGAGAAACAAGGTTATGTTTGCCATTTTCTTGAAAACAATAATCATGATACAACAGAATGGCTTTATAATACAGAAATTATAGCAAAGTGGCTTCAGTCTTTACCAAAACCAATTGCATTGTTTGCTTGTGATGATTATTATGCGCAACAAATTACAGAGACTTGTAATGTTTTTGGTATTGAAGTTCCTGATGAAATCGCGATCCTTGGTGTAGACAATGATACATTGTTATGCAATTTATCTACCCCCCCATTATCATCTATTTCTTTGGATATAGAAAATGGAGGTTACCGAGCCGCAAAGTTATTGAATCAATATCTAAAGAAAGAAATTGATGAGATTCCTGATATAGTTATAAAACCTTTATATATAGAGAACAGAGCTTCTACAAACAAATATGCTGTTTCCGATTTACATATAAAGAAAATAATGAACTACATCAATGATAATTTTAGCAATAAAATAACAGTTCCCGATTTAGTTGCTCTTGTTCCTCTTTCTCGAAGAGTTTTGGAAAAAAGATTTAAAATGTTAACAGGAACATCTATCTATCAATATATTCTAAATGTTCGGATTAGTCATTTTACAAAATTGCTTTTAACTACAGATTTGTATTTACCTGACGCTGCTATTAAATCCGGCTTTGATGATTATAAGAACATTTCTCGAATTTTCCGAAAATATAAATCTATGTCTCCTGTAGAATATAGAAAGCTTTATAAGAAAAATTAAGCTTATTATAATCAAAGAAAGTTCTTGAAAACTTTGTTTCTTTTGACGTCAATTGACATCTCTCATTCGCATTATATTACTTAATTGGCGAGACCGTTTATTATCTTTGTAAACAGTAAAAAGAATAAATTGTCGGTTTATAATGAAATCTATTATCAAAAATGGGATATTAATCCTTCCGGGAGAAATAGAAGAAAATGGCTATGTTGTTTTTGAAGATGGTATAATCACTCAAATTGGAAAAGGACGTTATACCGGTCAAAATCCATTTGATGTAATTTATGATGCAGATCAAGATTATATTTCCCCCGGCTTTATTGATATGCACACACATGGAGCAGGTGGTTATGATTTCATGGATAACACTATTGAAGCTTATTTAGGGATTGCTCATAAACATGCGGAACATGGGACGACAAGTTTAGTCCCAACGACATTAACCAGTACAATGGAAGAATTAATAAAAACTTTTGATATTTATGAACAAGCAAAAAAAGAAAATATAAAAGGAGCAGATTTTCTTGGTCTGCATTTGGAAGGACCTTATTTTTCTTATAACCAAAGAGGAGCTCAAGACCCAAAATACTTACGAAATCCGGAACCGGAAGAATATAATGAGATATTAAGAAGATCAAATAATATCATTCGTTGGAGTATAGCCCCGGAATTAAAAGGCGCTTTAGAATTAGGAGAAGTATTAAAATCCAAAGGAATCCTCGCGTCCATAGGGCACAGTGACGCTTTATATGATGAAGTTGTTAAGGCTCACGAGCATGGTTATAATCATATAACTCACTTGTATTCCTGTATGTCAACCATTACTCGAAGAAACGCGTATCGATACGTGGGAGTCCTTGAAGCCGCATACATGATTGATGACATGAGCGTTGAAATAATCGCGGACGGTATACATGTCCCTCAGGCATTATTGCAATATGTATGCAAATTCAAACCTCATAATTTAATCGCTTTATGTACTGATTCTATGCGAGCTGCAGGTATGCCTGACGGAATATATAATATCGGAAGTTTAACTAATGGGCAAAAAGTGATAAAAGAAGACGGAGTAGCGAAATTACTTGATCGTTCAGCTTTTGCCGGCAGTGTGGCCACATCCGATTTATTAGTGCGGACAATGATAAAATTAGCAGGATTATCAGTTCATAAAGCTGTTCAGATGATGTCCTATAATCCAAGTAGGATACTTGGTATAGATAACAAAAAAGGATCTCTGACCGTAGGTAAAGACGCGGATATTATTATTTTTGACAAAAACATAGATATTCAAAAAACCTTTGTCAAGGGTAAAATGATTTATTCTAAAAATTAAGATAACACACAATGATTACATTTAAAAAAGACAAATTAAAAGTCGAATTATTTAATTCTACATTAGAAATGGCAGAAAAGGCTGCTGCTGATGTAGCGAGTAAAATTGTTGAGCTATTGAAAGTAAATGAAACAATCAACATGATTTTTGCCGCGGCACCTTCCCAAACTGAGTTTTTAAAAAGGCTCATTGAACATGATGAAATAGAATGGGGAAGAATAAATGCTTTTCATATGGATGAATATATTGGACTTCCGCCCGATGCTCCTCAACGTTTTGGAAACTTTTTGGAGAACGCTCTTTTTAGCTCTGTTCCATTGAAAAATGTATTTTATTTGGATGGCAATAAAACCATAAATGCAGAATGTAAAAGATATGCAGAACTACTAAAGAAATACCCACCTCATATCGTTTGTTTAGGTATCGGGGAGAATGGGCATATTGCTTTTAATGATCCTCATGTAGCTAAGTTCAATGATAAAAAAGTGGTAAAGCTTGTGACTTTAGATAATATTTGCCGTAAACAACAAGTTGATGATAAATGCTTTAATCGTATTGAGGATGTTCCTACTCAAGCCCTTACTTTAACAATTCCAACCCTGCTTCAAGGGGAATATATGTATTGCATTGTGCCTTATAAAACTAAAGCTGATGCCATTTATAGAACTTTAAATGAAGAAATTTCCGAAAAATGTCCTGCTTCTATATTACGGACACAAGATAATACATTCCTTTACTTAGATAATGATAGCTCTGCATTATTAAATTTAAATAAAAAATAAGATATGAGCATGTGAACTCCTATAATAGCGTAATTATTTGTTAATCTTGTGATTATTTCAAAGTGAAGCATTATCTGTTTTTCCGGTTCGATTGATCGACTTCCAAAGGGACGGACATCACTTTATGAAACCATTTTGATGAGTTATAAAAGTGACACGTATAAGTTAGTCAATTGATGCGGATGAGTTGATCGACTCATACGTATCACTTTCCCAATACATCCGCATAACATTGAATAATCATTTGAACAACAAATATGTTTTATTATATCTTGTATTAACCGAAACAGATCCCCATTCGTTTCCCCTGAATAATCAAGTCATTATCCCCATTCACTAAACGAGCTTTCCCTGCAATCTTTTCCAAAGGAACAGGCATAATTGTTGAACCGTTCAGAGAAACCATCTGTCCATACTGTTTACCTTCAATCAACTGTGCGGCAAAGCCACCCATTCGAGTTGCCAAATTACGATCGTATGCTGTCGGTATTCCACCCCGCTGAATATATCCGAGAACAGTTTCACGTGTTTCAAAGCCTGTTTCGTATTCTATTTCCTCGGCTATAAACTGGGCTGCCTTTTTATTTTCCATCGTCTTGATACCTTCGGCAACCACCACAATCGAGTAAGGCTTTCCTTGCTTCAATCGTTCAATAATTTTACTGCCTACATTATGAATATTGTACCCCAATTCCGGAATCAAAATAATATCTCCTCCTCCAGCCATACCCGAATAAAGCGCTATCCAACCGGCATTATGTCCCATCACCTCAATGACCATTACTCGCTGATGAGCACTGGCTGTTGAATGAAGCCTGTCTATTGCGTCGGTAGCTATCGACACAGCAGAATCGAAACCATAGCAAACATCCGTACCCTCCACGTCATTATCAATAGTCTTGGGTATGGTCACCACATTGACACCCAACTTAGACAATTGGTATGCAGTGTCTTGTGTTCCGTTTCCTCCTATACATACGATACAATCGAATCCATGCTTTTTAATTGTCTTCATCATCATTGAAGGCTTATCCTCCGACGAAGCAGAAAACCTTCTTCTTTTAAAAGGCATATCGCGCGATGTCCCTAACACGGTTCCCGCGGAATTCAGTAATCCGGAAAGAACCTTTTCTTCTAAAGGAACAACGTTATCATCAACCAATCCTCGGAACCCGCTTTGAATCCCCCAGACTTCCATTCCGTAATGTTGGATTGCCGGCTTACAAACACCTCTTATAATAGCATTCAAACCTGGACAATCGCCTCCTGATGTAAGTATTCCTATTTTCATATCCTTATCTGTTTCTTATGCGGCACTAAAGATAGTAAAAATTTAAAGTATTGTAGAAAACTATAAAAAAAAGAATTTATGAAGAGTATTTATTTAAAAAGAACTACATTTGCAAGGCGTATAGAAGTTATCTGTGATAAAATGAATATAACTCAGTTAGTTAGTCCATATTTTTCTCATCGGTTAAAAGAAATAGAAAAGTACTCTTCTCAAGCCGAAGCCTTGCAGAACAAGGTGCTCAAACATTTGATTCAAAAGACCGTGAATACCGAGTGGGGGAAAAGATACGACTACAAACATATACAAACCTATAATGATTTTCAAAAAGTACCTATTCAAACATACGAAGAAGCAAAAGGCTATATCGACCGAATGCGTCACGGTGAAAAAGATGTGCTTTGGCCCGGTGAAGTGATCTGGTATGCCAAGTCTTCGGGTACAACTAATGATAAAAGCAAATTCATCCCTGTCAGCAAAGAAGGGCTTCACGATATTCATTATGCCGGAGGAAAAGACGCGGTAGCTCTCTATTTAGGATTGAATCCTAAAAGCAGAATGTTCTCAGGAAAAGGATTAATCCTTGGAGGAAGTCATACACCTAACTATAACGTACAGAACAGTTTGGTGGGAGACTTGTCTGCCATATTGATTGAAAACATCAACCCGTTGGTTAATTTTGTCCGCACGCCACAAAAGGAAATTGCTTTGCTAAGTGACTTTGAAGAAAAACGTGAAAAGATAGCCCGTCTGTCAATGAATGAAAATGTAACGAACCTATCAGGTGTTCCATCGTGGATGCTTGCCGTATTAAAACGTATCGTGGAATTAAAAGGAACAGATAACTTGGCAGATGTTTGGCCAAATCTGGAGATATTCTTCCATGGTGGAGTTGCTTTTACACCATATAGGGAACAATATAAACAATTGATCCGTAGCGATAAAATGCATTATCTGGAAACTTATAACGCAAGTGAAGGATTCTTCGGCTTACAAAACGAATACACTGACTCGGCTATGCTGCTGATGATTGACTATGGCATATTCTATGAATTTATTCCAATGGACGAATTTGGCAATGAACACCCGACAATTGTCCCTCTTTCCGGAGTAGAGCTGAATAAAAACTACGCAATGGTAATAAGTACAACATGCGGACTCTGGCGTTACATTATTGGCGACACCATTAAGTTTACAAGTAAAGCCCCTTACAAGTTTATCATTTCCGGCCGTACGAAACATTATATCAATGCATTTGGAGAAGAGTTGATGGTAGATAATGCAGAACAAGGATTAGCAAAAGCCTGTACTGAAACCGGCGCTCAGGTTTCAGAATACACTGCTGCTCCGGTTTTTATGGATGCCAACGCTAAGTGCCGCCATCAATGGTTGATAGAATTTACCCGGATGCCGGACTCTGTTAAGCATTTCGCTGAAGTGCTTGACAAAGCTCTTCAGGAGATTAATTCCGATTACGAAGCTAAACGTCATAAAGACATTACACTACAACCCCTTGAGATTATTGTTGCACGAACCAACTTATTCAATGATTGGCTGAAATCAAAGAATAAATTAGGTGGGCAACATAAAATTCCACGCCTGAGCAACAGTCGCGAATATATAGAAGAAATCCTTAAGAAGAATTATTAATTCATGAAATTCAATAAGCTTTATTATCCGCTCATATTCCTGGTCATAACACTTGCAATTGCCTGTGCCAGTCCGGGCCGTCCTGATGGCGGACCGTATGATGAGACACCTCCACGATTTCTTTCCAGTACGCCACAGCAAAATGCAGTGAATAATAAAAGTCAGAGAATCAGTATCTTTTTTGATGAATTGGTTAATATTGAGAAAGCATCTGAAAAAGTTGTCATCTCTCCTCCCCAACTTGAACAGCCTGAAATTAAAGCAAATGGACGACGAATTCAAGTTGATCTTGTCGACTCTCTGAAAGCAAATACAACATACACCATCGACTTCTCTGATGCTATTGTTGATAATAACGAAAGCAATCCGTTGGGTAATTTTGCTTTTACTTTCTCTACCGGTAACCAAATAGATACGATGGAAGTATCCGGCTATGTATTGAATGCCGAAGACCTTGAGCCTATCAAGAATATCTCTGTAGGTTTGCATGCCAACCTAAACGATTCCGCTTTCACGAAGTTACCATTTAATCGTATCTCACGAACAGATAGTCGTGGACATTTTTCTATCAGAGGAGTCGCTCCCGGCAATTATCATATCTTTGCGTTAATGGATGGTAATCAAAATTATCTGTATGATTCCAAAACAGAACAAATAGCATTCAGCGATTCTATCATTACTCCCAGCATGAAACCGGATACCCGACAAGATACTGTATGGGTAGATACACTTACTATCGATACAATCAAAACCGTCGATTATACTCATTTCTACCCTGATAATATAGTGCTCCGTGCATTTAAAGCAGAGAATGACAGGCAGTATCTGAAAAACTATACACGAGACAAAGAAAATCATTTTACCATTGTGTTTGGAACGAAAGCTGATACCTTGCCTAAGCTGACCGGTTTAAATTTTAATGCCAACAACGCGTTTATTATAGAGAGTACTAACCGTAACGACTCTATTTGCTATTGGATAAAAGACTCAACGGTGTATAATATGGATACCCTTGCCATAAAAATGGACTATCTGGGCACTGACACTTTAAACAAATTAATTCCTATGACCGACACCCTTTACATAGCCAATAAGCTGACAAGGGCACAACGGGAGAAATTGCAAAAACAACAAAACGAAAAGAAGGAGAAAGAACGTAAAAAGAAAGAGAAAAAAGGAGAAAAAGTAGAAGAAGAAAAGAAATATCTGGAGATGAAAGTGGAAGCTCCTTCTACACTCGACCTTGATAAAAATATTACTTTTACGTTCAAAGAGCCTGTTGCTAAGATTGATACAAACGCTATACATCTTCAGATAAAGAAAGATTCTACTTGGACTGATCTATCTTATGTATTTATGGCCGACACCATCACTCCACGCTCCTATTTTGTCGCAGCTCAATGGGAACCGGATAAAGAATACCAGCTGAAAGTAGACTCCATGGCTTTCATCGGACTATACGGTCTATCGTCAAAAGCAATAAAGAACATGGAAATGAAGACCCAGAAGCTTGAAGAATACGGTACCCTGCTGCTTAACTTCCCCGGGATGAAAGGTGGTGGCGTAGTACAGTTAATGGATAACAGCGGGACTATTCTTCGAGAGCAACCGGTTAGCGTAGATGGAACCGCGGACTTCTATTATCTGAAAGCCGATACAAAATATTATTTGCGTATGT
Source organism: Phocaeicola oris (assembly GCF_021295095.1). Lineage (GTDB taxonomy): Bacteria > Bacteroidota > Bacteroidia > Bacteroidales > Bacteroidaceae > Phocaeicola > Phocaeicola oris. Next base: position 67,946 of record NZ_JAJLQX010000014.1, read on the forward strand.
TTATCGACCGGAATGGAAACGGTATTTGGGATACAGGCGATTACGACAAGCATCTGCAACCGGAAGAGATGTATTACTTCCCAAAGTCATGGGAAATGAAAGCCAACTTTGATTTTGAAGAAAATTGGGATATAAAGGCAACTCCTCTCTACCAACAGAAGTTGCAAGAAATAACCAAGCAAAAGCCTGATCAGGAAAGGAAAGTTAAAAGTAGAAATGCTGAACGCCTAAAGAAAAGAAACAAATGATGAAAAAAATTCTTTTACTCGTCATGCTGATAGGAATGGCGCTCTCGGTTAATGCACAGTGTGCCACAACAAACAATGCCATACAAGCAGGTGAGGAACTCACATATAAACTGAAATTCAACTGGAAATTTATCTGGATTAACGCAGGATACGCCAATATGAGTGTTAAGAATACCATATATCAGGGAGTACCGGCACTAATAACCAGCCTGCACTCTTACACAAATAAAACCATAGACCATTATTTCAAAATGCGCGATACCCTTTCTTGCATTACATCCGAACGACTACAACCACTATATTTCAAAAAATGCGCAGAAGAAGGTAAACGCTATACCATTGATGAAGTCTGGTTTTCATATAGAAATAACAAATGTAATGTCCGACAGGAACGTCGTCGGCCGGATAAACCAACCCATTATTTTAATGAGAATCGAGATGAATGCGTGTTCGATATGCTCAGTATCCTTCTCCAAGCCCGTTCATACGACGCATCCAATTATAAGGTAGGCGATAAAATTCTTTTCCCTATGGCAACCGGCAAAAGCATTGAAGAACAAACGTTGATTTATCGAGGGAACAAAGATTTTGTAGCCGAAAATGGTGTAAAATATCGCTGTCTAAAATTTTCTTTGGTGGAGTACGACAAGAAAAAGAAAGAGCATGAAGTAATCACTTTCTATGTAACAGATGACAAAAATCACCTGCCGGTTCGATTGGATTTGTATTTGAGCTTTGGTTCTGCAAAGGCTTTTCTCTCAGACGTAAAAGGAAACAAGTACCCACTGACTTCTATAATCCCTTAATTCATGAAAGACTCATAGTCAAACCTACCGGATTACACGCCTCTTTCAATACTTTCACTAACGACCTAAAGAAATAAAAATACCCCATCTTCACAGACGAGGCATTCCTTAAAAAAAGAGATTTTAATCAAAATATGTTTATTATAGAGGATATGTATAAAATAGTTGCCTCAGTTCTCCCAACCAAAACACTATCATTTACTAACTCTTTCAATACTAAACTTGCCAAATCGCTTTCAAAAAAGCATTAAATAAGGAAGTTTTCTTATAAGTTTTTCAACTTCCCTTTATCATTTCAATTACAAATTAAACAATCTTTTTTTACATTTTCAAATCTTTTCCTCTCTTTTTTAAGAAAAATATTTCTTTTTCCTTTTAAAAACCTCATGAAGAAAAGTATTACAAAGAACAAACGATAGGTCTTCCGCTGATGTAAAAAGAAAGATCATATTGAGAAAAAAGATCACACGATATAGTTATACCGTATCTTCTTCGTTTCGTTTGATTAATTAAATTTGGCATAAAGAGAAAATAAAAAGTAACGAGGAAGAATCATTCGTTTCACTTATGTGAAACAAGTGTATCACTCATGTGAAACAAGTGTATCACTTATGTGAAACAAGTGAATCACCTAAGTGAAACAAAAAAATCTTCTGATGAATTGAACAACTCAGCTGTATCAGTCGACTACTTCTTCCGTAGAATATAATTGTATTGCTCTTTGTCTCTGAGAATTGATATGGCCTTTTTTAAATCCGGATCGTCTTTAAGCTGTTCCACAATAGTACCTTTAGTAAAATAATAACGTTTCACCACCTCTGAGGCTATGGCACCTTTAATATCTTTCTTAAAGTAATCCAAGTCGCGGTCAAGATTATGAGTCAGTTTCTTCTCCAAAGCAGCAAATTCATCTTTTGCGTCATCGGCATAGCCTTCAAACTTAGCAATGTCCTTCAGTTTCTTCAAAGCGGCCTCACTCTGACGATCGTATGAGAACTTACGACCTTTCACAAATTGCTTGAAATCGGCATAATCGACATCCGTAATCTGGAAATCTTCCAGCGGAGCCGGTATAGGATGCTGCAATACATAACGAGTAGCATAGTCAAAAATGACATAATCATTCAACAGATAAAAAATAATATTAGGCAATTCTTCCCCTTTGACTTCAATATCAGGGCGGATTCCTCCTCCATCACGAACCTCTCGTCCGGCAACCGTATGAAACACATTTGTCAGACTATCAGGAACCCGGGCAATAGTTCCGTCAGCATTCCGATTAGAATAATCGATTGCCTGAATACAACGTCCGCTTGGAATATAATACTTAGAAGTGGTAACTTTCATACTACTATTATAGGGCAACGGACGGACTGTTTGAACCAATCCCTTGCCAAATGTCCGGTTACCTACAATGACTGCTCTATCCAAATCTTGCAACGAGCCAGAAAAAATCTCCGATGCCGAAGCAGTCTCCCCATTTACCAATACAGCCAGAGGTACATCTAAGTCCATCGGTTCATTCTCTGTTTTATAAGTCATCATGGCAGCTTTTGTCTTGCCCTTGGTATTCACTATTTCCTGATTCTTAGGAACAAAGAAATTGACACAGTTAACGGCTTCATTCAGCAGGCCTCCGCCGTTATTGCGTAAATCGATGACAAACGATTGCGCTCCTTTCTCTTTCAGCCCAATCAATGCTTTCTTCAAATCTTTCGAGCAATTCTCGACAGCAAAGGTAGACATATTGATATAACCTATGCTATCTGTTACCATAGCATAATATGGAACCGGAATCGTCTTAATTGTCTCCCGTGTAATCTTTACTTCTTTTATTTCACCCTTTCCATCCAGAGTAGGACGTTCTATTTTTATCAAGGCAACCGTTCCGGGTTCCCCACGAAGGTTCTTGCTCACTTTATTGGAAAACACTTGCGGTGTATCTTTACCACGTATCATATCTTTGCCGTCAACCGCAAGAATAATATCACCAATACGAAGTCCTGCTCGCGCAGCAGGCGAATCCTCTGCCGGGCCGGAAATAATAATTCTATCTTTGGCCTTATAATACTGGATATACGATCCGATACCACCGAACTTTCCGGTAGTCATTTCTTTAATGGTATTATCATCCTCCGGATAATATTCCGTATAAGGGTCTGTCTGCGAAAGCATTCCTTCAATGCCATCCTGAATAACTTTACCGGGATCGATACTATCCACATAAAACATATCAAGTTCTTTATAGACTGCATTAAAGATATCCAGATTCTTAATTATCTGAAAGCTACGGTTATCAGCCGCCTTAAAGCCAACAATTCCGATGCAGACTAATCCGATACACGCTACAAAAACCGTTTTCTTAATATTCCATTTCATGTTATTCCAATATTATAAGAGTGCAAAGTAACAATTTATTCTCTTTACCCTTGCACCAACTCTTCTATATTTAACTTTATTTCATCCCATTGCTGCTTTGGGAGCGTAGTGCCGACACTCTTTATAACAGCTGAAGCAAGCACCGTTCCTATCATTCCGCATTTATTCAACGAATATCCGTTTATTAGTCCATAAAGGAATCCGGCAGCATAAAAATCTCCGGCTCCCGTCGTATCCACTACATGCTGCTCCTGAGAAGTATGAATTTGTACCACCTCTGTACCTTTCTTTATGACAGACCCCTTTGCGCCTAACTTAACAATAACAATACTGCACTGAGAAGAAATCTCATCCAACGCATCTTCCACCTCTTTACCGGTAAGAGCCTTTGCCTCTTCTTCGTTAGCAAACACAACATCAACATATCGGCAAATAAGAAATTCAAAGAAATCAATATTCTCTGCCACAATATTATAGCTGGCCATATCAAGACAAACTTGAAGTCCCTCATCTTTTGCCAATTGCATGGCACGAAGAATCAAATCATGGTCTTGAACCAAGTAGCCTTCTATATATAAATAAGTATAGCCACGAAACAAATCCGCATATAAATCCTCTGCATGCATGGTATGCGCAGCACCCAGATGCGTAGCAAAAGTACGCTCCCCGTCGGGTGTGATGAAAGTCGATGCCACTCCGGAATAAGTCTTGCTCTTCAACAGCTTCATATCAATACCCCTACGAATACCATCCTCACGGAAAAAGTCGCCCATTGCATCCGGACCTATCTTCCCGATAAATCCCGGCTGAACATTCAGGGCAGCTAAAGCCTTCACCGTATTTCCGGCAGACCCTCCCGTCGAACGCTCGGTATGCATCGTGTCGAATACCGACTTAATTTGAATATATCTATCATCGTCTATGAGTTGCATGCTTCCTTTTGGTAAATTCATTTGTTTAAGTAATGAATCATTGGGCAACGTCACTAAAACATCGACCAAAGCGTTCCCCATACCAATTATTTTATCCATCTAATTATTTTTTTGCAAAGATATTTTTTTATTTCGAAAATACCTATTATCTTTGCCCCGCATTTGTGAGAAACAATATTCTTCTTTAGCTCAGTTGGTTAGAGCATCTGACTGTTAATCAGAGGGTCCTTGGTTCAAGTCCAAGAAGAAGAGCACAGCATTACAGATGCAAATTCTTCTTTAGCTCAGTTGGTTAGAGCATCTGACTGTTAATCAGAGGGTCCTTGGTTCAAGTCCAAGAAGAAGAGCACAGCATTACAGATGCAAATTCTTCTTTAGCTCAGTTGGTTAGAGCATCTGACTGTTAATCAGAGGGTCCTTGGTTCAAGTCCAAGAAGAAGAGCACAGAGGTTTGTTCTATGAGCGAACCTCTTTTTTATGTTCAAAATGAAAAAACGATTATATCTTATATTATCCTTTTTGCTGCTTATCAGCTATTCAGGACGTGCCCAAGACGAAACCAGAGCACGTGAAATCATGTTCAAAGCCGTTGATATGATGCAAGATTCAGCAGGCATTTATCTGGAATATCATGCTCAATTTACCCGACTGTTTGTTAAAGAAGGGTGGATGGTACTGAAAGGGAACAAATTCCACCGCGAGTCGAAACGTACCATTGAGTGGTACGACGAAAAGAATCATTGGTCGCTCAACCGTTCTTCAAGAAAACTAAGACTGAATATGCCAAGCGAATATGGGAACGACAAAGACATCGGTTCTTATCTGCAACAAGTTCGGACAAAATATAATTTTACACTGAAAGATAGTAAAGAAGGTTATTGGATTACACTCGAAGCCAAGAAGAATGCCAAAGTAGACATCAAACGGGCTATGGTACTCATCCATAAATTGACTAATCAACCGGTTCGGGTGAAAATGAAATGGAGCATCTTTTGGGTAACACTCGACTTAGCAAACATCAAAAAATCAACTTACGACGACTCTTTCTTCGTATACGATAAAGAGAAATACCCGAACACAAAAATGATTATGAAAAAGAAATAAAAAAGAGGATGGGCATACGCTCATCCTCTTACCATGTCATCATATTTTTACATCGGACGAATCCAGATATTTCGGAAACTGATAGGCTGACTTGGGTCACCATGCATCTGCAAGATGATAGGACCATCACCATGCTTCTGTACTTTCGGGAAACCAATGTACTCTGTTGTACCAAGAATCTCTGTATTATTCTGCAAAACCACACCGTTCTGAATAACGGTTACACGTGGACGATACAAGTAAGTGCCATCTGCTTTGAAAACAGGAGCGGTATAGATAATATCGTATACATTCCATTCACCCGGTTTACGCATAGCATTAACCAACGGAGGAGTTTGTTTGTAAATAGAACCGGTTGCACCATTTACATAAGTTTCATTATTATAGGTATCGAGCACCTGAACTTCGTACAAGCCCTGCATAAAGACACCACTGTTACCACGAGCCTGACTGGTTCCTGTAATATCTGTTGGAACACACCACTCTAAATGAAGTTGATAACTGCCGAACTTCTGTTTTGTCTGAATATCACCCGACTCTCTGCTTTTAACAACAGTCACTACACCATCATGAACTTTCCATGTTGGTTCACCACCTTTTGCGTTTTCCCACTGTGAAAGATCTTTTCCATCAAATAATACAATGGCATCCGATGGAGCACTATTCGTTGCGGCATCACCTGGGGTTACAATCTTCGGCTGCGGAGTCCAATACTCCGACATACCCGGTCTCATCGGCTCTTGCTCCGGATACTTTTTCTCCTGAGCATTGACGGTATAAGCTACTGCCATGGCAGCCATACCCAATAAAATCATCTTTCTCATCTCTATGATTTATTTTTTAGTTAAACACATTTGTTAATTTTAATTGCACGTAAAGATAGGAATTTATTTATTAGGTTATCAAAAGATATAATGATTTTTAATAAAAAAAGGAACATTCTCCCGAATGTTCCTTCAAATTCAAAAATGGATAAATTAAACTTTAAAAGAGTGATGTCGCATCCTATCTATTATTTTATTCCTGCGTAAAGGGAATAATCCTGACGCATCTGCGTCGGAGCTCCCACTGCTTCATAATTATTCGATTGATTATTCCATCGATAGGTGGTTACCGTAAGAGCATTATCTATAATAGAATTTTCACATTCTGTCTTTTGTACCGGAACATATTGCTCGGTTTTCTTATTCCATAGAGCATATAGTATGGTATACCCTTTATCGGAATAAGAAAATTCATATCTGTAACTGTATTCCCATTTCTGACTCGCTGCATTCCAACGCAGAGTCTCCTTACTGATCAAGCGATGGGCCTCATCATACGTACATTTAGTTTTCACTTTATTCTTCAATAAATTGCCCGTTTTCTCGTAAACTGTTGTAGTTGACACACGATCACTTTCCTGTTCCATATTGTGATAGAACTTAACATCTGCGGTATTCAAATTGAATGCCATTACTGCTGCTGCAAAAATTGATAGTAACATAATAATCTTATTTTTAATTGTTAATAATCATATAGTTGTTCCGTTTCTGTATATTAGACATTTTAAAATGCTCTTTTATTACACGAAACGCTTCGTTTATTTTTAGGCAATCGCCGTGCCAAACCAATTAAATAACTCATTATCAGTATTGTAATAGCTATGCCATCATAAAGAGGATGTCTAAATTTTATACACATCCGTCCAATTCTTAGACAGACAACTCGTATCTGCAACACCCGCTTACAGCATGACAGATCAGTTCTAAACAGCAAATCTGCTTTTTAAAAGACGATGGTTCAATAGGAAAAGATCATAAGCGAAAAGGATGGACGCGTAAGGTGATACGCATGAGCCAGGCGATTCATGCGGACGAGTTGGGCAATTCATGCGGATGAGTTGATCGATTCATCCGCATCAGTTTTGTGACTCATCCGTATAACTTTCGTATGTTATAAACAGACTTTATAACTTTTCTTTTTTACATGATTAACATAAGAATGTAAAAAAACCGATTAAATGCTATGTTATGTCCGAAAAAAAAGCGAAATTTGCATTCGGTTAGTGCTGAACAGTTCGAACTATTTTTAAGTTGAAGACTATCAAATACATCATTAAAGAAAATCGATATGAAAATTGAAAAAATTGTAGCTCGCGAGATTATTGACTCTCGTGGTAACCCAACTGTAGAGGTTGATGTTAGATTAGAAAATGGAGTTTTAGGCCGTGCAGCTGTCCCATCAGGAGCGTCTACCGGCGAAAACGAAGCACTCGAACTTCGTGATGGTGACAAGAAACGTTACGGTGGAAAGGGCGTTTTAAAAGCTGTTGAGAATGTAAATAAAGTTATCGCTCCGGCTTTGAAGGGCGATTGTGTGTTCGATCAGCGTGCGCTTGATCACAAAATGTTGGCATTGGACGGAACTGCTACAAAAAGCAAATTAGGTGCTAATGCTATCTTAGGTGTTTCTTTAGCTTGCGCAAAGGCTGCGGCTAACGCATTGAATCTTCCATTATATCGTTATATCGGTGGTTGCAACTCATTCGTTATGCCTGTTCCTATGATGAACATCATTAACGGTGGTGCTCACTCCGATGCTCCTATTGTATTCCAGGAATTCATGATTCGTCCGGTTGGCGCTACTTCTGAAAAGGAAGCTATCCGCATGGGTGCTGAAGTTTTCCATGCTTTGCAAAAACTGTTGAAGAATCGTGGATTAAGTACAGCTGTTGGTGACGAAGGCGGTTTTGCTCCTAAGTTGGATGGTATTGAAGATGCTCTTCAGAGTATCGTTGATGCTATTGAAGCTGCCGGTTATAAGCCGGGTAAAGATGTTCGCATCGCTATGGACTGCGCCGCTTCCGAGTTTAGCGTTGTTGAAGATGGTAAATATTACTACAACTATAAACAGTTGAGCAATGGTATGCCAAAAGATCCAAAGGGTGAGAAGTTGAGCGACGACGAACAGATTAAATATTTGGAGTCTCTTGTTAATAAATATCCTATCGACTCTATCGAGGATGGCTTGGATGAGAACGACTGGGAAGGTTGGGTCAAACTGACTAAGGCTATCGGTGACAAATGCCAGCTCGTTGGTGACGACTTGTTCGTAACTAACGTTAAATTCTTGGAGAAAGGCATCAAGATGGGTGCTGCTAACTCTATCCTGATTAAAGTTAACCAGATTGGTTCTTTGACTGAGACTTTGGATGCTATCGAGATGGCTCATCGTCACGGATATACGACTGTTACTTCACATCGTTCAGGTGAAACAGAAGACACTACCATTGCCGATATTGCAGTTGCTACCAACTCAGGTCAGATTAAAACAGGTTCAATGAGCCGTACCGATCGCATGGCTAAATACAACCAGTTGATTCGTATTGAAGAAGAGCTTGGTAACACATCTGTTTACGGTTATGAGAAACTGAAATAGATTCTACCTACATATAATTATTAAGGCTGAACTCTATAATGAAGTTCAGCCTTAATTTTATACAACAGAAAATGTCTGCCGAATGTCAATCAAATAATACGTAAGTTTAACGACTTATAAAGTTGAAAGATACAACGCCAACACTTCCTCAGCAGTCAATGCACGATTATACATACGCACGTCATCCAATGCCCCTTTAAGTAGCGGGTCTGAACCTGAATACGTACTTTTTCCGAAATATTGCTCTTCTCTTATTTTCTTTATAGGTTTAGAAATACCAGTACATTCACCTAATAATAATCCGTTTTTGTAGAACTTCAATATCCCATCACTCCCAAAGGATATACACAAATAATCCCATAAACCTATACCGGAAAATACATCGGCAAAAGAATATGTTTCTGTTCCACTGCTTCCATTAAAGACTTCAACTTTTGAGCCTTTATCTAAACATACATAAACATCAAAAGCATCCGGACCTCCAAAATCAAGTAATCTTGAATAATTCCTATATTCATCTATTCTTACCCAGAAAGCAAACGACATGGCACCACCGTTTTCCCAATCGCCCACATCAATATATCCGTCCGTTCCATTGAACAGATAAGCACTACCGGCATTGCCTTTATGGTCTTCAGTCAGGGTTACACCTCCAACAATAGTACCATGATGCTTATTGCCCGATACATCGTTGACATTGCCGTCCATAGGCCAATACGCTATCAAGTCGCTTGCCGAAGGCATCGCACATCTTTTCAAATTCGTGCCATCCCATATCAGATTCAAACGGTAATATTTCCCTTTGACAAATTCCTTATATGGGAGCTCGCACATGGCTGTCCCATCATTGTGATTAAACATGATGGTGAAAGTCTTCTCCGAATCGGGTGTCTCGGTAGGAACAAAGCAACGATAGAATATCTCCTCTGTTCCTGCTTTTATCGTCTTACCATCATGAGGCATAAAGCCAAGCACGGATTCTGCATTGTCAGTTACATAAGAGCTTGATACCAAATCGTACTCCGCATACTCACTCTGTGAACCGTAAGTCCATTCATAATCGTATTTTCCACCGATAATCAAGAAACTGAATACATCGGTATCCGTTTCAGATGTATTCCGGATACTGACTTTCATCATAGAACCGAGCAACTCGAAAGAAGCCGATGGCAAGGACGAAACGTCCGTGATGTCCGAAAGCGCAAAACGCATAGCACTGCGGACCGAGGCATAGTCGAGAGTAAATTCGTCAGCTTCATTGTAACGGAGCTCCACCACGCTACTGTTATCCGCCTTGAATCCGGCACCGTAAATACCATACAGGCTGAACGGTGTAGTGATGCCTTCCGGGATGGCGAAAGTGAAGTCGGCTGTCTTGCCTTCTTCGCGAATATTGGTAATGGGAACATCGCTCACCGTCTTCACCGTACTTCCACTCACAAAACAAAGGCTGATCTTATCCCCAGCTTTCCATGCAAGAAATAAGTTTCCCTCGTCATTCTCCGTCATGGTAACACGCGTATTGCTTTCTGTCGGCATAGATGCCGTAAGAGTCAGCGTCCGCTCGGACGTTTTTCCGGACAAGTCTTGTTCCGTCACTTCATGATTGGCGCACCCTGTCAACAGAATCAAGGATGCTATTCCGATGTATGTCAATATGTTCTTCATAAAACTAAACTTTTTTATCATTAATGAATAAAGATACTACCAATCCTCACCCGACATATCAGCCGGTACCGATCCGCCACCCGTTTCACTACCGGAAAGGATACTTCCTTCCAACATTATGTCAATAACCTGCACTCGGGGCGCAATGTAAATAACTTCCTTTTCTTCCATTTCTTTCATGCTTTAATTGTTTTATATTTCGTTTCTATTTCTTTTTCCATACAAGTTCGCACGAATTTACAACCAAAACACCCGAACATCTTTCTCAAATCGTAAAAAAAGACTTCTCAATTCGTAAATTCTTTCCTAATTCGTAAAAATGTGTCGCTTTCGTTTGTCTTTTAACGTAAATTAAAGTTCTAAGGCAATATTATACCTGTTATGTTCAACCTAAATGAAAATCAGAAAATCATGCCATAAGTAACTCAAACTTAACCGCTACTTTTATGCATGGGACTTAAAAACACCAGATTATTCTATATTGCACAATATATAGATTAGCACTAAGAAAACTTTTCATTTCATCCAAACTTTCAAAAGGTTTTGTTACTTTTGTCCAAAGTAAAAACGATAGAATGAGAAAGTTTCTTAACTGCGAAGAGACAGGTTATAGGGAAATTAACCAATGGAAAGAAGGCTGTTGGGTTGACGTAGAGATTCCTAACGACGACGATTTCAAGTTCATGGTTGAGGATTTACATGTTCCGGAAGACTTTCTTGAAGATATTGCCGATCCGGATGAACGCTCGCGTACAGATAGCGAAGGAGAATGGATGTTAACTATCATTCGTGTTCCATTCCGTCAAGATGACGATAATCATCCCTATTCTACCATTCCTTTAGGCATCCTCTGCAACGATAAGAATATAGTTACCGTATGCTATAAGCAAACAGAGATGATTAACGATTTTATTCTACACACCCAACGAAAAAGTATCTTTATCACCAATCGTTTTGAATTGATTCTCCGACTATTGTTTTCTTCTACTGTCTGGTTCCAGAAATACTTAAAACAAATAAACAATAAGGTAAACGCTGCTGAGAACGAACTGGAGAAAAGCATCCGCAATGAAGACCTCTTACAACTTCGCAACTTACAGAAAGCGTTGGTTTACTTTAATACTTCTATCCGAGGGAATGAAGTTCTGATTGGTCGGCTTGAAAGTTTGTTCCAATCAAAAAATTATCAGAATAAAGATTTGACAGAAGATGTGCAAATAGAATTGAAGCAGGCCTACAATACTGTTAATATATATAGTGATATTCTGACAGGTACGATGGATGCTTTTGCTTCCATCATTTCCAATAATGTAAATACTATCATGAAACGTATGACGAGTATTTCCATTACACTGATGCTTCCTACATTAATAGCCAGTTTTTATGGCATGAATGTAGAAGTCGGCATCGATAAAGTACCATACGCTTTTGTTATTATCGTCTGTTTTTCTATTGCATTGGGCATATTGGCATTTATTATTTTCCGTAAAATAAAATGGTTCTAAACGATCCACAACTACTAATAGCTTATTTATTATGATAAACAACCAATATATCGAATTCCTTCGGGAAGCGAAACTACTTATACCGCAAAATCGTATCTATACCGACGAACTACGTCGTTTGGCTTGGGGAACAGACGCAGGCTTCTATCGGATGATTCCACAAATCATTATCCGATCAGCAAATGAAGAAGAAGTTTCCCAACTGCTATCTTTAGCCAATAAATACAAATTGCCCGTCACATTCCGCGCGGCAGGGACAAGTCTTTCCGGTCAGGCAATCAGTGACTCTATTTTAATAATCGCCGGAAAACATTGGGAAGAGTATCATATAGCAGAAGATCGTCTGTCTGTTTCTTTGCAGCCGGGCATTATCGGAGAGAAAGTTAATGAGATTCTTGCTCCTTTTGGAAGAAAATTCGCTCCCGACCCAGCATCAATCAAAAGTGCAATGGTAGGTGGTATTGTCATAAATAATGCTTCCGGCATGAGTTGTGGGACAAAAGGGAACAGTGATAAAATGTTGCTTTCTGCCAAGTTGGTCTTTGCTGACGGATCTATGTTGAATACAGCAGATGTCAACAGCAGAAAAAGACTTGAAACTAATCATCCAAGTTTCATTCCACAGTTAATAGCCATTCGAGATAAAATCAGGGCAAACAAGAAGCTGTGTGATCGCATTAAATATAAATATGCCATTAAAAATGTAACCGGTCTGAACATTCTGCCTTTTGTCCGTTTCAATGATCCATACGATATTATCACTCATTTAATGGTTGGTTCGGAGGGTACACTCGCATTTCTATCCGAAGTAACTATGCGGACCGAATACGATTATCCTTTTAAGGCCAGTGCCATGCTTTATTTCAAGACTATAAAGGAAGCATGTAAGGCCGTTGTTGATATGAAAGGTATTACCGATATTCAAGACACTCAGGAAGGTACATTTAATCCTTTTCGGCGTAATGGACATTTGGTAGGCTGAAAACCTCTCGTGTTTTAGTAATGGACATTTGGTAGGCTGGTAATTCCAGCCTACTTTTTTATATTCAGGAACCCATCTATGAACTTCTTTTTATTAACCT
>NZ_JAJLQX010000015.1 GCF_021295095.1 Phocaeicola oris
TCATCGGGCGATTCATCCACTTCTACAACTACCGCCGTCCGCACATGAGCATAGCTTATAAGATACCGGCAGTGGCGCATACGGAGCAAGGGGAGCAGGAGAAGAGGTGGAAAAACAGCTTTTATACCGGAAAAAGTGACACGGATGGGAAAAACATCGTAACTTTACCGGGGCAAACGGCAAGTCCGGAGGAAGGCGTAAACCGGTGCCCTTGACGGTCAAAAACCGGAATGCCCCATTGAGGGGTATCCGGTTTTAGCAAACGAGCAAAACCTGGACTCTGCATGTCCGGTTTTCTTGCACTGTCTATCAAAACAGCACGGGTTGCTCGATGGTGTATAGGGAATCAGTATGGCAAGGAAAAAAGTGTCTACAGGTTCAGCTAATGTAGCAAAAAAGTGTCTAGTAAAATCAGGTAAAGTCATTTCACTAATTCATGCGGATGAGTTGCTCAACTCATCCGCATGAGTTTATCAACTGATACGCATGAACCGAGCAACTCATACGTATCAGTTTATTTGTTTGTACGTATCACTCTGATAATCGATATTCATGAACATGTCAAGTGATAAGTTGGCTTCACTTATATTATAGTTTATTTCCGAATGCTAAGTCTCCTGCGTCACCTAATCCGGGAACAATATATTTATGTTCGTTCAGTATCGGATCGATAGCTGCACACCATAAAGTGGCTTTATCGCCGGGGAACAGCTTTTCCAAGTGCTTTACACCCTCTTCACTGGCTATAACACAAGCGAAGTGTAGCCGTTTAGGAGTTCCTTTCGTGAGGAATGCTTTCCATGCCAATTCCATGCTTTCACCGGTAGCCAGCATAGGATCTACTAATAATAAAGTATGTTCGGATAAATCCGGCGCGGCAATGTATTCGATACGGACATCAATCTCATGATTTCCTTTATCTTTATAATAGCGGTAAGCAGAAACGAATGCACAATCGGCTTGATCGAAGTAATTTAGGAATCCGGTTTGCAGAGGAAGACCTGCGCGGAAAACAGTCGCGACAATTACTTTATCATCTGTTGTATTAACATCGGCAATACCCAAGGGAGTCTGTACTTTCTTGGTAGAGTAATCCATTGTTTTGCTAATTTCGTACGCCATAATTTCACCTATACGCTCGATGTTATGACGGAATCGCATCCGATTACCCTGTACTTTTACATCTCTTAGTTCAGCAACAAATCTGTTGAGTATAGAGTTCGTTTTGCTTAGATTGTAAATTCTCATATATATATTTAATTATCGAAATAAAAATGTAAACTCGGCAAAGTAACGAATTTTTTTTCAATTTGTAAAGTAGAAGTGGCAATTAATGTTATACAACTTTAAATCCGTTTCTATTAAGATAATATTTAATTATTAAATTCTTTTTATAAGAATAATAAGTTAATTTTGCACTGAATTTTAAACGGTATGTTGAAAGATTACTAATAAGATTGATAAAACAGCAATTATAATATAATTTAATTCTTAAAAACAAATGGCAAATTTAGATTTAGCAAAGTACGGAATTAAAGATGTAAAGGAAGTCCTTTACAATCCTACTTATGAGGTTTTGTTCAACGAAGAGACAAAGCCGGGTTTGGAAGGTTATGACAAAGGTCAGGAGACTGAGCTTGGTGCAATCAATGTAATGACAGGTGTTTATACCGGTCGTTCTCCTAAGGATAAATATATCGTTATGGATGAGAATGCAAAGGATACAGTATGGTGGAATACTCCGGAATATCCAAATGATAATCATCCTTTGTCAAAAGAGAATTGGGCCGTTTTGAAGAAATTGGCTCAGGATCAGCTTTCAGGCAAGAGATTGTTTGTTGTTGATGGTTTCTGTGGCGCAAACAAAGATACTCGCATGAAAGTTCGTTTCATCGTAGAAGTTGCATGGCAGGCTCACTTCGTAACAAATATGTTCATCCGTCCACAGAATCAGGCTGAGTTCGATCAGGAACCTGATTTCGTTGTGTATTGTGCTTCCAAAGCAAAAGTTGAGAACTTTAAAGAGTTAGGCCTTCGTTCAGATACAGCTGTTGCATTTAACGTAACAAGCAAAGAGCAGGTTATCTTAAATACTTGGTACGGTGGTGAAATGAAGAAAGGTATGTTCTCTATGATGAACTACTATTTACCATTGAAGGGCATTGCTTCTATGCACTGTTCTGCAAATACTGATATGAACGGTGAGAATACAGCTATCTTCTTCGGTCTTTCCGGTACAGGTAAGACAACTTTGTCAACTGATCCTAAGCGTAAGTTGATTGGTGATGATGAGCACGGATGGGATGACAATGGCGTATTTAATTTGGAAGGTGGTTGCTATGCTAAGGTTATCAATTTGGATAAGGAAGCCGAACCAGATATTTATGGCGCTATCACTCGTGACGCTCTTCTTGAGAATGTTACTGTTGACAAAGCTGGTAAGATTGATTTCGCAGATAAGAGCGTAACGGAGAATACTCGTGTTTCTTATCCTATTTATCATATCCACAACATTGTACGTCCTATTTCTCATGCTCCGGCAGCAAAACAGGTTATCTTCCTGTCAGCTGATGCATTTGGCGTATTACCTCCGGTATCTATCTTGAATGCCGAGCAGACTAAGTATTATTTCTTGTCTGGTTTCACGGCTAAGTTGGCAGGTACAGAGCGTGGCATTACAGAGCCTACTCCAACATTCTCTGCTTGCTTCGGTCAGGCATTCTTGGAATTACATCCGACTAAGTACGCTGATGAATTGGTTAAGAAGATGCAGAAGAGTAATGCGAAAGCTTATTTGGTTAACACCGGCTGGAACGGAACAGGCAAGCGTATTTCTATTCGCGATACTCGTGGTATTATTGATGCTATCTTAGATCACTCTATTGATCAGGCTCCTACAAAGACTATTCCTTATTTCAACTTTGTAGTTCCTACTCAGTTGAATGGCGTTGACCCACATATCCTTGATCCTCGTGATACTTATAAGGACGCTTCTGAATGGGATGTTAAGGCTAAGGATTTGGCCGGTCGTTTCATCAAGAATTTTGTTAAGTATGAAGGCAATGAGGCTGGAAAGGCATTGGTTGCTGCCGGTCCGAAACTCTAATAGAATTTATCTTTAGACTAAATAAAAGAGGGGAGTAACCAATGGTTGCTTCCCTCTTATTGTTTCATTAATAATGAGGTATATGAAAAATCTATTTGTAACCATATTGACTGTCCTCACGCTATTGATGCCGTCGTGTCAGTCAAAAGCTCAGTCTGATGCAACAACCGAGACTGTGCCTCAAAATGATGGTAAGAATGTGGTAGTCGAGACCATTATGGCTCGCCGAAGTATTCGTAAATACCACCCGCAAGCAGTGAACCGCGATACCATGAACATAGTTCTGAAGTGCGGTATAAATGCTCCCAGTGCAATGAATGTTCAAGATTGGGAAGTTCGTGTAGTCGATAATCAGGAATTTCTTAATGGCCTGACAACAATCTTTAAAGAGAAGAATAAGGAGATGGCTGAACGTGACAAGGAAATGAGGAATATGTTTCGTAATGCCCCGACAGTTGCTTTTATAGCAGCAAAAAAAGATTCAAAGTTCTCTTCTGTTGATTGCGCTTTAATGGCAGAGAATATGATGATTGCAGCCAAGTCAATGGGAATTGGATCTGTCTGTATGGCCGGACCGGTCGAATTTTTAAAAGGTCCGGATTGTGCGGACTATTTGAATAAACTGGGATTCAGTGATGATTATGAATTGTTGTTGACCATTGGTTTCGGTTATCCTGCAGAAGAACCGGCAGCCAAACCGAGAGATGAAAGCAAATGTAAATTCGTCGATTAATAGATTTTGATATATAAGTAGAGTAGCGTTTTGATATGTTCAAAAGGCTACTCTTTTTATTTATTCTGTTTCTATGTATAAAAAGAATGTTAAATTCCATAGATTTTTTATCAAGTTGATAAAAATGAACTATATTTGAAGAAGTGAAAAAAGGAAGAATTTTTATTCTTTCCTCCATATTAAAAAATAACCTTAAATATAAGTATCATGATTATTGGTATTCCAAAAGAAATTATGCATGACGAGAATCGTGTTGCATGTACACCTGAAACAGTAAGTAAATTTGTTAAAGATGGTTTTGAAGTCTTAGTTGAAAAGCATGCTGGTGAAGGTGCTTTGTATCGTGATGAGGATTATATAGCAGCCGGAGCTAAAGTGTTAGCTGATCCTCAAGAGATATACGATAAGGCCGAACTGATTCTGAAAGTGAAAGAACCACTTTTCAACGACAAATTAGGTAAGCACGAAGTAGATATGATGCATAAAGGTCAGTATCTGATTACCTTTATTCATCCGGCATCTCCGGTCAATCATGAGATGGTGAAGAAGATGACGAAACAAGGTGTTATTGCGTTAACATTGGATTGTATTCCACGTATATCCAGAGCTCAAAGTATGGATGCGCTGACTTCTATGAGTACTTGTGCCGGATATAAAGGAATCTTGATGGCTGCCGATCATCTGACAAAATTTATGCCTCAGATGTTTACTGCCGTAGGCAGGATAGAACCGGCAAAAGTGATGGTTATCGGTGTTGGTGTGGCAGGTCTTCAGGCTTTGGCAACAGCAAAACGTTTAGGTGCTGTGGTTTATGCGGCAGATATTCGTCCGATGGCTGTGGAAAATGCTCAGAGTTTAGGAGCAAAAATAGTAGATACTACCGTTCCAGAGGAGTTGGCTGTGGGTGAAGGTGGCTATGCAAAGAGCCTTCCGGAAGATGTATTAGCTAAAGAACGTGAAGCCTTAAAGAGTACTATCCAAGATATGGATATCGTATTTTGCTCCGTTCTTATCCCGGGAAAGATCGCTCCTATGATTATTACAGAAGATACTGTTAAGGGAATGAAGCGTGGTTCTGTTATCGTTGACATTGCTATTGATCAGGGAGGTAACTGCGAAATCACTCCGAAAGGGGCTATTGAGGTCAAGCATGATGTTACGCTCATTGGCATAAAGAATATTCCGGGAGAATTACCGCAAAGTTCAACTTGGATGTTCTCGAATAATATGTACAACTTGGTTAAATATTTGACCAAGGATGGTAATATTGTTTTGAATCGTGAAGACGAAATAGTAGCCAAAAGTTTGGTATGTATAGATGGAGAATTAGTTCACACCGGAGCTCGGGAAGCGATGGGCTTATAATTTTCGCGTATGATTGACCCAATTTTATTAGTCATTATATTTGTAGTGTGCACCGTGGTAGGATATTTTATTATCCGCACGGTGCCCAGTTTGCTTCACACTCCGTTAATGTCGGGTATGAATGCCTTGTCGGGAGTTACTATTGTTGGAGCCATCACAGCAGCAGGTGTTTCGTTATTGAATCCGTTTGGTTCGGTTTTGCTTTCTCAAATATTGGGATGTATAGCTATTATTCTGGCGGCTATTAATGTTGTTGGAGGTTTTATGGTTACCCACCGTATGCTCAAAATGTTTGATAAAAAAGAAAAGGAGGATAAGTAATGGGGACAATACAGGTTATATTTAGTGTTATTCTTTCCATAGCTGTCCTTATCGGAATATCTATGATGAGCAAGGTGAAGACTGCTGTTACCGGAAACTTGATTTCTGCTTTGGCCATCCTGATAGGAATAGTCGCGACGTTGTTGTTAAGTGGAGTAGTGAGTGCGTGGACTATATATCCGGCAATGATCATAGGCTTACTGATAGGTAGTTTGATTGCCAGAAAGGTAAAAATGATACAAATGCCTCAGACGGTAGCATTGTTTAACGGATTAGGTGGCGGTGCTTCTGCGTTGGTTGGTATTATGACAGCTTTACTTTATGGCTTTACTGCGGAAGAGTTAAATGCTTTTTCTACCCATGGGGCGAAGTTTATAATGTTTACGTCTCTTTTGGCAATTGCCGTGGGAATGACGACATTGATAGGTAGTTTGGTAGCTGCCGGTAAATTGAGCCGAATATTGAATCAGCGTCCGGTGATTTGGGCGGGGCATTCGGCTATCACTATATTGCTCATTATATTGACATTCATTTTCATTGTTTTAGGAACTATTGACGGATGGGTTAATGTATCCTATATAGTAGGAGTGTTAATTACTTCTTCGCTTTTTGGATTGTTTTTCTCCGTGAGGGTTGGTGGGGCAGATATGCCTATTACCATCTCATTGCTGAATTCTTTATCGGGTGTGGCAGGAGCTATTGCAGGTATGGCAATCAGTAATATTTTCCTTGTGGCTGTTGGTGGAATTGTTGGTGCATCAGGTTTGTTACTTACTCAAATTATGTGTAGAGCGATGAATCGTAATTTAATGAGCATTCTTTTAGGCGGAACATCAAAGCAACCGGTAAATGTTCAGAAGGAGGAGAAATCGGCTGAGGAGAAGATAACAGACAGCCCTTCTGCTGAGGAAAGAGTGATAGAGGAAAAGCCTGTTGCTCAAAGGAGTCCGGGTGAAATTCTGGCTATGGCAAAAGATGTGATCATTGTTCCGGGATATGGTATGGCTTTGGCACAGGCACAGCATTTAGTGAAATTATTGGCAGACAAATTAGCTGCTAAAGGGGTGAGAGTACGTTTCGCCATTCATCCGGTTGCCGGAAGAATGCCCGGACACATGAATGTTCTATTGGCTGAGGCTGATGTTCCATACGAACAACTCTTTGAGATGGAAACGATAAATGAGGATTTTGCTAAGACAGATGCTGTGGTGGTGATTGGAGCTAACGATGTGATGAATCCGGCTGCACGAAATGCAGAAGGTACGCCTATATACGGTATGCCGGTATTGAGTGTTGATCAAGCACCGGAAGTAATCATCTGTAATTTTGACCTTAAACCGGGATATGCCGGTGTTGAGAATCCACTTTACTCGAGAAAAGAAGGCGTTTATTTGTTGTTAGGTGACGCAAAAGAGAGTTTAAATAAGCTGATAACTCAGTTTTAAATAGAGTTTCTTGTGCTGTAAGAAGGGTGTTTCATTATGAAGTGTCTTCGAAAGTTAGATAAAAACTTTCAAGGTTCACTTCATTTGATACACCCTTTTGCTTATGGATAACGGAGGTGAATTAGCCGAGCTTTTTGGGATAGCTAAAAAGCTGGAAGTAATGTGTTTATTACTATCGACTTTTACGCTTTATGGCGGAAGGGTGTTGTGAAAATACGAATAAACTTATTAGACAATACATACTAAAAGAATCTGATATCAGCACTATTACAAACGAGAATATTAAGAGAATGCAAGCTAAAATAAATAGAAGGCCAAAGGAAGAACTGAAATTTTCTATACCCACCAAGGAGTTTTTTTATATTATGCTTAATATTACATTTGTTGGTTGATTCTTTAACACTTAAAAAAAAACACAAACTCAACTGAGTAGCGGCTACTATTTTGAACTGGTGTCCATTCTGAGCAAGCAAAGTTGCAGAACTCCACTAATTTGTTGTGACCTTATTTCCGTGAATTAAGTTCATCGCTCATGCGCCTTTGCTATGCGTCATTTCCGCCATCCTGCTGATCGGGCAAGGGTACATTGACAAACTGGCGAGTGGCATTGATGTCCATCTTATAGAAGCGGTCAGCTTTATCAAGATCGTTCATCTGCTGCATTTCTGCATCGGTCAGACGGATTCGGAGGGCATCAATGTTCTCCTGTATGTGGGCAGGATTGGTTGATTTGAGGATAACGGAATGTCCAGTCTGAATATGCCAAGCTAAGATAATCTGTGCCGCAGTAGCATGATGGTTGCGAGCTATCTCGGTGATGACAGGGTCACGTAACAATTCACCCCTACTGGCAGCTCCTCCTAACGGATACCAGCACTCTATTGCCATATTGCTCTTTTTAATTAGTTCCGATTCCTGCTTGCGTTGTGCATAGGGGTGACATTCCATTTGGAGGACTACCGGCTTTATTTCGGTAGAATCCACACACCACTTATATAGCTCTTCAGCTCCCTTCACCTCAAAGTTTGACACCCCAAGGCAACGTACTTTGCGTTCTTTTACTGCCTTTTCCAGATTGCGCCATCCTGCCTTTACGTCGCCAACGGGCTGATGAAGGTAAACAAGGTCGATATATTCCAGTCCAAGTCGCTTCAGCATCTTGTCAATAGCTGTTGGGTCAGCGTATTCCGTAGGCCATAATTTGGAAGTTATCCAGATTTCCGCACGACTCACACCGCTTTCCTTGCAGAATTCATTGACAGCTTCGCCTACGCCCTGCTCGTCCTGATAGGCATGAGCGGTATCAATATGTCTGTATCCGGCACGCAGTGCCGTAAGCACGGCTTGTTTGCACTCTTTATTGTTGCGCATGAGGAATGTACCAATACCGAATTGGGGCATCATCACGTTATTGCTGAGTCGTATCTGAGGATTGAGTGCCGGCACTGTCGACTGATACTTTGCTGTGTTCCGGCTATCATCTCCTGTGTCTACGTGCTCAATGCGTACCTTGTTACCGTCTGGACCACTGATGCGTGTAGTGAAAATAAAGGAGCCGAGCTGCCAGCGGCCTTTCTCTTTTTTGAAAAGCGAAGTAACGTAAAACGGCGTAACCACTTCTCGGTCGCCAACACCTGCCGTCAGAGTGATAGTGCTATAGACAAGGGCATCGGCACCAACAAACTTCACATCAACGTGGAAGATGTCGGCTTTCTTATACCAGAGAAACCCGTTGCCGATGGCTTGCAGTTCTTGTTCTTTACCCCAGTAGCCACCCATGTGTACGAACATTGCCTGGTCATGGAAGAGTGTACGCAGACTGTTGGTGTCTTTCTTTGCCATTAGATTCCAGATTTTCTGCTGAAGGTCTACAATTTCTTTCTCCTGTTTGGGCCATGTTTGCTCGGCATAGGGCGTTGGCTGTGGTTCACGCTGTGCGTAGGCTGCGACTGCTAAGAGACAGACTACAATGAATGACATTAACTTTCTCATATTGTTCTGAATTTATGTTTTGTTTGTTTATTGTTGCAAAGTTATGTCAAGTATTTATATGAGTTGTTATATAATTTAAGGACGTATTTTTACAATTCAAGGTTTCTTGTTATATTTGTATAATATAGGTTGCGCTCAGGTAATTTGAAAGCAAATTTTCATTGCGCTCGCTTGCACAATCTTTATTCAAAAGGAGACATTATAAATGGATATAGCTGACAAATTTATCTTTACCGATAATATCTTCCAATGGTCTGACTATTGCATGAAAGATTATCTTCCGCATATCTTCTGTATGGACGGTAGTCTGAACTTTGTGCTTGACGGCAAGCCCTATTATGCTGTCGATGGCGACTGCATAATTCCAAGTATCCTGAAGCCTGCCTATCAGATTACGCCCAGTGAGGATTTTCGTTGTCGCATCATGTTTATCGACGCAGGCTATATTGATCAGAATAAACCTGTTATGCATTATAATGTCATCGGGCACTTAGGGCTGATACAGAATCCAATAATCCATCTACTGCCTGCTGAATTTCAAATGTGTCTTGAGAACGTGGATGTCATACGGAAACGTTTCCTCCGTTCTTACCATTCTTTTTATTTGGAGGCATTGCGCACAGCTTTCCAAGCGTTTGTGCTTGACATGTACGACATTCACTGCCGACAGGGAGGATTGAAGCAGGTAGGCTCATCGCAGGCTGAAGTCCTTGTTCGTCGTTTTATCGCCATGTTGCAGGAAGGAGGCTGTCGCACTCATCGCTCGCCCAGTTATTATGCAGACAAACTTTATATCACACCTATCTATCTTACTGAGATATGCCGTCGCGTCACCCATAACACACCGACTTATTGGATAGATTATTTTACGGCATCAGAAATCAAGACACTACTTGCCGACAAAAACCTTTCGCTTCAGACCATTGCCGACCAGCTGGGATTCTCTTCTCTTGCTTACTTCAGCCGATATTGCACCAAATTGTTCGATAATCCTCCATCGCGAATGAGATAAGTTAAGGGTGTTCTTTTGAGTGACATAACTTACACATATCAATAATTTTTTCTATGATATTTTAAAGTATTTATTCAGCATATCAAATATCATTAGGATTCTTGAGCTATATGAAAAGATTTATACAGAATCTGGAAGGATAGGAATTTATAGATGCATTTTATTGTAAAGGGCTTATCTGAAAGAGTCTGATTATCCACAAAGACTTCAACACTTAGTGTGACTTATCAACCACCGTTCCGATGTATATGAACATGGAAAGTGATACGTATGAGTTGGGTGATTCATCCGCATGAGTTGCTCGATTGATGCTGATGAGTTACTCGATTCATCCGTATGAGTTGGGCGATTCATCCGCATCACTTTTTGCCATCACTTGATACTAAAGGATACAAACACACAGGTTCCTTAGATTCCTCCAAGTTCCCTTATATGGCTTTCCGAGAACCGAAAATGATGGGAAAAATACAGAAGCATTGAATTATAGGAAGACATAACAAAACAGACTATTAGCACACTACTCTGCATGCCAGTTGGCAGATCTTTATATTTTGTTCAACGCATGTTTTTTTATATTATGATGGCTAAAAAATAGAAGGGAAAAGAAAATCTATTAACTTTGTTGGCGTTCAATAGAAAATATAAAAGATTAAAATTATAACAATATGAAAAGAAGTTATTCCACATGGGCATTGCTTGGATTAATAGGATTTTGCTTTTTAGCCCAACCTTTACAGGCAGAAAGCATTGAAAAGGGAGATATTGCAAAAGAAGTTAAAGCGTCATCGAGTAAAATTACTATCGGAACGATAGTTTATAAATGGCAGGATATAGATAATCAATTCAAATTTCTGAAAGAGAATGGCTTTACTTCTTGCCAGTTGAATTATAATAAAGGCATGGACGCAGTTTTCGCGAAGGAAGTAAAGACAGTTTCAGAGAAATATGGAATAAAGGTTACGACAGTTGTAGGTGTTCCGGGACATAGTGAATGGAATTTTATAAAAGGTCCGTCTACTATCGGACTTGTTCCCACTGAAGGTCGTGCAGAGAAGATTGAGACCTATCATCAGATGATTGATTTTTGTGCTGAGGCAGGTGTTCCTGCTATGCATTCTCATTTCGGATTTATTCCCGAAGATCCTTCTTCTGAGCAATATAAGGATTTTATTGAGGTTATGAAACAGTTGGCCGGTTATGCAAAAGATAAAGGAATTATGATTTATTTTGAAACAGGTCAGGAGACTCCGACCACGCTTATTCGGGCTTTAACAGATATAGGTACCGAAAATGTATTTATCAATTGCGATGTGGCTAATCTTTTACTTTATGGAAAAGCTAATCCGACAGATGCCATTCGTGTGTTTGGGCCGTTGGTAAAAGATGTCCACGCAAAGGATGGCTGCTATCCTACACGTGAAGATCCTTATCATTTGGGAGCAGAGAAGCCTATTCCCGAAGGCGATGTAGATTTTCCTGCTATCATTAAGATTTTGAAAAAGGAAGGTTATGAAGGCGCCCTTACCATTGAGTGTGAGTTGAATGGATCGAGTCAAGCTTACTTGGCTAAGACTCGGCAGTATCTGCAGGATTTGATTGATAAGGAGTAATTCTATAAAAGGTAAATAACAAATCATGATAACCCCTCGTCGTATATGGAACTGGTGTCAGCGAATTAAGCACAGAAGAGGTTACGGAGTACAGTCTCCAACCGATTTCTTTTTGATAACTTCGGTCATCTATGAGAGGCGGCCATATTATGCTTACCGTATGCTAAAGTCGCGTATGTACGACTACTATCTTCCACATTACAGAGATAAAGTCAATCGGCTTCTTTTCCGGCTGGTTAACTTTTATCAACCGTCTAATTTAGTTGAGGTGGGACGTGAAAACGGAGAAGCATTTAGTTATATGCGGGCTGCCTCGCAAAAAATGGTTGCTTTTTCTATACGCGGGAAAGAAAAAGAGATGGTTTTACTTCAATTGGAAAGATATTTGGAAGAAGTGAACCGGATAGGATGCTTGCATATTGGGCATACTCCTTTTTATAAAGAAGTTTATGAATTGGCAATTTCGTATGTGAATCAAGATAGTTGGTTTATTGTGGGCGGTATACATGAATCCGGAGAGAAACGGATGTGGTGGAAGCAGGTGAAAGATGACCCACGTACCGGAATAACTTATGATTTGTTTGATATCGGATTAGTCTTCTTTGATAAGAAGCGTTACAAGGAGCATTATATTGTTAATTTTTTATGATGTCATGAAAATATATACTAAGAGAGGAGATAAAGGAACGACTTCGTTAGTAGGAGGAGTTCGTGTTTTAAAAACAGATATACGCCTTGAAGCGTATGGTACAGTGGATGAATTGAATTCACAGTTGGGTGTGTTGGAAACGTATCTTACAGATCCGGAGGATATAGAATTGATGGAATATATTCAGCGAAAATTGTTTGCTATTGGCGGCTATTTGGCTACCGATCAGTCGAAGACAGAAGTACGTCAGAGTTTTATCGTTACTTCTGATGATGTGAAGAAAATAGAGGACGCAATCGATGCGGCAGAAGCACTTCTTCCACCGTTACGTTCGTTTGTTCTTCCTGGAGGGGCAAGGGGAGCAGCTGTTGCTCACGTATGCCGTACAGTGTGTCGACGGACAGA
Source organism: Phocaeicola oris (assembly GCF_021295095.1). Classification (GTDB taxonomy): domain Bacteria; phylum Bacteroidota; class Bacteroidia; order Bacteroidales; family Bacteroidaceae; genus Phocaeicola; species Phocaeicola oris. The sequence goes on from NZ_JAJLQX010000015.1 coordinate 12,639, forward strand.
ACGCCGTATCCTTGCGTTGGGAGAGCAATATCCGCTTGATGAGCAGTTATTGGCCTTTATGAATCGATTATCAGATTATCTTTTCAATCTCGCAAGAAAGATTAACATAATAACAAACGAAAATGAAAAAATTTTAGATAATGGGAGGAAATGATATAAATTATACTATCTTTGCGCGGAAAATGTAGAAAAGGTAATTATTTTTAACGACTTAAAGGGATTTACTATGTACTGGACATTAGAATTGGCCTCAAAGCTTGAGGATGCTCCTTGGCCTGCAACCAAAGATGAACTGATTGACTATGCCGTTCGTTCAGGAGCACCAATGGAGGTAATTGAAAATTTGCAGGAAATAGAAGACGAGGGCGAAGTGTATGAAAGTATAGAAGATATTTGGCCTGATTATCCAACTAAGGAGGATTTCTTCTTTAACGAGGATGAGTATTGATTCTTTTGCATTTAAAACGCTTAGAGTTAGTATTTTATATAAATAAAAAGAGGGCATTGTTGCTCTCTTTTTATTATTTTTATACTTTAGATTCGTTTTTTATTTTGTGTATTTTTTGAATTAGATTACCTTTGCACAAATTTATGAGGGTATGCAACAAGATATGAATTTTCTGGACCGTAATGAGTTTAATTTTGAACCATCGGAAGAAGTTGTTAAAGCTTTTAAGAACTTTGACATAAAAAAGTTATGCTTTTATACACGTATCTATGGAGAAGGAAAGAAGAGTATTTTTTCTGACTTCCTCTCAGAACGTTATGATATAAATGAACAACAAATCATCTTGGGCTACGGCGCGGAAGATTTATTGAAGCAAGCTGTTCATTATTTTCTGACTGAAGGAGGAAGTAAGACAATGTTGATACCTAAATACTCATGGTGGTATTACAAATCAATTGCTGATGAGGTGGCAGGGACAACGTTGCAATATCCCGTATATGAGAATGGTGATACTTTTTGCTATGATTTTGAAGGGCTAAAAGCTATGGTAGACGAGGTGAAACCAAAGATATTGCTGGTCGCTTCTCCAAATAATCCTACAGGAAACGGATTGGAACCATCAGAGTTGGAACGACTTCTTCAAATGGTTCAACCATCGACCATTGTTTTGGTCGATGAAGCTTATGCTTCTTTCGTAAGCGATGATACATCGTACGTAAAAAAACTTGTTGAGACTTATTCTAATGTTGTTATTTGTCGTACGTTATCCAAATTTTACGGACTTCCGGGGTTGCGTATGGGCTTTGGCTTTGTGGGACGTGGTGAAGAAATGGATCGCTTTACACGCTATTCTAACAAGTATTTAGGTTATGATCGGTTATCCGAAGAAATTGCTATTGCGGCATTGAAGTCGGAAGAGCATTATCGACACGTAGCAAATGTAATGCAAGAAGCAAGGGAGATGTACAATCGTGAGATTGCTCCGCTGAATGGATTCAAAGTTTATCGGTCTGTGGCCAACTTTATACTCATTAAATATCCCATTGAATTAAAGGAAGCATTACAACAAGCATTCGCAGACCAAAGCTATAAGATTAAATTCATGGATGAGCCCGGAATTAATACACACATGAGGATTACATTGGGACGCAGAGAGCAGAATCGTACAGTTTGCGATACTATTCTTCATATAGCGAAGCAACAATGATAGCGGTTATTTTAGCTGCAGGCATGGCAAAACGTTTACGTCCTTTGACAGACGCCTGTCCTAAGTGTCTGTTGAAGGTTGGAGGACGGACGTTGCTTGAACGTATTGTCGACGCTGTAGTTTCCTGTGGTATACATGATTTCGTCGTGGTTACGGGATATCGAGCTTCGATGATAAGCGATTTCCTTAAAGAACATTATCGGGAGGAAACATTCCACTTTATTCATAATGCAGATTACGCTACTACGAATAATATTTATTCGCTGTGGCTGACAAGATCTTATGCCGATCGAAACGATTTTATCTTATTGGATAGTGATATTTTGTTTGATTCTGCTCTTATTTCCCGTTTGATGAATGAAACTGATACGGTTTTGGCTGTTAATCGGCATGAATTGGGTGAAGAAGAAATGAAGGTGATTGTGGATGAACATCATCGTGTGACGCACATAAGCAAAACTTGTGACATCTCTCAAGCTATGGGAGAATCGGTCGGTATTGAAGTAATACGGGCTGACTATTCTGAAAAGCTCTTTGAAGAAATGGAACACATGATGAATGTTGAACATTTAACAGACACGTTCTATGAACAATCTTTTGAACGGCTTATATTGAAAGGATTTTCATTTCATGCCATAGATACGACTGATTTGTTTTCTATGGAACTTGATACGGTGGAAGACTTTGAACAAGCTTGTAATAAAATTCCTGAAAATCTACTTTAATTACTCTTTAGCCGATGAGACTTTGATATAGTTTGATAAGTTTCTTGGCTTGTAATTCATCGGAAAAGTTTTCTCTTTGTTTTAATCCGTCAGCAATTAACTGTTGGCGGAGAGAACTATTTGTCAGTATGGATAATTCTGCTTGAACAAGTTCATTGACATCGGACGGATTAACATAGACCGCAGCTTTTCCTCCGGCTTCTTCCATACATGAATGGCTGGTAGTAATTACCGGAACTTTGGAATTCAGAGCCTCAAGTACCGGAATACCAAAACCTTCGTATATGGAAGGATAGATAAACAGGGAAGCCATCTGATAAATTGCCGGAAGATCTTCGTATTTCACTTCTTTTAAAATATGAACACGATTTTCCAGCTGATGCTCGGCCATATACTTTTCTATTTCTTCCGTATACTTCGTTCGGCGACCAACAATGACTAAATGGATATCTGGTGGCAGTTGAGGGAGAGATTTCACTATGAAGAGGGCATTCTTCCGTTTCTCTATAGTCCCTACATTTAGTATATACCGTTCAGGTAAATGATGAATTGTTTTTACTTGTTGTTTCTTTTCTTCTGTTACCGGAATACCGAAAACCGGATCGCAATTCTGATAAATGGTGGTAATCTTTTCTTCCGGAATTTGATAAAGCTCTACTATATCCTTTTTTGTTCGGTCGCTTACAGAAATGATATGATCGGCATCAACACATGCTTGGTGAAATTTGTAATCGTATATTTTTCGATCGATGGGAGCGTAACATTCCGGCAGGCGGAGAAAAATCAAATCGTGTATGGTGACGATACTTTTTATTCCACTTTTCTTAATGTTCAGGGGAATTTCGTTGCTGAGGCCATGATAGATTTGTATGCCACTGACTTCCATCTGATGGGTAATGCCCCACGAGCGCCAAACAGCCGGAAACCGTTTGCCCAATCCCTGAGCATAAACCATTTTCAGCGAAGGATGCTTTTTCAACAGTACATTCATTCTGCCTGCCGTGTCTGATGTAGCGGAAAAAATATCGTATTCATTTTCCGGATAGTATCGGCTAAGTATATCGAGTACATATCGGCTGTAGTTTCCTAAGCCGGTGAAGTTACGAACTGCCCTTTTGCCATCGAATCCGATTCTCATTCTTCTTTATATTTAAATTCTCTGTAAGGCTGATCTAAATTCATGTAATAAAAATTGTGTTGGCGTTGATGCTCTTTATCCGGAAGCTTCATATAATCTCTGTAAATTTTAGTTAGGTATTCATCGTATAGCTTCGGTCCCTGAACCATTTCTCCTTCAAACAGATAACGAGCGTACGTATTGTAAACAGATCTTTGCATCACACCTCGCAAGCCGTCGGTGTAGTCAGCCGTATACTCGCATTGGTTATAATCATACTTCATTAGAATTTTCCGAATTCTTTGTTGAACGCCTTGTTTGGTGAACATTTTCTGCACCAACAACGGAGCCCAGGAGCTTGGCCCATGCCCATGTTTGTAGGGGTCTCGATAGACTAAATACAGAAGTTGTTTATAGAATTCAAATGCCGCATAGTGCATTCGGCGTGTTAACATATTGGTCGGCACTCCGTCATACGGAAAAACATCTACATAGATACCTCCAAGGTAGCTCAAGTGTTTACGTTCTATCAATGTGGTACTTGAATCTTGTATCTTTCCGAAAGGCAAAGGGTAATTCGGATCATTTTCGGCACAAACAAATTCAAATGGCGCGGGTAACCATTCCTTTGAATGCTTGATAAACTCTTCGTAATATGGGCGGGGCATGCCTACATCCATGTCATCGTCCCAAGGAATAAATCCTTTATGACGTATAGCTCCTAAAAGCGTACCAGCAAAAATACAATACTGCAAATCGTGTTCCACGCAAATCTTATCAAAAGCAAGTAAGATTTTCAGCATTCGCAACTGAAGTGGGCGTATGTCGTAACAGGCCATAAAACAATTCTTTTTGCAAAAATAGCCAAATTAGTCGAATGATACGTGTTCTTTATTTCCTTTTTTAAGCGTATTACGTTTTTCATGCAATAAATTAAGCAAAGTCATCTCCGTCAATCGTTCAACTCGTCCGCATGAATCGTTCAACTCGTCCGCATGAATCGTTCAACTCATCCGCATGACTTGTCCAACTCATCCGCATGAATTTCTTAACTAATCTTTATAAAACAGATAAATTGTCTTTTCAGTCGGATAGTTTATGAAGACGAACGGGTTATTTTATGTTATAGTATTAGTTTTTAGTCGGTCAAAAAGTGCGCGAGGAGGGTGTCAGTCGGTTCTTATTATAAGCTTTAAGATTATTTTAGAAGCTATAAGTTTGACCTATAATCTTTTTGTGTATGTTTGCAAATGAACAAAAATAGTACGCTTATGAAAAAGATTGTTAGTATTTTATTCATGATTTGCTGCATGATGGTCGTATTACCATCGCAGGCACAGATTAAGTTTGGTGTTAAGGGAGGTCTTAACGTTACTAAACTTGATTTTAAGGAGAGCACGTTTGACGGTAAAAATAAGACCGGTTGGTTCATCGGCCCTATGGTTGATTTCAAACTTCCGGTTCTTGGATTGGGAATGGATGCTGCTGCGCTCTATTCACAAAATGATTTGGCTGTTTCGACCTCAAACGGTGAAGCTACGTTACAACAGAAGACGTTGGAATGTCCTATTAATTTAAAATATAACTTCGGGCTTGGTAATTCTCTTGGTTTCTATTTGGCTGCCGGTCCGCAGTTCGGATTTAATATAGGCGATAAAGACTTCGGGGAATTTGTTAATGATTTCAAGTTGAAAGGCAGCGAGGTTACTTTTAATGTAGGAGGCGGTGTCCGTTTGATTGATCATTTGCAAATAGGTGTAGGGTATAATTTCTCTATCAGCAAAGTTAATAAGGATAATAAGTACGAAGTAAACAAGAATACGTGGCAGGTTACTGCTGCTTTTTTATTTTAATGTGAGAGATTGAAACAGTTTGTTAATGTTATAGTGCCGTTGCCGATAGCCGGTCTGTACACTTATTCCGTTCCGAAAGAAATGGAAGGTCAGGTACAGGTCGGTTGTCGTGTTATTGTACCTTTCGGAAAGAAGAAGTTCTACACGGCAGTAATTATTAAGGTGCATCACATAGCTCCGGAAGGTTATAAGACGAAAGATATTGAAGAAGTGCTCGATTCCAGCCCTATCTTATATGCGTATCAGTTTGATTTCTGGAAGTGGATAGCGTCGTACTATTTATGTACGGTGGGCGATGTGCTGAAAGCAGCTTTACCTTCAGGAATGAAGTTGGCAAGTGAGACAAGAGTTATTTGTAATACGGATTATGAGGCGGATGTACCTTTGACAGAAAAGGAACAGCAGATATTGAATGTGCTTGAAAAAGATAAGGAGTTGATGTTGAATCAGTTGGAACGTATGACAGGTTTAAAGAACCTGTTATCGGGCATCAATTCTTTATTGGATAAAGGGGCTATATATGTGAAAGAAGAGATAAAGCGGACTTATAAACCAAAGCTGGAAGCTCGTGTCCGACTGAAGGGAACCCCGACAGAACAGCAATTGTATATATTGTTTGATGTATTGAGCAGGGCACCTAAGCAATTGAACCTGTTGATGAAATATATCGAACTTTCGAAATGGACAAGTGGCTCAGAGAATCTGTTAGAGGTAACGAAAAATAATCTGTTGGAGCAGGCAAATGCATCTGCTACTCATTTGAAAGGATTGGTTGATAAAGGCATTTTTCAAATTTACTTTCAAGAGATTGGGCGATTAAAGAAGAACAGTAAGTGGGATGCCGTATTAAACCCATTGAATACATCGCAACAAGCTGCATATCAAACTATAAAAGAACGTTTTGAAGAGAAAGATGTCTGTCTTCTGCACGGAGTGACATCCAGTGGAAAAACGGAAATCTATATTCATTTAATCAATGAAGCAATTCTGCGGGGAAAACAAGTGCTTTATCTGTTGCCAGAGATAGCTTTGACCACTCAGATTACGGAACGTTTGTATCGTGTGTTCGGAGATAAGTTGGGTGTGTATCATTCTAAATATCCGGACGCTGAGCGTGTTGAAGTCTGGCAAAAACAGTTGAGCAAACACCCGTATCAAGTGATTCTCGGAGTGCGCTCATCCATATTTCTGCCTTTTCAGAATTTGGGACTTGTCATTATTGATGAGGAACATGAGAATACGTATAAACAACAGGATCCGGCTCCGCGCTATCATGCACGGAGTGCAGCTATCATGTTGGCTCATTCGTTTGGAGCAAAGGTGCTTTTGGGTACAGCAACTCCAAGTATTGAAAGTTATTTCAATGCCATGACCGGTAAATATGGAATGGTTGAATTGCAAGAGCGTTACAAAGACATGGAGCTTCCGGAGATTGAAGTTGTTGACACGAAGGAATTGGCTCGGAAAAAGATGATGGCCGGACCGTTTTCTCCTCGTTTGATTGAGGAAATGAAGAAAGCGCTTGAGAATAATCAGCAAGTTATTTTATTTCTTAATCGGAGAGGTTTTGCTCCGATGATAGAATGCAATGTCTGCGGATGGGTTCCAAGGTGTGAACATTGCGATGTGAGTCTCACTTATCACCGAGGATTGAAGCAATTGACTTGTCATTACTGCGGATGCTCCTATTCTGTACCGGAAGTATGCCCGGCATGTGGCAGTACCGACTTGGTTAACAGGGGATTTGGTACGGAACGTATTGAAGATAATGTGAAAGAAATCTTCCCTAAGGCAAAAGTTGTCCGCATGGACTTGGATACAGCGAAGAGTCGTACAGCTTATGAGCGGATTATCTCTGATTTTGCGGAAGGTAGAACAGATATTCTTATTGGAACACAGATGGTTTCGAAAGGACTGGATTTTGATCGTGTCAGTGTGGTAGGTATTATAAATGCGGATAGCATGTTAAATTATCCTGATTTTCGAAGTCATGAGCGGGCGTTCCAATTGATGGCTCAAGTGGCAGGACGAGCGGGGAGAAAAGGGAAACGTGGGCTGGTAATCCTTCAGACCAAGTCGCCGGATATGCCGGTAATCAAACAAGTGGTAGAGAACAATTACGATGATATGTATAATGACCAGTTGGCCGAACGTCAACTTTTCAGGTATCCTCCATATAATCGTTTGATTTATGTCTACTTGAAACATAAAAAGGAGAATATCCTTAATCAGGCAGCCGAAGAGATGGGCAATATGTTACGGGGTGGCATGGGAGAACGCATTCTTGGTCCGGACAAACCACTTGTTGCCCGAGTACAGACTTGGTTTATTAAAAAGATAATGATAAAGATAGAACCTCAAGCATCCATGATCAAAGTTCGAAAGTATCTATTGTTTGTTCAATCACAACTTTTGCTGGATGACCGGTTCCGTGGCTTACAGGTTTATTATGATGTAGACCCTCAGTAAGTTATTTCTTCTCTTCGTTTTCTTTTTCATTCGGTACCTCAAGCAGCTTTGTGTCACCTTTTAATTCCGGATAACTGATTCGTGTATGGTACATCGTCTTCAGTTTTTCCTTGAAAAGTTCTTTGACATTAGCTATATCGGCAAAAGTGATAGGACATTCTTTAAAGAAACCTTCATCCACCTGAGCATCAATAATTTTATCCACCAAATTACTGATGCTTTCCTCGGTATATTCTTTTAGACTGCGTGAAGTAGCTTCTATGGCGTCAGCCATCATCAGAATGGCTTGTTCTTTCGTGTACGGATTTGGTCCCGGATAACGGAACGGTGTATCATCTATTTCTTCGTTCGGATGCTCATTTTTATACATGATATAGAAATACTTTGTAACTCCGCGTCCGTGATGGGTAGGGATAAAGTTCTTTACCTCAAGCGGCAAGCGATGTTTTTCTGCTAATTTATATCCGTCGGTAACATGACTGATAATAATCTTAGCACTCTGCATGTAGGTTAATTTCTTATGTGGATTGAATCCCGACTGATTTTCTGTAAAGAAAGCCGGATTGACCATTTTTCCGATATCATGATATAATGCTCCGGTACGAACTAACTGGGCTTTGGCACCAATCTTGTTTGCGGCTGCAGCAGCCAAGTTGGACATTTGAAGTGAGTGCTGGAATGTGCCCGGCGCAACTTCTGAAAGCTCGCGAAGCAAAGGATTATTGATATTTGACAACTCGACCAATGTAACGTTGGAAGTGAAGCCGAATAGCTTTTCTACCAGATAGAGCAAAGGGTAGGTGAACAACAATAATACACTGTTAATGACAAAGTAAACATACATGCCAATGTTGAGGTTCAGCGTTCCTGACTGACGCGTCAGCTCAAGAGAAAAATAAGTCAGGCAGTAGCTTCCTAACACAATGAAAGCCGACTGAAAAAGTTGCGATCGTTGCGACAATTCACGTAAACTGAATATAGCCGCATAACTTGCCACTATCTGAAGCATAATGAAGTCTACTTGGTTATGTAACGGGATGGAACTTAACAATATAATGATTATTTGAGCGGCCATAGCCGTTCGAGAATCAAGGAATATACTGATAAAGATGGCGCTCATAGCGAATGGCACCACATAGATGCTTACTATGTTATGTTGTAATGCAAATGCGGCGATCACGGGGAAAATTATTATCAGCGAGATCAGTAGCAACATAGTATTCTTTTTTTGATAATATTCTTTGCGGAACAGCTCTAAATATATCATGAAGATCATCAATAGAATACCGACAAATAAAGCTTGACCGATGGTCATGATCTGTTTCTCTTTCAGGGAACTGCTTCTGTTTGACCATTCTTTTTTTAATGATTCCAAGATGTTGAATGTCTGTTCATTGACAATTTCGCCACGATCGATGATTTTCTGACCATTCAGTACATAACCGTTTGCCCATGATACCGTGGAGAGTAAGTCTTTCTTTGCTTCTTCCGATTTGTCTGCATTGTAAACTAAGTTAGGAGTGATGTAGTCGTTTAAGTCGCATTGTTGAAGAATTTCTTTTTTGTAATGTGTGGTATCAGCTTCTAACAACTGTTCATAGGCCTGTTTTGAACTAAGAAACTGACTTAGAGAGAAACTAATGGCTGTATTCTCGTTGACCAAGCGGATAGATTTCACATTGTTCTTTTCCATTTGCTCTAAGTCAGTCACCGAAATAATACCGTCCTGATAAATCATGTGGAGCATACGCTCTATGTAAAAATAGTATTCGTGGTTGGGCAACTTTTTCTTCAACACCTTCTCATAGTCCGCCTTCAGTTTTGACAGCATATCTTTTTCTACACTATTATCAATGTGAAAGTATGGCTGATATTGTGTCATGATGCTGTCCTGCTCTTTTTGGACTTGTTCATCATTTTTGTAGATAGGGAAGTCGAACATCGCTTGGAGTAATCCGTACCGCCATGGGCGATTTATCTCAAACTGATAGTTAAAGCTGCTTCCTTTGGGCAGAAAGTAGACAATAACCGTCACCGCGAAGACAAATATAAGGATCTTATATAGAAAATCTTTGCTGAAGATTTTTCTTTTCTTATCGGAACTTCTCATAATAATTATTTATTTTGGTCGCAAATTACGAAAAAATCGGGAATTTAGATTAAATTTGCAACGTATTTTTATCATGGATTATAATGGCTGAAAGAAAAGTTAGAGTTCGTTTTGCTCCGAGTCCGACAGGACCGTTGCATATTGGTGGTGTTCGTACAGCGTTGTATAACTATTTGTTTGCAAAACAGCATGGAGGTGATCTCATTTTCAGAATAGAAGATACAGATTCGAATCGCTTTGTGCCGGGAGCGGAAGATTATATATTGGAATCTTTCAAATGGTTGGGTATCAAGTTCGATGAGGGTGTTGGCTTTGGTGGAAGTTACGGACCTTACCGTCAATCGGAACGCCGTGATATATATAAGAAGTATGTTCAGGTCTTGCTGGATAATGGAACGGCATACATTGCTTTTGATACGCCTGAAGAGTTGGATAAAAAACGTGAGGAGATTAAAAACTTTCAATATGATGCTACTACCCGTATGTCAATGCGTAATTCGCTCTCTCTCTCAAATGAAGAGGTTGATTCGTTGATTGCTGCCGGTAATCAGTATGTTGTTCGTTTTAAGATAGAGCCGAATATAGATGTTCATGTACAAGATATTATTAGGGGTGATGTGGTTATTAACTCATCTATACTGGACGATAAAGTGCTTTATAAGTCGGCCGACGAGTTGCCCACTTATCATTTGGCAAATATTGTTGATGACCATTTGATGGAGGTTACACACGTTATCCGCGGTGAGGAGTGGCTTCCGTCAGCTCCTTTACATGTCTTGCTTTATAAAGCTTTCGGATGGGAAGATACAATGCCTCAGTTTGCGCATCTACCGTTGTTGCTTAAGCCGGAAGGTAACGGAAAACTGAGTAAGCGTGACGGTGATCGTCTCGGTTTCCCTGTATTTCCATTGGAATGGCATGATCCGAAGACGGGAGAAAAGTCTTCAGGTTATCGGGAGGCAGGTTATCTGCCGGAGGCTGTATTGAACTTCCTGGCACTTTTGGGGTGGAATCCGGGAAATGATCAGGAGATTCTTTCGATGGATGAGTTGATCAGCATGTTCCGTCTGGAACATTGTAGTAAGTCGGGAGCTCGTTTCGACTATGAGAAAGCGAAGTGGTTTAACCACGAATACATATTGCTCATGGATGATGAAAAGTTGGCCGATTTGTTCACCCCTATGATGAAAGAACATGATATAGAGGCTCCGCGCGAAAAAGTTGTTACGGTTCTTGGAATGATGAAAGAGCGGGTTAGTTTTGTGAAAGATTTGTGGGACACCTGCAAGTTCTTCTTTATTGCTCCGACGGAGTATGACGAGAAGACACGCAAGAAACGCTGGAAAGAAGATTCAGCTAAGTGCATGACGGAACTCGCTGATTTGCTGGAGAGTCTTAACGATTTCTCTTTGGAGAATCAGGAAAAGGTGGTTATGAAATGGATTGAGGATAAAGGTTACAACACAGGTAACATTATGAATGCTTTCCGTTTGACATTGGTAGGCGAAGGAAAGGGACCACACATGTTTGATATTTCTTCAGTGCTCGGCAAGGAGGAGACTATCCGCCGTATGCGTCGTGCTATAGATATACTAAAATAGGACGAAAAGCAGTAGGCGAATGTATAATTTTGCGATATTATTATATTTATTAGGGGTGAAAATTGCTGCTTTCTTTCAGCCGAAGTCAAAAGCAGCGAGAATGGTGAAGGGGCATCAGGAGGTATTCTCTTTGTTAAAGGAGAAGATTGATCCGAATGCCCGCTATCTTTGGTTTCATGCAGCATCGTTGGGAGAGTTTGAACAGGGACGTCCCTTGATAGAATGGATTCGGACGAACTATCCGGAATATAAAATTCTTCAGACATTCTTTTCGCCTTCAGGCTATGAAGTGCGTAAAGATTATAAGGGAGCCGACGTGGTGTGCTATTTACCTTTCGATACTCCGCGTAACGCTCGTCGTTTTGTTGAGCTTGCCCATCCGTATATGGCGTTCTTTATCAAGTACGAGTTCTGGCATAATTACCTGAGCCAGTTGAAAAAACGGAATGTGTTTGTGTATAGTGTCTCTTCTATCTTCCACCCAAATCAGATCTTTTTTCGTTGGTATGGTTGTTCTTATCGTAATGTACTGAAATGTTTTACAGAACTGTTTGTGCAGAATCAATGCTCGAAGGATTTGCTGAGTGGTATCAACATAAATAATACGATGATTGTGGGTGATACCCGTTTCGATAGAGTGCTTGATATCTATAAGGCTTCTAAGCAGTTACCAATAGTTGAACAATTTAAGGGCAATAGTATGACGATGGTTGCCGGAAGTTCGTGGGGACCGGACGAAGACATCTTTATTGATTATTTTAACCGTCATCCGGAGATAAAACTCATTATAGCGCCTCATGTAGTAAACGACGCGCGTCTGACAGAAATAAAGTCGAAGTTGAGACGTACGACTGTTTTATATACTCAGGCGACCGACGAGAATGTAAAACAGGCCGATTGCCTGATTATTGATTGCTACGGCTTACTTTCGTCTATTTATCGTTATGGCGAAATAGCTTATGTGGGCGGTGGCTTCGGAGTGGGCATTCATAATGTGCTCGAAGCTGCTGTTTATGGTATTCCGGTTATCTTTGGCCCTAATAATAAGAAGTTTCGTGAGGCTCGGCATTTACTGGAGGCGAAAGGTGGTTTCGAGATTGTCGATGCAGCCGGTTATGATTTGCTCATGAATAGGTTTCTGAAAGATAAGCATTTTCTTATTGAGGCAGGGGAGGCTGCCGGAGGGTATGTGAAGAATAATTCCGGTGCTGCTCAAAGGATTTTGGAAACAATTGAGTTTTAGACAGACATAAGAATAAGACGTATTGATAAGGTGGATTCTCTTTTAGGTTATTCATTGAAATTATACCACTTACTATTCAATTTATTTTACCATTTTGTCTTATCAATAAAGAGTCTGCTTTTTCAGGTTTTCGTACCGTGTTTCGTATTCGGGAATGAAGAATACAACCCGTTCATTTTTTTTCTTGTTATTCGAAAAAGCGGGCTTTGGATATATCAAAACATCGTTTTGATTTTTTTTAGGTGTCACAGGTGTCATAGGTGTCATATAGGCTATCTCTGACACCTTCTTTAGGATTTTTGTGTTCTTTATATACTACTTTCTTTGTGGGAAATAAGTTTATTTTTGACAAACTTTTTCAAAGCTCTACTATAAGTGCTTTTTGAAAATGTGCTTCTTTCGGGTAACCCAAAATTCCCTCTGGTGTAAATCATATCCAAGAGGATAGAGAATACTCCCCCATTGCTTTTAGTCGGCTGCATTTCCTCTATTCTGCCGGGCAATAAGATGAACAGTGCCGCACAAAGCAAAACATCACATTCTCTATCGGTATTCGCTGCATTTATTATTGTAAGCAAAAATTGAATAAAATTGGTGTAATTACAACGGGCATGAAGGATAGTATACTAATGGGAGTTCTATTATATCTTCTTGTTAATCAATATTTTATATATTTCTTCGGTATCAGAAAGAGCCTATATGACACCTATGACACCTGTGACACCTGCGTGTTAATTAAATTTATCATCAAAATGCTGGAGAAAAGTGCTCCGTATGAGTTGACTAACTCATACGTATGAACAGACCAATTCATGCGTATGAATCGCTCAACTCATACGGATGAGCGGACAAAAACTTCTGATGAATATGAAAATTCATGCAGTTCACTTTGATTGGCTATAAGCATCGGAACAGTAACCGATTATGATGGGTTACAAAAAAGCCGAAGATAAACTCCGGCTTTTTCATGACAGAACGAAATTATTTTTCATCTTCTTTAAACCATTCTTTATACATCAGATAACCCTTTGAAGTTTTATCGTTGATTCGTGCGACTTCCTCTTCCGGAAGTTTTTTGATAAACTTAGCAGGAACGCCTGCCCAGAGCGTATGCGGTTCGACAATGGTGTGACTTAAAACTAAAGCCCCGGCTCCGATGATGGCTCCTTCACCTATCTCGGCATAATCTAAAATGGTTGAACCCATTCCCACGAGCACTCCTTTTCCTATTTTCGCTCCGTGTATGGTCACATTATGTCCTATGGATGCATCGTCTTCAATCTCAACCACAGAACGTTGATAGAGCGTATGTAACACTGTCCCGTCCTGAATATTCACTCGGTTGCCTATTTTAATGGGGTTGACATCGCCACGGAGAACGGCTCCATACCAGATACTGCAATCGTCTCCCATTGTCACATCACCAATGATGGCGGCATTCTCGGCCAAAAAACAGTTCTTTCCTATTTTTGGCTCAAAGCCTCTAATTTTTCTTATGATAGCCATATTCCTATTATTTTAAAGGTGAAGTAGCATTCTTTAACCATGTCTTTTCTTCCTCGTTTAAATATGGGGAGAGACGATCGTAAACCATCTTGTGATATTCATTGAGCCATTGAAGCTCTTCCGGAGTGAGCATATCAATAATGATAGGCTCTTTATAAATAGGACAGAGTGTTAGTGGTTCGAATTTTAAGAACTTACCATCAGCGGTTTCCATAGCCGGAACCACTAACAATGTATTCTCATGACGAACACCATGACGTCCGGGCTTATAGATAGCCGGCTCGTCGGTCAGTGTCATACCTGCCATTAAAGGAGTCGGCATCCAATTCATGCGCATTTGGTGGGGACCTTCGTGAACACTTAAATATTCGCCTACTCCATGACCGGTTCCGTGTAGATAGTTAATGCCATGTTTCCACATGGCAAGACGAGCCAGACAGTCAATTTGCGTTCCACAAGTCCCTTCAGGGAAGACAGCATTTTGAACCTGCAGATGACCTTTTAAATCCAATGTATAGTCGATGCGTTCCTCTTCTGTAGTCGGTCCGAGCGGGAAGGTGCGTGTAATGTCGGTGGTACCATCCAGATACTGTCCGCCGCTGTCCAGCAGGAACAAGCCCTTTGGAAGCAATTCGCAGTCCGATTCCTTGGTGGTATGATAGTGCGGTCCGGCCGCATGAGCACCATAAGCTGCTATGGAATCAAAGCCTATTCCCTTACAGTCGGGTTGCTCTAAACGTAATTGGGTTACTTTTGCGTCTGCCGACAGTTCGGTTACTCCACCCTGTGGGACAGCTTTCTCCAGCCAGATACTGAATTTTACCATGGCAACACCATCTTTTTCCATAGCTTTGCGGAATCCTTTGATTTCAATGTCATTCTTCACGCATTTCATCACATCCGTTGGAGGTTCTATACGTTTAACTCTCTTTAGATGACGCAAAGCTTCAAGCGTAAGAGTCAGATTCAGTTTCTGTGAGATTTGAAGGGTACCTTCGGCATGCTTAATATCCTCTTTGACAGCCTCGTATGGCTTTACCTGAACGTTATTTTCTTTCAAGTAGACCTCCACTTCCGGAGTGAGCTTTACCTTATTAATATATAGTACCACTTTATTTTGAGAGATATACAGGTAGCTGATGAATACCGGAACGCAATGAACATCGTTACCTCGAAGGTTCAATGTCCATGCAATATCTTCCAAACAATCAATCAGTACACTGTCGCATCCATTCTCTTTGACGGCTGCGCGAATGTGCTTTAGCTTCTCTTGTGTGGTACGTCCAGCGAACTTCATGGGATGAATGTTCACTTTTTCGAGAGGAATGACAGGGCGGTCTTTCCAAATTTTGTCAAACGGGTCGTCTATTAATTTCAGTTTTATGTTTTTCTCACCACACACCTCATCAATCTCATTCTTTAAAGGTAAGCCGTTTACCCATCCGTCTACACCGATAAAGTCACCCGCTTTCAAAACATTCTTCAACCATTCCGGTCGAGTAGGTGTTCCCGGTATTTTCTCTTTAAACAGTTTGATATCACTTCCTTTTAACATCTCGGCAGCTGCAATAAAGTAGCGGGAATCAGTCCAAAGTCCGGCGTCGTTTAAAGTCACGACAACGGTGCCATACGATCCATTGAATCCGGAAATCCATTTACGGGCTTCCCAATGTTCAGCGGGGTATTCACTACTGTGAGGATCGGTTGTAGGTATGATAAACGCACTTACACCATCCTTGCGCATTACTTCGCGTAACGCGTTTAATCTGTCATTAATTATATTTCCCATAATTTGGATATTTAAATCATTTATTGCTAACAAAGATACGATTTCTTATCTATTTCAGATAAAATTTTAGTGAAAGTTTTGTAGATAAAGAAAGTATGTGTAATTTTGTCCCACTTATTTTGAAAGTAAAGTATACATATATTTATATCTAAATTTTAATAACAAAAAATGATTATTGTACCAGTAAAAGAAGGCGAAAACATTGAAAGAGCCTTGAAGAAGTTTAAACGTAAATTCGAAAAAACAGGTGTTGTTAAAGAGTTAAGATCAAGACAGCAGTACGACAAGCCATCTGTATTAAAGAGACTTGAGCGTGAGCATGCTATCTATGTTCAGAAACTTCATCAACAGGAAGATTAATTTCTCAGTTTTTTCTTTGAATTATTGAATTCTTTCCATATATTCGTTGCTGAATAATAAAAGTAACGTTTCTTATGCTGATAGAGTCCTTTTTAAATTACCTTCAATGGGAACGGAACTATTCGAAGTTGACAGTGAACAGTTATAGGATAGATTTGACACAATTTGAGGTATATTTTAAAAGTGTAGATGCGGAAATAGATTTTACGACGGTAGATACCGATATCATTCGAAATTGGATGATGAGTCTGATGGATGAGCAGATGGAGGCTACTTCGGTAAATCGGAAATTGAGTTCGCTGCGTTCGTTCTATCGCTTCTTGTTAAGAAAAGGTATTGTTGATGCGGATCCGACGTGTAAGATTGTCGGTCCAAAGAAAAAGAAGCCATTACCTGTTTTTGTCAAGGAAGACGAGATGAACCAATTGCTGGATGACATTCCGTTTGAGAATGATTTTGAAGGCTGCCGGGATAAAACAATCATTGAAATGTTTTATGACACAGGCATGAGATGCTCCGAATTGATTGGGCTGAATGAAGCGGATATAGATTTTTCCGGATCGCTTATTAAAGTAACAGGAAAAAGGAATAAACAGCGGCTGATTCCGTTCGGCGAAGAGCTGAGAGAGATGATGCGGTATTATGTAAAGGTAAGAAACGAGGCTGTTCCGAATCGGTGTGAAGCATTCTTCGTTCGAAAGAATGGAATGAGATTGTACGCAGGTTTGGTTTATAATTTAGTAAGACGAAACCTTTCGAAAGTTGTTACGTTGAAGAAAAAAAGTCCTCACGTGTTGCGACATACGTTTGCTACGAATATGCTGAATAATAATGCGGCATTAGGAGCAGTGAAGGAATTATTGGGACACGAGAGTTTATCGACGACGGAGATTTATACGCATACAACTTTTGAGGAACTAAAAAAAGTTTATGAACAAGCTCATCCAAGAGCGTAAAAAAAGGAGGTACTTATGGAAGTTAGAATTCAAGCTATTCATTTCGATGCATCTGAGAAACTTCAGAATTTCATTCAGAAGAAGACTGCGAAATTGGAAAAGTATTGCGATAATATAAGTAAGGTGGAGGTGTTATTAAAAGTAGTAAAACCGGAAACTGCAAATAACAAGAACGCGAGTATAAAAGTTAATGCGTTGAATGGTGAGTTTTTTGCAGAGAAGGTAAGTGATACATTTGAAGAGTCTGTGGATGTTTGTATAGATGCGTTATCTAAGCAATTAACAAAGGCAAAAGAAAAACTTCGTGGTAAATAAAAAAAAATACGAAAAGTTTTTGCGATAAGAAATAATTAACTAACTTTGCAGCCGCTTAGCTTCGAAATACGACGGCTGCAAAGTTTATTAAATAAGCCTCTTTAGCTCAGTTGGCCAGAGCACGTGATTTGTAATCTCGGGGTCGTTGGTTCGAATCCGACAAGAGGCTCGAAGAGAGTTAAGCGAAAGTTGGGCAAATTCCAGAGTGGCCAAATGGGGCAGACTGTAAATCTGCTGGTTTATACCTTCGGTGGTTCGAATCCATCTTTGCCCACAGGGTTGAAAACAGCCTTTAAATTGCGGAAGTAGCTCAGTTGATAGAGCATTAGCCTTCCAAGCTGAGGGTCGCGGGTTTGAGTCCCGTCTTCCGCTCTGATTGATTGCTGTTATAGCTCAGTGGTAGAGCACTTCCTTGGTAAGGAAGAGGTCCCGAGTTCAACTCTCGGTAACAGCTCTTTAAATTAAAGAAGTAAAATTGATCATTAATCAAATAAATAACAAGTAAAGCTATGGCTAAAGAGAAATTTGAACGTACGAAACCGCATGTTAACATTGGTACAATTGGTCACGTTGATCATGGTAAGACCACTTTAACAGCTGCCATTACAAAAGTTTTGGCTGAGAAGGGTTTTTCAAAGAATGATGAGGTTAAATCATTCGATCAGATTGATAACGCTCCGGAAGAGAAGGAACGTGGTATTACTATCAACACATCTCACGTAGAGTATGAAACTGCTAATCGTCATTATGCTCACGTTGACTGCCCGGGACATGCCGATTATGTAAAGAACATGGTTACCGGTGCTGCTCAGATGGATGGTGCTATTATTGTTGTTGCCGCAACTGATGGTCCTATGCCTCAGACACGTGAACATATCCTTTTGGCTCGTCAGGTAAACGTACCGCGTTTGGTTGTATTCTTGAACAAATGCGACTTGGTTGATGATGAGGAAATGTTGGAATTGGTAGAAATGGAAATGCGTGAATTGCTTTCATTCTATGGCTATGATGGCGATAATACTCCTATTATTCGTGGTTCTGCTCTTGGCGCGTTGAATGGTGTTGCTAAGTGGGAAGATAAAGTATTGGAGCTGATGGAAGCTGTCGATACATGGATTCCATTGCCACAGCGTGATAAGGATAAACCATTCTTGATGCCGGTTGAGGATATCTTCTCAATTACAGGTCGTGGTACTGTTGCTACAGGTCGTATTGAGACAGGTGTTATTAAAGTTGGCGATGAGGTTGAAATCCTTGGTCTTGGTGAAGATAAGAAATCGGTTGTTACAGGTGTTGAGATGTTCCGTAAGATTCTTGATGAAGGAGAAGCTGGTGATAACGTAGGTTTGTTACTTCGTGGTATTGATAAGGCGGAAATTAAGCGTGGTATGATTCTTTGCCATCCGGGACAGGTTAAAGCTCACGCTAAGTTCAAAGCTGAGGTTTACATTCTGAAGAAAGAAGAAGGTGGTCGTCATACTCCATTCCATAATAAGTATCGTCCACAGTTCTATATCCGTACAATGGATTGTACCGGTGAAATTTCTCTTCCGGAAGGTGTAGAAATGGTAATGCCGGGCGATAACGTAACAATCAGTGTAGAGTTGATCTATCCGGTTGCTCTTAGCGTTGGTCTTCGTTTCGCTATTCGTGAAGGTGGCCGTACCGTAGGTGCTGGTCAGATTACAGCTCTTGAAGATTAATTTTTAAAATAAGATTCGGTTCTCGTATTGAGAACCGAATTCTACGGGAGTGGCTCAGTTGGTAGAGCATCGGTCTCCAAAACCGAGGGTCGGGAGTTCGAGTCTCTCCTCCCGTGCTAATAATTAATAATTATGTTTCAGAAAATTGTCAATTATTGCAAAGAATCTTATGACGAATTAGTCCATAAAACTACATGGCCAACTCGTAAAGAATTATCTAATAGCGCAGTGGTTGTTTTATATGCTTCCCTACTCATTGCGTTGATAGTGTTCATTATGGATTCGGTCTTCCAATTCTTGATGGAGGATATCATTTATCCGCGTTAATTAATTCTGCAAAATGTCTGAGGTTGAAAAAAAATGGTACGTTTTACGTGCTGTAAGTGGTAAAGAGAGCAAGGTGAGGGAATATATCGAGGCTGATATGAAAAATGACCCTACCTTTGCTAAACACGTATCTCAGGTGTTGATTCCGACAGAGAAGGTATATCAGGTTCATGGCAGTAAGAAAATCCTCAAAGAGAAGAGTTATCTTCCGGGATATGTGCTTATTGAAGCTGAACTGGTAGGCGAGGTTCCTCATCACTTAAGAAATACTCCTAATGTGTTGGGCTTTTTAGGTGGTATGGATAATCCGACTCCACTTCGTCCTTCGGAAATCAACAGAATTCTTGGTACGGTAGATGAACTTCAAGAAGAAAGGGAAGAACCCATTGTTCCATATATAGTTGGTGATGCTATAAAAGTTATTGTTGGTCCTTTTAACGGATTTAGTGGTACCATTGAAGAAGTTAACAAGGATAAGCGGAAACTTAAAGTTATGGTTAAGATCTTCGGACGTAAAACTCCGGTAGAACTTGGCTTTATGGATGTCGTGAAAGAATGATGAGTGAATAAAGCTCATTATCTTTCTATATATTAAATAATAAATTATAAACGAAATGGCTAAAGAAGTTGCTGGATTAATCAAATTACAGATTAAAGGAGGCGCTGCTAATCCATCACCTCCCGTAGGACCTGCTTTAGGTTCTAAGGGTATTAATATTATGGATTTCTGCAAGCAATTCAATGCCAGGACCCAGGATAAGGCAGGTAAGATTTTGCCTGTTGTTATCACTTATTATTCTGATAAGTCTTTTGACTTTGTCGTTAAGACCCCTCCTGTAGCAGTACAGTTGGTTGAGATGGCTAAGTTAAAAAAAGGGTCTGGTGAACCCAACCGTAATAAGGTTGCCCAATTGACTTGGGATCAGATCAAGACAATCGCTCAAGACAAGATGGTTGATTTGAATTGTTTTACTGTAGAGTCTGCAATGACAATGGTAGCTGGTACAGCTCGGAGTATGGGTATCGCCGTTAAGGGAGATTTCCCGGTAAAAAATTAATAAACTTCAATTATAATGAGTAAACTGACAAAAAATCAAAAGTTGGCCGCTGAAAAAATTGAAGCAGGGAAAGCATACTCACTCAACGAAGCTTCTAAACTTTTAAAAGAAATTACTTTTACAAAGTTTGATGCTTCTGTCGATATAGCAGTGCGTTTAGGTGTTGACCCTCGTAAAGCTAATCAGATGGTTCGTGGCGTGGTTTCATTACCTCACGGAACAGGAAAGGTTATACGAGTTTTGGTACTTGTTTCACCTGACACTGAAGTTGCTAATGCTGCAAAAGAAGCTGGAGCTGACTATGTTGGTCTTGAAGAATATATTGAAAAGATCAAAGGTGGATGGACAGATGTTGATGTTATCATCACTCAGCCGTCTAATATGGGAAAGATCGGTGCCCTTGGTCGTATCCTCGGTCCTCGTGGATTAATGCCTAATCCTAAGAGTGGCACTGTAACAATGGATGTTGCTAAGGCTGTTAAGGAAGTTAAGCAAGGTAAGATAGATTTTAAAGTAGATAAGAGTGCTATTATCCATACATCTATTGGTAAAGTTAGCTTTGCTCCGGAGCAGATTGCAGAAAATGCGCGTGTATTCCTTGATACAATTATTAAGCTGAAACCTGCAACAGCTAAAGGTACTTATATGAAGAGCATTTATCTTTCAACAACAATGAGCAAGGGTATTAAGGTTGATCCTAAAGCCATTGATGATAACCAATAATAGGAGGAAATCATGAAAAAGGAAGATAAAAGCGTAATTATAGGTCAGCTCACTGAAACCGTAAAGAAGTACGGACATTTCTATTTAGTTGATGTAACTGCTATGAACGCAGAAGCAACAGCTGAACTTAGAAAAAAATGTTTTGATGCTGGCATCAAATTGGTTGTTGTGAAGAATTCTTTGCTTCACAAAGCTCTTACGAGTATAGAAAATGTAGATTATTCACCGTTGTATGATTCGTTGAAAGGTACTACAGGTGTAATGTTTACAGAAGTAGCCAATGTTCCTGCTAAACTTTTGAAGGAATATAAAAAAGTAAATCCTACTTTGAAAGCTGCGTATGCGGAAGAAGGTTTCTACATTGGTGCAGATCAATTAAATACTCTTGCAAGTATCAAGAGCAAGAACGAAGTTATTGCCGATATTGTTGCATTGCTGCAGTCTCCGGCAAAGAATGTTGTTTCTGCTCTTCAGTCTGGTGCAAACACCATTCATGGAGTCCTTAAGACTCTGGGCGAGCGTCCCGAATAATTCTAATTAGTAACAAACAATTAAATTCATACTAAAATGGCAGATTTAAAAACTATTGCTGAACAATTAGTTAACTTGACAGTTAAGGAAGTTAATGAACTTGCAACTATCCTTAAAGACGAATATGGTATCGAACCTGCTGCTGCTGCTGTTGCTGTTGCTGCTCCTGCCGCTGCTGGTGAAGCTGCTGCTGTAGAGAAAACTTCTTTCGATGTTGTTTTGAAAGAGGCCGGTGCCGCTAAACTTAAAGTTATTAAAGTGGTTAAGGAAGAATGTGGTCTTGGCTTGAAAGAAGCTAAGGACTTGGTAGATGGTGCTCCTTCAACATTGAAGGAAGGCTTGTCTAAGGATGATGCAGAGGCTCTGAAAGCTAAAATTGAAGCTGAGGGTGCAACTGTTGAACTTAAGTAAAGTTGCCTGTTAATCAGGATATTTCGGTTAAGGATTCTCATGGGAGAATTCTTAACCTTTTTCTGTTTTTATTCTATTAGTTCTTTTAATTATTTATCAGATGTCTTCAAATACGGAAAACAAAAGAATTAGCTTTGCTTCCATTAAGAATCCGATGCCTTATCCGGATTTTCTGGAAGTACAATTGAAGTCATTCCAAGACTTTTTACAATTGGATACTCCTCCTGAGAAACGAAAGAAAGATGGTTTGTACAAAGTTTTCTCGGAAAACTTTCCTATTGCAGATACACGTAACAATTTCGTCCTTGAGTTTCTGGACTATTACATTGACCCACCAACATATTCGATTGAAGAATGTTTGGATCGCGGTCTAAGTTATTGTGTACCTTTAAAGGCCAAATTGAAACTTTATTGTACAGACCCAGATCATGAAGATTTTGATACTGTCGTTCAGGATGTTTATCTTGGACCTATTCCTTACATGACCCCGCAAGGTACATTTGTCATTAATGGCGCAGAGCGAGTGGTAGTTTCTCAATTACATCGTTCTCCTGGCGTTTTTTTTGGACAAAGTATTCATGCGAATGGTACAAAATTATATTCTGCTCGCATTATTCCTTTTAAAGGATCGTGGATTGAATTTGCTACTGACATAAATAATGTCATGTATGCATATATTGATCGTAAAAAGAAATTGCCTGTTACAACTTTATTGCGTGCTGTTGGTTTTGAAACGGATAAAGATATTCTGGAGATTTTTAATCTTGCAGAGGAGATTAAGGTAAACAAAACAAATTTGAAGAAGGTAGTCGACCGTAAGTTGGCAGCACGTGTTCTAAAGACTTGGACTGAGGATTTTGTAGATGAAGATACGGGTGAAGTCGTTTCCATAGAACGAAATGAAGTTGTTGTTGAACGTGAAACAGTATTAACAGAAGATGATATAGACAAGATTATTGATTCAGGGGTTTCTACAATACTTGTTCATAAGGATGGCACAAACTTATCTGATTATTCTATTATATTTAATACACTTCAAAAAGATCCGAGTAACTCTGAAAAAGAGGCAGTCCTCTATATTTATCGCCAGTTACGTAATGCAGATCCGGCAGATGACGCAAGTGCTCGTGAAGTTATTAATAATCTGTTTTTCTCCGAAAAACGTTATGATCTTGGAGATGTAGGTCGCTATAGAATCAATAAAAAGTTGGGCTTAACCACCGATATGGATGTTAAGGTTCTGACAAAGCAAGATATTATAGAGATTATCAAATATCTTATTGAATTAATTAATTCTAAAGCTGATGTTGATGATATTGATCATTTGAGTAATCGGCGTGTGCGTACTGTTGGGGAACAACTCTCTAATCAGTTTGCTATTGGTTTAGCTCGAATGGCACGAACTATTCGTGAGCGCATGAATGTTCGTGATAATGAGGTATTTACTCCTGTAGATTTAATTAATGCAAAAACAATTTCGTCTGTAATTAATTCATTTTTTGGAACAAATGCCTTATCTCAGTTTATGGATCAAACGAATCCGTTAGCTGAAATTACACATAAGCGTCGTATGTCGGCCTTAGGTCCTGGCGGTTTGACTCGTGAACGTGCAGGATTCGAGGTTCGAGATGTACATTATACTCATTATGGTCGTTTATGTCCTATTGAAACTCCGGAAGGTCCGAATATTGGATTGATTTCTTCTTTATGCGTTTATGCAAAGATTAATGAATTAGGATTTATTGTTACCCCATATCGCAAAGTTACAAACGGAAAGGTAGATCTTTCAGAAGATGGTCTTAGCTATTATTCTGCAGAGGAAGAGGAGGATAAGATTATAGCTCAAGGTAATGCGGTGCTAAAGGATAATGGTTCTTTTGTTAATGAGAGAATTAAGGCTCGTTTGGACGCAGATTTTCCGGTTGTTTCTCCTGAGAAGATAGATTTGATGGATGTATCTCCACAGCAGATTGCCTCTATTGCAGCTTCTTTGATTCCTTTCTTAGAGCATGATGATGCGAATCGTGCGTTGATGGGATCTAATATGATGCGTCAAGCCGTACCATTGTTGCGTACAGAAGCTCCTATAGTAGGTACAGGGATTGAGAAACAATTAGCGGAAGATTCCAGAACTCAAATTACAGCTGAGGGAGATGGTGTTATTGACTTTGTTGATGCCACTACGATTCGTGTTTTATATGATCGTACAGAGGATGAAGAGTTTGTTAGTTTCGAATCTGCTCTTAGAGAATATAAAATTCCAAAATTCCGTCGTACCAATCAGAGTATGACAATTGACCTTCGTCCTGTTTGTAGCAAAGGACAAAGAGTTCATAAAGGTGATATTCTTACTGAAGGTTATTCTACAGCAGATGGAGAATTGGCATTGGGTAGGAATTTCTTAGTCGCGTATATTCCGTGGAAGGGTTACAATTATGAGGATGCGATTGTTTTAAACGAACGGGTTGTTCGGGAAGATCTTTTGACATCTGTTCATGTTGATGAGTATTCTTTGGAAGTTCGAGAAACTAAACGTGGAATGGAAGAATTCACTTCTGATATTCCAAATGTTAGTGAAGAAGCAACAAAAGATTTGGATGAAACAGGAATTGTACGTATTGGAGCTCGTATTCAGCCTGGAGATATATTAATAGGTAAGATTACCCCTAAGGGAGAATCTGATCCTTCACCCGAAGAGAAGTTATTACGCGCAATATTTGGAGATAAGGCAGGAGATGTAAAAGATGCTTCTTTAAAGGCTTCTCCTTCTTTACACGGAGTTGTTATTGGAAAGCGTTTGTTCTCTCGTGCTATTAAATCTCGTAGTGAGAAGAATTCTGATAAAGCTTTGATGCCGAAATTGGATGAGGAGTTCAAGACTAAGACCGATGAACTAAAAGGCATTTTAATTAGTAAACTTCTTACTCTTACTAATGGTAAGGTGTCACAAGGTGTAAAAGATTACACAGGAGCCGATATTATAGCTAAGGGGGCTAAGTTCAATAAGGGTGTTTTGGAGAGTTTGGATTATGAGACTGTACAGTTGAACAAGTGGACTACAGATGCTCACAAAAATGATATGATTCGTGACCTTGTTATGAATTATTTGAAGAAATACAAGGAAATGGACGCGGAATTGAAACGTCAGAAGTTTGCTATTACTATTGGTGATGAACTACCTTCTGGTGTTATTCAGATGGCGAAAGTGTATATAGCTAAGAAGCGTAAGATCGGTGTTGGAGATAAAATGGCCGGTCGTCATGGTAATAAAGGTATTGTTTCAAGGGTTGTTCGTCAAGAAGATATGCCGTTCTTGGCAGATGGTACTCCCGTTGATATCTGTTTGAATCCGTTGGGCGT
Source organism: Phocaeicola oris (assembly GCF_021295095.1). Taxonomy (GTDB): domain Bacteria; phylum Bacteroidota; class Bacteroidia; order Bacteroidales; family Bacteroidaceae; genus Phocaeicola; species Phocaeicola oris. The sequence continues at coordinate 38,451 of NZ_JAJLQX010000015.1, forward strand.
GCCTTCTCGTATGAATATTGGTCAGATATTTGAGGCTGTATTAGGACGTGTAGGTAAAACTTTGGGATTGAAGTTTGCAACACCTATTTTTGATGGCGCTACTTTAGAGGATTTGGATAAATGGACCGATAAGGCAGGATTATCAAATTACTGCAAAACAGATTTATATGATGGTGAAACCGGAGAGAAATTCGATCAGCCTGCAACAGTTGGTGTAGCTTATATGCTGAAGTTAGGTCACATGGTTGAAGATAAGATGCACGCTCGTTCAATTGGCCCATATTCTTTGATTACGCAGCAGCCTCTTGGTGGTAAAGCGCAATTTGGCGGTCAGCGTTTTGGAGAAATGGAGGTTTGGGCATTGGAGGCATTTGGTGCAGCTCATGTTTTACAGGAAATTTTGACTATTAAGTCTGATGATGTTAATGGTCGTTCTAAAGCTTATGAAGCAATTGTCAAGGGAGAACCGATGCCAACTCCTGGTATTCCGGAATCTCTGAATGTATTGTTACATGAATTGAAAGGCTTAGGATTAAGTATCCACCTTGAATAAATTAAATAACTCTTTACAAATAATATAAATATGGCATTTAGAAAAGATAATAAGCTAAAGAGTAATTTCTCAAAGATTTCTATTGGATTAGCTTCTCCTGAGGAAATTTTGGAGAATTCGTACGGTGAGGTTTTAAAGCCTGAAACAATTAATTATCGTACATATAAGCCGGAAAGAGATGGTTTGTTTTGTGAACGTATTTTCGGTCCGGTAAAGGATTATGAGTGTGCTTGTGGTAAATATAAACGTATCCGTTATAAAGGCATTGTTTGCGACCGATGTGGAGTGGAAGTGACAGAAAAAAAAGTTCGTCGTGAACGTTCCGGTCATATCCAGTTGGTCGTTCCTGTAGCACATATATGGTATTTCCGCTCATTACCGAATAAAATAGGATATCTTCTTGGATTGCCAACAAAGAAGTTGGATTCTATTATTTATTATGAACGTTATGTAGTTATTCAAGCCGGTGCTGCAGCCGAATTGGATACTTCAGTTCAGAAATTTGATTTGCTTTCAGAGGATGAATATCTTGATATCTTGGATAAGTTACCGAAGGATAATCAGTATTTAGAGGATACAGATCCGAATAAATTTATCGCTAAGATGGGCGGGGAAGCTCTTCTCGATTTACTTTCGCAAATCGATTTGGATGCATTATCTTATGAGTTGCGCGATAGGGCTAATACAGATTCTTCACAGCAACGTAAGAATGAGGCATTAAAGAGATTGCAAGTTGTTGAGGCATTCCGTGCTTCTCGTGGTAGAAATAAGCCAGAATGGATGATTATGAAAATCATTCCAGTTATCCCTCCAGAACTTCGTCCGTTAGTTCCGTTAGATGGCGGGCGTTTTGCTACATCGGATTTAAATGATTTATATCGTCGTGTCATTATACGTAATAATCGTTTAAAGAGATTGATTGAAATCAAAGCTCCTGAGGTTATTCTTCGCAATGAGAAGCGTATGTTGCAGGAAGCAGTTGATTCTCTATTTGATAATTCTCGCAAGTCAAGCGCGGTTAAGAGTGAGGCTAATCGTCCTTTGAAATCACTTTCAGATAGTTTGAAAGGTAAGCAAGGCCGTTTCCGCCAGAATTTGTTAGGTAAACGTGTTGACTATTCTGCTCGTTCTGTAATTGTTGTAGGCCCTGAATTAAAGATGGGTGAATGTGGTTTACCTAAGTTAATGGCAGCAGAACTCTATAAGCCATTCATCATTCGTAAGTTGATTGAGCGTGGCATTGTGAAGACTGTTAAATCTGCAAAGAAGATTGTAGACCGTCGTGAACCTGTTATATGGGATATATTGGAACACGTAATGAAGGGACATCCTGTATTATTAAACCGAGCTCCTACATTGCACCGCTTGGGTATTCAGGCGTTTCAACCACATATGATTGAAGGTAAAGCTATTCAGTTGCATCCATTGGCATGTACTGCATTTAATGCCGATTTTGATGGTGATCAGATGGCTGTTCACTTGCCTTTAGGCAATGAAGCTGTTTTGGAAGCTCAGTTATTGATGCTTGAGCCACATAATATTTTGAATCCCGCGAACGGCGCGCCTATTACAGTGCCTGCGCAGGATATGGTTCTTGGTCTTTATTACATTACTAAACTCCGTACCGGCGCAAAAGGTGAAGGGCTGACATTCTACGGACCAGAAGAAGCAATCATTGCCTATAATTTAGGTAAAGTAGATGTTCATGCTATTATTAGTGTGGTAGTAAAAGATTTGGATAAAGATGGTAACATTGTAGACGTGATGATGAAGGAAACTTCTGTAGGCCGTGTCATTGTTAATCAGATTGTTCCAGATGAGTGCGGATACTTGAATACTGTTATATCAAAGAAATCTTTGCGTGATATTATTAGTGACGTTATTAAGAAAGTTGGAGTAGCACGTGCTTGTAAATTCTTGGATGGAATTAAGAACTTAGGTTATCGCATGTCATATAAAGGTGGTCTTTCTTTTAACCTTGAGGATATTATTATTCCGAAAGAGAAAGAGGAACTTGTACGTCGCGGTAATGAAGAAGTTGAGCAGATTATGGCTAACTTTAATATGGGTTTCATTACAGAGAATGAGCGTTATAATCAGGTCGTTGATACTTGGACACACGTTAACAGTGATTTGTCCGATATTCTTTATAAGACTATTAAGAATGATAATCAGGGATTCAATTCTGTATTTATGATGTTGGATTCCGGAGCTCGTGGTTCTAAAGAACAGATTCGTCAGTTGTCCGGTATGCGTGGTCTGATGGCTAAACCTCAAAAGGCAGGTGCTGAAGGTGCTCAGATTATTGAGAACCCGATTTTGTCAAATTTCAAGGAAGGCTTGTCCGTGTTGGAGTATTTTATTTCTACTCACGGAGCTCGTAAAGGTTTGGCTGATACTGCATTGAAGACTGCCGATGCCGGTTATTTAACTCGTCGTTTAGTTGATGTTTCACATGATGTAATCGTTACAGAAGAAGATTGTGGAACACTCCGTGGATTGGTTTGTACAGCGTTAAAGAATAATGATGAAGTTATTGCTACTTTGTATGAACGTATCTTAGGTCGTGTTTCTGTGCATGATATTATTCATCCGACAAGTGGAAAGCTAATTGTCGCTGCCGGAGAAGAAATTACTGAGGAAATTGCACAAGAAATAGAGGATTCTCCAATTGAGAGCGTGGAAATTCGTTCCGTATTGACATGTGAGGCTAAGCATGGCGTTTGTGCAAAGTGCTATGGACGTAACTTGGCGACCAGTCAGATGGTTCAGAAAGGCGAAGCTGTCGGTGTTATTGCCGCACAGTCTATTGGTGAGCCTGGAACTCAGTTAACATTACGTACATTCCACGCTGGTGGTGTTGCGGGTAACATGGCAGCCGATGCTACGATTGTCGCAAAGAATAATGGTCGTTTGGAATTTGAAGAACTTAGGACTGTTCCTGCCAAAGATGAAACGGGAGAGAATGTGAAGATCGTTGTTGGTCGTTTAGCGGAACTCCGTTTGGTTGATGTTAACACAGGAATAGTTCTTTCCAGTCACAATCTTCCTTATGGTTCTACTTTGTATGTTAATAATGGTGAAGTCGTAGAAAAAGGTAAGTTAATTGCGAAATGGGATCCATTTAACGCGGTTATCATTACAGAATCTGCCGGTAAGATTCATTTTGATGCAATGATCGAGAACGTTACTTATACCGTTGATTCAGATGAATCTACGGGCTTGCATGAGGTGATCATTATTGAATCAAAGGATAAGACCAAGGTTCCTACTGCTGATATTCTGGATAAAGATGGTAATGTTCTTAGAACATATAACTTCCCTGTAGGTGGGCATATTGTTGTTGAAGATGGTAAGGAAGTTAAGGCCGGAGATATTCTTGTTAAGATTCCGCGTGCCGTTGGTAAGGCGGGCGATATCACTGGTGGTTTGCCTCGAGTAACAGAATTATTTGAGGCCCGTAATCCGTCCAATCCTGCTGTCGTTTCTGAAATTGATGGTGAGGTTACTATGGGAAAAATTAAACGTGGTAATCGTGAAATTATTGTTACATCAAAAACAGGAGAACAGAAGAAATATTTGGTTAACTTATCTAAGCAGATATTAGTACAGGAGAACGATTATGTCCGCGCCGGAACTCCGTTATGTGATGGTGAAATTACCCCTTCTGATATCTTGGCTATCATGGGACCTACTGTGGTTCAAGAATATATTGTAAACGAGGTTCAGGATGTATATCGTTTGCAGGGTGTTAAGATTAATGATAAGCATTTTGAAATTATCGTTCGTCAGATGATGCGAAAGGTTCAGATTGATGAGCCAGGTGATACTCGCTTCTTGGAACAGCAGGTGGTTGATCGTCTCGATTTCCGTGATGAGAACGACCGTATCTGGGGTAAGAAAGTGGTTGTCGATCAGGGGGATTCTCAGAATTTGCAGGCTGGTCAGATAGTAACTGCACGTAAGTTACGTGATGAGAACAGTGCTTTGAAACGTCGCGATATGAAGTTGGTTGAAGTTCGTGATGCCGTCCCTGCTACATCTACTCAGATTTTGCAGGGTATCACCCGGGCAGCTTTAGGTACGAAAAGTTTCATGTCTGCTGCATCATTCCAGGAAACTACTAAGGTGTTGAATGAGGCTGCAATTGAAGGTAAGGTTGATTTCTTGGAGGGAATGAAGGAAAATGTGATTACTGGTCATTTGATTCCTGCCGGAACAGGGCAGCGCGAGTTTGATAAGTTGGTTGTGGGATCAAAAGAAGAATATGACCGCATCCTTGCTAATAAGCGAAACGTGTTGGACTATAGTGAAGTAGAAGATGATGATGCTGATTTAAAGCATAAGAAAGAATCAACATTGAGCGAAGTAAAATAATTTTTGGAATGAAGTATATTAAAGAGGTTGGACAGTAATGAGTTCAACCTCTTTTTTATTAATTTGTTTGACATTTACTTTCTTCTTTGTATCTTCATCGTTTAGAATAATCTTATATATAATATCGCTATGAATAAAGCACAGATCTATTTGATGATAGCATTTCTTTTAAATCATATTCATAATCTTCACTTGGATACCGGAGGTCGGTTAAAGAGTGTGATTTATTTGAATAATTCTTCCAATTTCGTACTTAAATTGTCACCACGTAAGTCGGCGGCTATTATTTTTCCGTTTTGATCAATAAGGATAGAGGCTGGGATGGAGTTGATTCCATACAGACGGGCTGCTGCGCATTGCCAATATTTTAAGTCGGAAAGTTGTATCCAGTTTAAATCTAAATCTTCTACGGCTTTTAACCAAGATGCTTTGTCTTTGTCAAGTGATATTCCTACAATCTCGAATCCTTTATTGTGATATTTCTCGTAAGCAGCCTTTACATAAGGCATTTCACGACGGCATGGACCGCACCATGAAGCCCAGAAGTCTACCATGGTAACCTTGTTATTCTTCACATACTCCGACAAGTTATGTTTCACACCGTCCTTGTCGGCCATTTTAAAATCTGTATAGTCAGTGCCGATAGCCTTTGCTTTCGCGGCTGTCATCTGTTGAAGAATGCTTTCTACAGGGGAATAGGTCTTGAATTTTCTACCGGCTTTTGCTAATATTGCGTCTTTTTCGGCTATGCTTAGATTATTATATATATTTAGAAAAAGGAAAGCACCAACTATGTTGTCTTCGTTTAGTGTGACATGCTTTTTGCTTAACTCCAGCATATCTTCTTTGTATTTCGCTAACTTTGCTTTTATTTCATTTCGACGAGTCTCGGTAGTGGCATTATTCTGCATTTCTTTTTGGTAATCAGGGAATTTTTCCACGTTGTGCTCCCGACTTAGCGCAATTTGCTCCACTCTGTAAGCGTTATATTTGTTGTTCAGCTCACCGCCTTTTATGATTGGGGTATCGCCTGTAAAGTCGATGGTTACCGGAGCGTTTTCCAAAACGAAGTAACAACTGATGTCTTTCCCGTCTATTGTTGCAGTAACGCATGCAATGTCTTCCGAATTGTTCGTTCCTTCAAAATGGAACATTCCATTAGTTATAGGAGTTGATTCATAGTCGGAAATTTGCTGGCTGGCCGCGAAGAGCAGGTACATTTCTTTTCCATTGAATACTGTCGGAACGGTTCCGCTTATATCGTACTTAACTTGCGCTGAGATATTCAGAACCATTAGCGAGGTAAGTAAAGTAAAAAGGATTTTTCTCATTTCGAAATCAATTTCTCATTTGTCAGTTGCAAATATACGTTATCTTTTGGGAGCACCAAATTGTTTCGCAGTCTCTTCTGCGCCTTCTAATTCCATCAGTTTCAATATATTCGGGTCATTCATATTTTTTCCGGGGACATAGACTGGGGTGTGTTTAGTCCCTTCATTTTCAAGTATATGCTCAGCAATGAAGGCGTTAATACGACGAGTGGCCGTTATTTTGGTAAGCGAGCAGAGCGATTGCATTTTTGCTCGACTGATGTTGTGGTGTGTACGGAAATAACGAAAGAGTTTAATGTGCAGTTCTGTCTTGCCTAAATTATCCGATTGGCGGACTTTTCGATGTTTCAGTTCAATGTTATTGAATGATTTTTTTAATTGTTTCTCCGCCTCAAAGTTGAGTGATTTGAATTTGATGCTCTCTGCACGGACAGAACGTGGAACCGCATTTTTAGGTCCTTTTAAAGAAATCTGAAAGAAACCGAGTCCATCAATATGGATTCGCTCACCTTTCTTCAGGTGCATCACTATATAGTCGATAAGCGCAACGGATGTAGCCTGCACATCAGCTGCAGTCAGCGAAGTTCCATGCTCTATTTCACGTGAGAGTTCTTTGATACCTATACTACGTTTGCAAATTACACGCGGATGAAATGAAGTTACCTCTTCATTTGGGTTGGGAGATTTATAAGATTCGTATTCTATCATGATAATTTAATTATTTAATATAGATAAAGTTATTGTTTCACTATTGTGATTCACTCGTTTCACTATTGTGATTCACTTGTTTCACTATTGTGATTCACTTGTTTCATATAAGTGAAACGATATTGTTATATAATACAAATGTAGTAATAATTATCTTAGTATCAAAAAATGATAATATGAATACAACTCTCTACTTGTGCTTTGTATGTAAATTAACGGTTAAAGCGTATTGGAATAAAGAAAAAGTATTATATTTGTCCTAAATGTTATAAAGTATGAAAAGAATTGTTCCGGTAATATTGATGTGTATGGTGGTGTTTGTGAGTTGTCATCGTAAAATTTCCATTAGCAATGTTGCGGATTCTTTTTTCAGTGATACGTTGAAGCATGTCGTTGATACATTTTTGCATGTTCCACCGTTCAATCCTTATACACTTGGCGACGAACCGATATTTGATATTGTTACCACGAAAGGTACTATTCGGGTAAAACTCTATAAGGAAACTCCGCTTCACAGGGAGAATTTTGCTCGTCTGGCAGCCGGTAGGTTTTATGATAATGTGTTGTTTCATCGTGTAATCAATAGGTTTATGATTCAAGGAGGTGATCCTTGGACAAAAGATCCGAATCGTACCGTAGATGAATATGGCTGGGGAGATCAGGGCTTTTGGATTCCTGCCGAGTTTGTAGATACTATCCGGCATAAAAAAGGAGCTTTGGCAGCAGCCCGTGAGGGAGATGATGTTAATCCGGAAAAGATGTCATCCAGTTCCCAATTTTATATAGTTCAGGATGAAGATCGTTGTAAACGGCTTGATGGGAACTATACCGTATTTGGTCAGACTATCGGCGGAATGGATGTTATAGATTCCATTGCAAATGTTCCAACCGGAGCTGAGAAGTTGGATATGCCGAATGAGCCGGTGAGAATCATTACTATCAAGTTGGTTGACGCGGGGATGAAATAAAAGTGTAGCTATATATAATAATGTATAAAAAATATGGAAGTATGGAAGACGAAAAGAATAACAACGGTCAGTTGCAGATAGAATTAAAAGATGAGATTGCTCAGGGAACCTATGCAAATCTTGCTATTATCACTCATTCCAGTTCCGAGTTCATTCTCGATTTCATTCGCGTGATGCCCGGTTTGCCTAAGGCGAATGTGCAGTCGCGTATTGTTCTTACTCCGGAACATGCAAAGCGTTTGTACAAGGCATTGGAAGATAATATAGCTAAGTATGAACATACCTTTGGCCGAATTCGTATGCCTGAAGAAGCGCAAGGTGGCAGTTCACCGGAAGGGAAAACCTTTATTCCGCCATTGAGTGGATTTAAGGGAGAAGCTTAATCCTTTTCCGATAAGCAAATTATGAATCAGCCTGTCTTTCAAAAGTTTTTTGAGAGACAGGCTAATTTTTGAGCAGAAAAATGTTGAAGGATGGAAGACGAAAGAATTATTCGCGGACAGCAATGAAGAAAATAACAGATTCGTAAAGCATAAATGATGAAGCTGTGACGTCTGTGAGATACATGCTGTTTGTAAATATGATTATAGAAAATTGCATTTATTATGAAAATGAGTTATATTTGTTCGTGTTAACATAATAGGAGGAAATGCAAGCTATTGATATGGAAAAAGTAAAGAAGGGAGATGAACATGAGTTCAGTCTTCTCTTTTCACTTTTTTATCCTAAATTAATGTCTCTGGCTTGTCGTTTTGTGCCTGAATATATTGCAGAAGATCTGGTACAGGGTGTTTTTGTGATGTATTGGGAAAATAAGCATTGTTTGGAATGCTGCAACACTTTGTCTTTTTTTTATAAATGTACACAAAACAGTTGTTTGAATTATCTGAAACATCAGGCTGTCATAAACAGACATGAAGAAGAAGTGCGTCTGGCAGAAGAACGTATCACGTTCCAATTATCGCAATCGAATGCTAATGATCTGTGGGATAAAGTTGTAGAAAGTAATATAAAAGAAATATTGGAGCGATCTGTTTCTAAGCTGCCTCCTAAATGCAGACAAGCGTTCGAATTGTCTTTCTTTGGCGAAAAGACTTATAAGGAAATTGCTGAAATTATGCATATTTCATCGCGTACGGTTGAAGAACACGTGCAAAAAGCAATGAAAATATTGCGTTCCGATTTGAAAGATATTTTATTCTATCTATGCTTATGTTTGTTTAAAAGCGTATTATAGCGTATTTGCTCTCTGCCTCATAAAGCAAATTCATAAACCTGCCTATAATTAATAGCTTATTTTTATTTTCTTGCTTTCGATAGCAAGCGACAATTTTATACCGTTTGCATCAGACCATGTATCTGAATGGTTGAACATCGAAAAAGGATAAGGTAACCTCAAAGAGAAAACATTATCGCTAAAAGAGCGGAGAAAGCTTTTTCTCTTCCATTTATTTTGTCGGTAATTGAAATATTTCTTATTCGACCCCGTAGTTCTTTTTCTCTCGATTGTCTTATTTATAAAGACCCTTATAATTATTTGTATACATTATATATGAGTGAAGAGTTGCTGATACGATATTTGGATAGAAAATGTTCTGATGAAGAAGTGGAGTACGTCTGTAATTGGCTGATGAAGAGCCCTGCTAATCGCCGTATACTATTTGAATTGGAACAAATCTGGGGAATAAAAATGCAATTGCGTTTTGCGGATAAGGAACGCATAGACAAAGCTTACCAGCAGTTGAGCAGAAAGCTGGGATTTGAAAAATCTGAGAAGGCAAAAAAGACAACGGGATTATTGCTCAAATTCAGAGTGAGAGAATGGATGAAATATGTTGCCATACTAGTTTTAGCGTCTTTATTAGCAGTGAATCTGTTGTATGATGGTAAGGAACGCTCATTAGTGTATAATACGGTTATTGTTCCTAAAGGACAGCGTGTGTCTTTAAAATTAAGCGATGGAACGATGGTTTGGCTGAATGCCGGCAGTCGATTTTCTTATCCAAGCCAATTTTCGCAAAAATATAGAAAAGTGAGTCTGGAAGGAGAAGGCTATTTTGAGGTGACACATAATGAGAAATCTCCTTTTACGATAGAGCTGCAAAAATTGAATGTCAAAGTATTGGGTACAAAGTTTAATGTAAAAGCGTATAAAGACGAACCTTATTGGGTGGCATTGAAAGAGGGAAGCATTGAGGTGGCTACTTTCGACAAAAAAGAGAAAAAAAGGCTGAAGCCCAATGATCAGGTCTACTATACCGAACAGTCGGGACTACTAATGGTAAAGAGTACGCATGCTGTTTCGGCGAATGCATGGATTACGGGAGACTTGAAGTTTGAAAATAAGACACTTCAAGAAATTATTCACAGCATGGAGCGTCGTTACGATGTGAGAATTAAGATAATAGATAGCACGGAGTTGGTACAGGATCTTTTCACATGTCATTTTAGAAAGGATATCAGTTTGCGGCAGGCGATGGATTTATTGAAAGAAACAAGAAGGGTGAATTACAGAATCGAAAAAGATACTGTCTACCTATATAGAAGTAAATAGTATGTTAAACAAAAAAAATATGCCTATGGGATGAATCATTAAAACAAAGGCCGGAGAATAGTGACGCATCTCCGACCCCTTAATTAACAAGTAACCTTTTATTTATTACTAATTAATCAATCACAAATGTATGAATTATATTTTGAAATGCACGCCATTGGGTGAGCGGAAATCATCGTGGCTTAGAAAAATATTATTGAAGATGAGGTTTTTTCTGTTTTTTATATTGCTGGGAACGCTGCAGTCGTTGGCCAATGTAACTTACTCACAGAATGTGAAATTATCTTTGGATATGCAGAACGTCACTGTACGTGATGTCATTACTTCCATTGAAAAGCAAGGAAATTTCTACTTTACGTATAATCTGAACCAGATAAATGTAGATAGAAAAGTATCTATTAAAGTGAAAGAGCGTACGGTGAAGGAGATCCTCGATTATTTGTTTTCCGGAAACGAGGTGGAATATAAGATTGAGAACCGACACATCGTTTTATATAAGAAGAACTCGAAAGAGAGCATGTCTTCGAGACAGCAAAAAACAATCAAAGGTCTTATTGTCGATGCGGGAGGTGACCCCATTATAGGGGCATCGGTTGCTGTATCCGGAACTACCAATGGCACAGTGACCGATTTGGAAGGAAACTTTATTCTGTCTGTTCCCAATGGAGCGGAGTTGACTGTTTCGTATGTAGGTTATATTACAAAAACTATTAAAATTGAAAATCAGTCTTTCATAAAAGTGGTTTTGGTAGAGGATACGAAAACTTTGGATGAAATCGTTGTTGTAGGTTATGGAACTCAGAAGAAATCGGATGTATCGGGTTCTGTAATTACGGTTTCGGGAGAGAAGTTGGGCAAAATACCGACAGCTAATGCTGAATTTGCTCTGCAGGGTATGGCTCCCGGGCTGGCTGTTAACTTTGGTAGTGGTGCTGCCGGTTCTTCTACTACGTTGCAGGTTCGTGGCGTAACAACCTGGGGCACAGACAACACTCCTTTGGTTATCATTGATGGTGTTCCGGGAGATATGTCGTATCTTAATCCTGAAGATATTAAATCAATGTCTGTGTTGAAAGATGCCGCGACTGCCGCTATTTATGGTGCACGTGCCGCTGCAGGAGTTATTCTGATCGAAACTCATCGTGGAACTTTGCAAGTACCTAAAATTCATTTTTCTGCATATTGGGGTATAGAAGATCTTCCTAAGCGTATGGAGGTTTGTAATTCGGAAGAATTTGTCAAAGTACGGAAGATGGCTTTGACAAATGCGGGCATTGCAGAAAACAGATGGCCGAAATATATCGCTGAATACGAGAGAGAGCCGGCGCAGTTTGCTGATACTGATTGGCAAAAGGAGTATTATCGTCGTGGATTTGTTCAGAAATATGATTTTGGATATACTTCTGGTAATGAGAATATGAATGTAGCTCTTTCTGCCTTTTATTCTACGACCGATGCTGTTGTTATCGGTACGGGAGAAACGAAATACGGATTTCGCTTAAACTCCGATTTGTCACGTGGTAAGTTCAAAATGGGAGAGTCTGTGAGCTACAGCCGTTGGGAAGCCGATTTGGAAGCAAATACCGGATTCCCAAGCATGTATCAGATAACTAATATCGAACCGCTGGCTTTTGTGCACGATGAAAAGAATGACGGTGGTTACGGTGGTGCCATTAGAGGAATGGGAATGTCGGATGCCAATAATGTTGTGGGGTATAATCAATTGGTGGAATATATCTCTGTACAGGATTACATTTCTGCATCCGGATATTTGCAGTACGAACCTGTTAAAAATCTAATAGTTAAAGCCAGGGCAGCCCGTAGCATGTATTTTGGAAGCATGAGGCAATTTATACCGACGTATGAGTTGGGAGTCATGAATGTCAATAATAGGGCTTCTCTTTCAGAAGATCGGTCAAGGACGGTAAATGACCTGCTCGAATTAACAGCAAACTGGAATCAATCATTTAAAGAAACTCACAACATACAAGCTTTATTGGGTATTTCTCAAGAAGAGAGTCATTATGAAGGCATCAATGCATCGGGTAAGAAGTTTGAGAACAATGAAATGAGATTGCTGGGACATGCGCAGGAAGATTTTATTGCAGGTGGGGACAAAACTCGTAGCGGACTGCGTTCTGTTTTCGGACGATTAAATTACAATTATAAATTACGCTACATGTTCATGGCATCGTTTCGTTATGATGGCTCTTCGAGATTTGCCTCCGGTAATAAATGGGGATTTTTTCCTTCAGTATCGGCTGGTTGGAATATCGCCAACGAATCGTTTTGGGATAAAATGAAAGAAACAGTTTCCACTTTTAAGCTACGTTTAAGCTATGGTGGGTTGGGTAATCAATCAATAGGTCTATACAAATATATTCCCGCATTAACTTCTAATACTAACACTCTTAATTATCCGTTCGGGGGAAAGAACGTGTCACTGGGCTATGCCGTTATCGGACTTCCTTCGATAAATATTAAATGGGAGACAACTATTTATAAGAATATCGGTGTCGACCTTGGTCTTTGGAACAACAAGTTAGAGCTTTCGGCAGAAGCTTATATTAAGGATACGCGCGATATGCTCTCTTCTAAAAATATCAGCCTGTGTACCGGCTTTGGTCCATTGACGGTTAATGACGGAAAATTGCGTACTACCGGATTTGAGTTTCAAGCTATTTATCATGGGAAAATGGGAAAACTGAAGTATGATCTTGATATGAATCTGACCCATTATAAGAGTGTTTTGAAAGCTATGGCAGATCCTAACTACATGTATGAATATGGTGCGTTGCGCACTTACGTAGGTGGTGAAATCGGAGAGTTTTGGGTAACAAAGACTGCCGGCATCTTCCAAAATGAACAAGAAGTGCAAGATTGGAATAAAACACATGGTTTTTATGATCAGAAAGGCAATTGGCAAGGTATACAGCCTTCGGCAAAACCGGGTGATATACGCTTTGTCGATCAAAATGGAGACGGACTGTTAGATATAAAAGATAAAGTGAAAGTAGGAAGTGGAACTCCAAAGGTGGCATTAGCATTTAATGTGAATTTGGCGTATCGAGATTTCGACTTAGTGGCTAACTTTTATGGACACTTGGGGGTTAAACGCTACAATTATACGAAATATCAACTGCAACGTATGGATCATGTGTTTAACTATGGGAAAGATGCGCTGAAAGCTTGGACGCCTGAAAATAAAAGCAGAGATATTCCTCGAGCGGTTCAGGGAGACCCGAACAAGAACAATCGTGTATCAGACCGTTTTGTTGAAAATGGTGATTATATTCGTCTGAACAATCTGCAATTCGGCTATAATTTGCCAGTCCAGATATGTAGAAATTTGGGCATTTCGAACTTGCGTTTCTACATAGGAGGAACCCGTTTGTTCACTATAACAAAATACAAAGGGTACGATCCTTCTACGGGAGATTCGGTTGGAAAGATAGGCTATGACTATGCTGCCACTCCGCTGAGTCGTTCATATATGGCGGGTCTTAAATTTGGTTTCTAACAGATAAAAGAAGAGTATTATGAAAAGGAAAAATATATTATTATGCGCTTCTATCTTAAGCGGATTGTGTTTGTCATCTTGCACTGGAGGGTTTTTGGATGAAGACCGAAATCCTAACTCTCTTTCACCAAATATTTTTTGGAAAAGTGAAACGGACATTATGAAAGGCTTGACCAGTGCTTACGCCGCTTTGCAACCCAGTGCCAGCTGGGCAGTTCCTTATGAGCGATATGTTGTAATTGACAATTACCGTAGCGATGAAATCGATTTCCGTGCAGATGTCACTTCATGGATGAGCATTGCGATGTTTACTAATGATCCAGATAATAGTGTGACCAAAAAAGAATGGACTAATTTGTATACAGGCATAAATTATGCTAATCAATGTATAGACAATATTCCGAATGTTTCGGGGGAAAACGCTGATTTGGAAGTCGTAAAGAAGCAAGCGATGGCTGAAGCCCGATTCTTGAGAGCCTATTTTTATTATCGGTTGTATTTGAACTATGGAGAGAAGATACCCATTTACCTTCATGAGCTTAAAGGAACTGAAAAAGAGTTCTATCCGGAACAGGCAAAAGAAGGAGAACTTGTTAACTTCATTGAAACGGAGCTTTCTGAAATTCAGAAGGATTTGCCCGAAAGCTATGAGGAAGATCAAGGAGGGAAAATTACCCGATATGCGGCTGCAGCTATTTTAGGTAAATTTTATATGTTCCGTCATGAAGTAGGAAAGGCTGAGAAGGAATTTGAGAAGCTGATAGGTAAATTTGAGCTGATGAAAAACTATGCGGACAATTTTGATGGGATGCACAAGAATAATCGGGAGTCTGTTTTTGAGATTCAATTTACAGGAGACATGACCGGAGGTCATAGGGAATATAACTTGTTCGCAATTCATCTTGCTCCATTTTCTGCTTATGACGGTGGTTATGAAGAGGCTTATCCGTCAGATTGGCTATTTGAGTTGATGAAGACAGATAAAACTGTTGACGGAAAATATAGCGACCGTATTTTATCTACTATTATTTTTGACGATCCGCATTGTCGTCCATCATACTATGATGCCGGAAAGAGTTTTTCTGATTACCATTCTCAAGGACAATTTTTCTGGCATAAATATGTGACTTGGAGTCCGGAGTTAAGTGCCGAATGGTATCGAAGCGGATACAACATTCCGGTAGTTCGATATGCAGATGTTTTACTGCTATATGCCGAGTGCCTGAATGAAAGAGGAGCTACGGCAGAAGCTATTTCGTACATTAACAAGGTGCGTAACCGTGTCAACGTACCTACTTTGCCTGCCACTCTTTCCAAAGCAGATGTATTGAAACATTTGCAGGATGTGGAACGTCCGTGCGAGTTAGCGTTAGAGGGAATTCGTTGGTATGATTTGATTCGGTGGGGTATTGTTGGTGAGACATTGAAAACACACAAAAAGCCCTATGTGGAAAATTATGTAGATACGAAACACACATTGTTTCCTATTCCCAGCAATGAATTTCTTATGAATCCCGATTGGGAGCAAAATCCGAATTTTAGTAAATAATTCGATATTCAAATTTCAGGATGAGGGTGTGTTAAGACTAAACTGATCAATCGGAAAAGTATGGGATTGTAAGAGACAAACATAAAATAGCCTTATCAAACTTCATTTTGAGGTAATGATAGGGCTATTTATACAGCAGCTGAAGATAGAGTGTAATTTCAGATTAGAAGTTTATCTTCACTGTATTGAGTTTTGGCATACCTTCATCCTTTTTAACCTTACAGTATACCTTCCCCGGTTCGGGATAAGTTTTTCTAAAATAATGTAAGCTGCTTTTTATCTTCAATAGTGTATCTTTCTTACCAATCATATTTTTCAATTATTAATATTGCTGTCTGGTAAAACTTTTATTCCGCCATTGAGCGGATTTAAGGGCGAAGCTTAATTCGTTTCCGATAGTAAAATTCTTGATTAGCCTGTCTTTCTGAAGTTTTTTGAGAGACAGGCTAATTTTTGAGCAAAAAATATTGTTTCTTAAAAAATAATATGTAACTTTGCAGCCCAAAATGTATAATTTTGACTTTAGTATAGATAATTAATAAACAATAATATATAAATTAAAAACAAAACAAAATGCCTACTATTCAACAATTAGTAAGAAAAGGAAGACAGGTTTTGGTAGACAAGAGTAAATCACCGGCACTTCAGTCATGCCCTCAGAAGCGTGGCGTGTGTGTTCGTGTGTATACTACTACGCCTAAGAAGCCTAACTCAGCAATGCGTAAGGTTGCTCGTGTCCGTTTGACCAATTCACATGAGGTCAACTCTTACATTCCGGGAGAAGGACATAATCTTCAGGAACACTCTATCGTACTTGTACGTGGCGGTCGTGTAAAGGATTTGCCGGGTGTTCGTTACCACATCGTGCGTGGAACATTGGATACAGCCGGTGTAGCCGGTCGTACACAACGTCGTAGCAAGTATGGCGCTAAACGTCCTAAAGAAGGCAAGAAGTAATTAACAGGATACTTCTGGAGTTTTAAACAGTATTTTTTTTTGAAATTTAGTTTTTGGTTTGTTGGAAGAAGCAATAAAGGTTGAGTAAATGCTTCGGTGGAAGTGTTGAAGTAGACGAAGAGTGCAGCCCCAAACAAAAACATTAGTTTTAGAACAATGAGAAAAGCAAAACCAAAAAAACATGTGATCCTGCCGGATCCGGTGTTCAATGACGTAAAGGTCTCAAAATTCGTTAATCATCTGATGTATGATGGTAAGAAGAACACCTCTTATGAAATCTTTTATGACGCGCTGGAAACAGTAAAGTCAAAACTTCCAAACGAAGAGAAGTCGGCATTGGAAGTTTGGAAAAAGGCACTTGACAATATCACTCCTCAGATTGAGGTTAAATCACGCCGTATCGGTGGCGCGACATTCCAGGTTCCTACAGAAATTCGTCCGGAACGTAAGGAGTCTGTTTCCATGAAGAATATGATTTCTTTCGCTCGCAAGCGTGGTGGTAAATCTATGGCAGACAAATTGGCTGCGGAGATTGTTGATGCGTATAACGAACAAGGCGGTGCTTTCAAACGTAAGGAGGATATGCACCGTATGGCTGAAGCTAACCGTGCATTTGCACACTTCAGATTCTAATCAAGTTTTAATTTTAAGCAAGAATAACAAATGGCAAATCAAAATTTGAATTTGACCCGTAATATTGGTATCATGGCTCACATTGATGCCGGTAAGACAACCACTTCAGAGCGTATTTTGTATTACACAGGGTTGACTCACAAGATTGGTGAAGTTCACGACGGTGCTGCTACAATGGACTGGATGGAGGAGGAGCAGGAGCGTGGTATTACTATTACCTCAGCTGCTACTACTTGTCATTGGAAGTGGAACGATAACACTTATAAAATTAACTTGATTGATACTCCGGGACACGTTGACTTTACCGCGGAGGTTGAGCGTTCACTTCGTGTACTCGATGGCGCGGTTGCTACGTATGCTGCTGTCGGTGGTGTTGAACCACAGTCAGAAACAGTATGGCGTCAGGCAGAAAAATATGGTGTGCCATGTTTGGCTTATGTTAATAAGATGGACCGTTCCGGTGCCGACTTTTTTGATGTAATGAATCAGATGATAGAAAAGTTAGGCGCAAACCCATGTCCTGTGATGATACCTATTGGTGCTGAGGAAAACTTCAAAGGTATTGTTGACCTTATTAAGATGAAGGCGATTTATTGGCATGATGAGTCAATGGGTTCAGAATATGAAGTTGATGATATTCCTGCAGATATGGCAGATCAGGCTCAGGAATGGCACGATAAGATGATTGAGAACGCAGCTTCATTTGATGATGCCTTGATGGAGAAATATTTTAATGACGCCTCTTCTATTACTGAAGAAGAAATCATTGCTGCTATTCGTAAAGGCACTGTAGCTCACGAGCTTGTTCCTATGACTTGTGGTTCTTCATTCAAGAATAAAGGTGTTCAGCCTTTGCTTGATTATATCTGTGCGTTTTTGCCTTCACCATTGGATACTCCAAACATTGCAGGAACAAATCCGGAAACAGGTGCAGAAGAAGACCGTCGTCCATCAGAGGATGAGGCTACTTCAGCTTTGGCATTTAAAATTGCAACAGATCCATACGTAGGTCGTTTGGTTTATTTCCGTGTTTATTCGGGAAAAGTTGCTGCCGGGTCGTACATTTATAACACTCGTTCTGGAAAGAAAGAGCGTGTTTCCCGTTTATTCCAGATGTTTTCGAATAAACAGAATCCGGTGGAAGAAATCGGTGCCGGAGATATCGGCGCAGGTGTTGGCTTTAAGGATATTCATACAGGTGATACTCTTTGTGATGAAAATCATCCTATTGTACTTGAGTCTATGGACTTCCCTGATCCGGTTATCGGTATCGCTGTTGAGCCTAAGACTCAGAAAGATATGGAAAAACTTTCTAACGGTTTGGCTAAGTTGGCGGAAGAGGACCCAACATTCCGTGTTCATACAGATGAACAGACCGGCCAGACAGTCATCGAAGGTATGGGTGAGCTTCATTTGGATATTATTCTGGAGCGTTTGAAACGTGAGTTTAAAGTAGAATGTAACCAGGGACGTCCTCAGGTTGCTTATAAAGAAGCCATTACTCAGACTGTTGAGCTTCGTGAGGTTTATAAAAAGCAGACAGGTGGTCGTGGTAAGTTTGCAGACATTATCGTTACGGTTGGTCCGGTTGATCCAGACTTTACGCAGGGTGGTTTGCAATTTGTTGATGAGGTTAAGGGCGGTAACGTTCCTAAAGAATATATCCCTTCAGTGCAGAAAGGCTTTACTACCGCAATGAAGAGTGGTGTTCTTGCAGGTTATCCTCTTGATTCTTTGAAAGTGGTTTTGAAAGATGGTTCTTACCATCCGGTCGATTCAGATCAACTTTCATTTGAAATTTGTGCTATTTCAGCCTATAAAAAGGCGTGTGAAAAAGCAGGTCCTACCTTATTGGAACCTATTATGAAGTTGGAGGTTGTTACTCCGGAAGAGAATATGGGTGATGTTATTGGTGACTTAAACAAACGTCGCGGTCAGGTTGAAGGAATGGAATCAACTAAGTCCGGTTCCCGCATCGTTAAGGCGATGGTTCCTCTGTCAGAGATGTTCGGTTATGTAACCGCATTGCGTACCATTACTTCCGGTCGTGCAACATCTTCAATGACATACGATCATCATACAGCTGTATCTCCGACAATTGCAAGAACAATTCTTGAAGAGGTTAAAGGTCGTGTTGAATTGATTAAGTAAAGAAAAAGAAGACAGGGGCTACGAATTAGCGAATGACTCTTAATTCGGCCCCGCCTTTAATGAATAACAATTTAATAATAAAAAAACAAATGAGTCAAAAGATTAGAATTAAACTGAAATCCTATGATCACAACTTGGTTGATAATTCAGCTGAGAAGATTGTAAGAACAGTGAAAGCAACCGGTGCTATTGTCAGTGGTCCTATTCCATTGCCTACACACAAGAAAATTTTCACTGTTAATCGTTCAACTTTTGTAAATAAGAAATCTCGTGAACAGTTTGAGCTTTCATCTTACAAGCGTTTGATCGATATTTATAGCTCAACAGCTAAGACTGTCGATGCTTTGATGAAGCTTGAATTACCGAGTGGTGTAGAAGTAGAGATCAAAGTTTAATATTAAAATTTAACTGAAATGCCAGGATTATTAGGAAAAAAAATCGGAATGACTTCCGTTTTTAGTGCTGATGGAAAGAATGTTCCATGCACTGTTATCGAAGCTGGTCCTTGTGTAGTTACTCAGATTAAAAGTGAAGAGAAGGATGGATACGCTGCCGTTCAGGTAGGTTTCCAGGACATGAAAGAAAAACATGCCACAAAACCTTTGCTTGGGCACTTTAAAAAAGTTGGTGTAACTCCAAAGAGACACTTGGCCGAGTTCAAAAATTTTGAGAAAGAGTACAATTTAGGTGACGTAATCACAGTAGATTTGTTCGAGGGCACAGATTTCGTAGACGTTACTGGTACTTCTAAAGGTAAAGGTTTTCAGGGCGTTGTTAAACGTCATGGATTTGGTGGCGTAGGCCAGACTACTCATGGTCAGCATAACAGAGCTCGTAAACCGGGTTCTATTGGTGCTTGTTCATACCCAGCAAAAGTCTTCAAAGGCATGCGTATGGGTGGTCAACTTGGTGGTGACCGTGTTACAACACAGAACTTACGCGTATTAAAGGTAATTCCGGACCATAACCTTCTATTGATTAAGGGTTCAGTAGCCGGATGCAAAGGTTCAATCGTAATAATTGAGAAATAATGGAAGTTAACGTATTAAATATTAAAGGTGAGGACACCGGAAGAAAGGTTACGTTAAACGAATCTATCTTCGGAATTGAACCTAATGATCATGCCATTTTTATGGATGTGAAACAGTATTTGGCTGATCAGCGTCAGGGAACTCATAAATCAAAGGAAAGAAGTGAGGTTAGCGGTTCTACACGTAAATTAGGTCGTCAAAAAGGTGGTGGTGGCGCACGTCGTGGTGATATCAATTCACCACTGCTGGTAGGTGGCGCACGTGTATTCGGACCTAAGCCACGCGATTATTCATTCAAGTTGAATAAGAAAGTGAAGGCTTTGGCTCGTCGTTCGGCATTGGCATACAAAGCAAAAGATAATTCAATCTTAGTTGTTGAGGACTTCAATTTTGATGCACCAAAGACGAAAGATTTTGTTGCAATGATAAATAATCTTAAAATTGCTGACAAAAAGTTACTTTTTGTTTTGCCTAATGGAAATAAAAATGTATATTTGTCAGCTCGTAATCTACAGGGAGTCAAATTATCTACAGCTTCTGCATTGAATACATATAATGTACTCGACGCTGAGACTATTGTTGTGACTGAAGATTCACTGAAGGTTATTGATGGAATCTTGTCTTAATTAATAATGAGGAGGCTAAATAATGGGATTTATAGTAAAACCGTTAGTAACTGAGAAAATGACAGCTGAGACCGAGAAATTGAATCGTTTCGGTTTCATTGTTCGTCCAGAGGCTAACAAATTGGAGATTAAGAAAGAAGTAGAATCTTTATATAATGTAACAGTGTTGTCTGTAAATACAATGAATTATACGGGCAAGAATAAGAGTCGTTATACAAAGGCAGGCCTTGTCAAAGGGAAAACAAATGCTTATAAAAAAGCAATTGTTACTTTGAAGAAGGGTGATACAATTGATTTTTATAGCAATATTTAATAGAGATGGCAGTACGTAAATTTAAGCCCACAACACCTGGGCAGAGACATAAGATTATTGGTACTTTTGAAGAAATTACTGCGTCAGTACCAGAGAAGTCTCTTGTATATGGTAAACGAGCAAGCGGTGGTCGTAATAATGTCGGAAAGATGACAGTACGCTATATCGGTGGCGGTCACAAGCGCAAATTTCGTTTGATTGATTTCAAGAGAGAAAAAGATGGTGTTCCAGCAGTCGTGAAGACAATTGAGTATGATCCGAATCGTTCGGCTCGAATTGCTTTGTTGTTTTATGCTGATGGAGAAAAGCGATATATTATTGCTCCTAGTGGTTTGCAAGTAGGTCATACCGTTATGTCAGGCGCTAATGCAGCTCCAGAGATTGGAAATGCATTGCCACTTGAGAATATCCCTATCGGTACGGTAATTCATAATATTGAGTTACGTCCGGGGCAGGGTGCTGCTTTGGTTAGATCTGCAGGTAATTTTGCTCAATTGACTTCTCGTGAAGGGGGTTACTGTGTTATAAAATTGCCTTCTGGTGAATTGCGTAAAATCCTTTCAACATGTAAGGCTACAATTGGTGCAGTAGGAAATTCAGACCATGGATTGGAAAGTTCAGGAAAAGCTGGACGCTCACGTTGGTTTGGATTCCGTCCACACAACCGTGGTGTTGTAATGAATCCGGTTGATCACCCAATGGGTGGTGGTGAAGGTCGTGCGTCCGGTGGTCATCCACGTTCTCGTAAGGGATTGTATTCTAAGGGCTTGAAGACAAGAGCTCCAAAGAAACAGTCTTCTAAGTATATAATTGAAAGAAGAAAGAAATAACCATTAATTGAGTAAATTATGAGTCGTTCATTAAAAAAAGGTCCGTATATTAACGTAAAACTTGAAAACAAGGTTCTATCCATGAATGAAAGTGGAAAGAAAGAAGTCGTTAAGACATGGGCTAGAGCTTCAATGATATCACCTGATTTTGTAGGTCATACTATTGCAGTTCATAACGGAAATAAATTTATTCCTGTTTATATCACTGAAAACATGGTGGGACATAAGCTGGGCGAATTCGCTATGACACGTACCTTCCGTGGTCATTCAGGTAATAATAAGAAATAGTTAAACAGGGGAAACTGAAGAAAAAGTAATAAGATAATGGGAAAAAGGAAATCAATATCGGCTGCCAACAGAAAAGAAGCCCTTAAGACCATGTATTTCGCGAAATTGCGGAACGTCCCTACTTCTCCGCGGAAAATGCGCTATGTTGTTGATATGATTCGTGGTATGGAAGTGAATCGCGCACTTGGTATCTTGAAGTTCTCTTCGAAAGAAGCTGCTGCAAGAGTTGAAAAGTTGCTGCGCTCTGCTATTGCTAATTGGGAACAGAAAAACGATCGTAAAGCTGAAGACGGTGAATTATATGTATCTAAAGTTTTTGTTGATGAGGGAGCTACACTAAAGAGACTACGTCCGGCTCCACAGGGTAGAGGATACCGTATTCGCAAACGCGCTAATCACGTTACGTTGTTCGTAGATTCTAAGAATACTAATGATAATAAAAATTAAGTAGTTAGATGGGACAGAAAATTAATCCAATAAGCAATCGTTTAGGAATTATCAGAGGTTGGGATTCTAATTGGTATGGTGGCAATAATTATGGAGAAAACTTGGTAGAAGATACCAAGATTCGTAAATATTTAAAAGCCAGACTTGCAAAAGCCAGCATTTCAAGAATCGTGATTGAACGTACACTGAAATTGGTGACAATTACAGTGTGTACAGCACGTCCTGGAGTTATCATTGGTAAAGGCGGTCAGGAAGTAGATAAGCTGAAGGAGGAGTTGAAAAAGATAACTGATAAGGATATTCAAATCAATATCTTTGAAGTTAAGAAGCCGGAGCTTGATGCTGTCATTGTTGCAAATAATATTGCTCGTCAGGTAGAAGGTAAGATAGCTTATCGTCGTGCTATTAAGATGGCCATCGCAAATACTATGCGTATGGGCGCTGAAGGTATTAAAGTTCAAATTTCAGGGCGTTTGAATGGTGCAGAAATGGCTCGTTCTGAAATGTTAAAGGAAGGTAGAACTCCATTACATACATTTCGTGCAGATATCGATTATTGTCAAGCTGATGCATTGACGAAAGTCGGTTTGCAGGGTATTAAAGTATGGATTTGTCGTGGTGAAGTTTATGGAAAGCGAGAACTTGCTCCAAACTTTGCACAAGCTAAGGATAATAACCGTGGTGGCGGCAATAATGGTGGCAAGAACTTCAGAAGAAAGAGAAATAATAATCGTTAATCGATTTGAATTTTAAGAATTATGTTACAACCGAAGAAAGTAAAGTTCAGAAGACACCAGACAGGCCGTCGTAATAATAAAGGTTACGCTCATAGAGGGAATCAGCTGGCCTTCGGGTCTTTTGGCATTAAGGCTCTTGAGCCAAAATGGATAACAGAAGCTCAAATAGAAGCTGCTCGTGTAGCAGTAACAAGATATATGCAGCGTCAGGGACAGATTTGGATCCGTATTTTCCCGGATAAGCCAATCACTCGTAAACCTGCTGACGTACGTATGGGTAAAGGTAATGGTGATCCTGTAGGTTTCGTGGCTGCGGTCCTTCCAGGCCGCATCATCATCGAAGCCGATGGCGTTCCTTATGATGTAGCAAAAGAGGCTTTGCGCTTAGCTGCCCAGAAGCTTCCTATCACTACAAAATTTATTGTTAGACGTGATTTCGATCCGAATCAAAATGCTTAATTTATTATGAAGATTGCAGAAATTAGAGAAATTCCAACTAACGAGTTGGCAGAAAGAATTGACACAGAAGTTGCCAATTACAACCAGATGTTGTTGAATCATTCTATCTCTCCGCTGGAAAATCCTGCTCAAATTAAGAGATTACGCAGAACAATTGCGCGGATGAAAGCAGAATTACGTCAGAGAGAACTTAACAAATAAAATTAGTCCTCATGGAAGCTAGAAATTTAAGAAAGGAAAGAACGGGTGTTGTGATTAGTAATAAGATGGATAAGACCATTACTGTTGCTACTGTTTTTAAGGAAAAACACCCTATGTATGGTAAGTTCGTTCAAAAGACGAAGAAATATCATGTTCATGATGAGAAGAATGAATGTAATGTAGGTGATACAGTACATATTATGGAAACTCGTCCGTTGAGCAAGACAAAAAGATGGAGATTGGTTTCAATAATAGAAAGAGCTAAGTAATTATGATACAAGCAGAATCCAAACTTACAGTATGTGATAACAGTGGCGCAAAGGAAGCTCTTTGTATTCGCGTTTTAGGTGGTACAAGAAGACGTTACGCTTCTGTAGGGGATGTAATTGTTGTCGCTGTACAAAGCGTTATCCCTTCAAGTGATATTAAAAAAGGTGCCGTATCAAAGGCTTTGATTGTGCGTACTAAGAAAGAGATCCGTCGTGCTGATGGTTCTTATATTCGTTTTGATGATAATGCTTGCGTTTTGTTGAATAATGCAGGCGAAATTAGAGGTAGCCGTATTTTCGGTCCGGTTGCGAGAGAGTTACGTGCAACAAATATGAAGGTCGTTTCTTTGGCACCTGAAGTACTTTAATTTAGTAAACGATTATAGTAATGAGTAAATTACATATTAAAAAAGGTGATACAGTTTACGTTAATTCTGGTGAAGATAAAGGTAAGACTGGACGTGTACTGAAAGTTCTTGTTAAAGAGAACCGTGCTATTGTTGAAGGTATCAATATGGTTTCCAAGAGCACAAAACCAAGTGCAAAGAATCCTCAAGGAGGAATCGTTAGACAGGAAGCAGCTGTTCATATCTCAAATTTGAATCCGGTTGATCCTAAGACAGGGAAGCCAACACGTATTGGTAGACGAGAGAGTGCTGATGGAAAGACATTTGTTCGTTACGCTAAAAAATCAGGAGAGGAGATTAAATAATGAGTAATACTGCTAGCCTTAAGAAAGAATATGCAGAGCGTATAGCTCCAGCATTAAAGAAACAGTTTCAATATTCTTCTTCTATGCAAATCCCAGTTCTTAAGAAGATCGTCATTAATGAGGGTCTTGGTGAGGCTGTCGCAGATAAGAAGATTATAGAAGTTGCTATTAATGAGTTAACTGCAATCACTGGGCAGAAAGCTGTTGCAACAGTTTCGCGTAAAGATATAGCAAATTTTAAGTTGCGTAAAAAAATGCCAATAGGTGTTATGGTAACTTTGCGTCGTGAAAAAATGTATGAATTTTTGGAGAGACTTGTTCGTGTTGCATTACCACGTATTCGTGACTTCAAAGGAATCAATTCGAAATTTGATGGTAGAGGTAACTATACTTTGGGTATCGATGAACAGATTATTTTCCCAGAAATCAACATTGATAGTATAACTAAGATTCTTGGAATGAACATTACTTTTGTTACTTCTGCAAAAACAGATGAAGAAGGTTTTGCGTTGTTGAAGGAATTTGGTTTACCATTTAAGAATCAAAAAAATTAATATATAGAGAGTATGGCAAAAGAATCGATGAAAGCTCGTGAAGTCAAAAGAGCTAAACTTGTCGCCAAATACGCTGAGAAGCGTGCTGCGCTGAAGAAGATTGTCAATACGGGTGATCCTGCAGATGCTTATGATGCTGCTCGTAAATTGCAGGCTTTGCCTAAAAATGCAAATCCTATTCGTTTGCACAATCGTTGTAAGTTAAGCGGGCGCCCAAAAGGTTATATTCGTCAGTTTGGCATCTCAAGAATTGATTTCCGTGAGATGGCTTCTAATGGATTAATTCCAGGCGTTAAGAAAGCAAGCTGGTAATTCTTTTTTAAATATTGTCAGGGAAGTCCTGATTAATTTAATTTTTATTTTATATGACAGATCCTATCGCAGATTATCTCACTAGGTTGAGAAATGCAATTAGTGCTAAGCACAGAGTAGTTGAAGTACCTGCCTCAAATCTGAAAAAAGAAATCACTAAGATTCTTTTTGATAAGGGGTATATTTTAAACTACAAATTTGTTGAAGATGGTCCTCAGGGAACTATTAAGATTGCGTTGAAGTATGATACCGTTAATAAGGTTAATGCTATCAAGAGTCTTCAAAGAGTTTCTACACCAGGTTTACGTAAGTATACTGGTTACAAAGACATGCCGAGAGTAATTAATGGTTTAGGTATTGCTATAATATCTACTTCCAAGGGTGTAATGACAGATAAGGAAGCCGCTGAACAGAAAATTGGTGGCGAAGTCCTTTGTTATGTATATTAATTAGGAGGATAAGCAATGTCAAGAATTGGTAAATTACCTATCAGTATTCCTAACGGAGTCATTGTAACGTTAGAGAATGATATTATTACAGTCAAAGGACCTAAGGGTGAGTTGAAGCAGTATATTAATCCTGCAATTGATGTGACTATTGAAGACGGTTATGTTTCTTTCAAAGAAAATGACAAGCTTATGCAGGATGATCTTAAGCAGAGGCATGCTTTTCATGGTTTGTACCGTGCTTTAGTTAATAATATGGTTGTTGGTGTTTCTACAGGTTACAAGAAAGAGCTTGAACTTGTTGGTGTTGGTTACCGTGCATCTAATAATGGAAATATTATTGAATTTGCATTAGGTTACACTCATAATATTTTTATGCAATTACCTCCAGAGATTAAAGTCGAGACTAAATCGGAGAAAAATAAAAATCCTCTGATTACTTTGGAATCATGCGACAAACAATTACTTGGTCAGGTATGTGCTAAGATTCGTTCTTTCCGTATGCCGGAACCTTATAAGGGTAAAGGTATTAAGTTTGTTGGCGAAGAAATTCGTAGAAAGTCTGGTAAGACTGCTGCAGCTAAATAATTTTTAAATTAGTATCATTATGACAACAAAAGTAGAAAGACGAATTAAAATTAAATATAGAGTACGCAATAAGATTTCTGGTACTACAGAACGTCCACGTATGAGCGTTTTTAGAAGTAACAAGCAAATCTACGTTCAAATTATTGATGATTTAAAAGGTGAGACTATAACTTCTGCTTCTTCACTCGGAATGGAGGCTATGCCTAAGATAGAACAAGCTAGTAAAGTTGGTGAACTGATTGCTAAAAAAGCTCAGGAAGCAGGTGTTACTACAGTTGTATTTGACCGTAATGGTTACTTGTATCATGGGAGAATTAAAGCAGTTGCTGATGCTGCTCGTAACGGTGGACTTAAATTTTAATCAATTATGGCAAATAATAGAGTTAAGATATCTAACGATGTAGAGTTGAAAGACAGATTGGTTGCTATTAATCGTGTAACTAAAGTTACAAAGGGTGGTAGAACATTTACTTTCGCTGCAATTGTCGTTGTTGGAAACGAGGACGGGGTTATTGGCTTAGGCTTAGGTAAGGCTGGTGAAGTGACGACTGCTATTGCTAAAGGTGTAGAAGCCGCAAAGAAGAACCTCACTCGTGTTCCTGTTATTAAAGGAACAGTTCCTCATGAACAAACGGCTAAGTTTGGTGGTGCTGAAGTGTTCATCAAACCGGCTTCTACGGGTACTGGTGTTGTTGCTGGAGGTGCTATGCGTGCTGTTTTGGAGAGTGTGGGTATTACAGATGTTTTGGCAAAGTCTAAAGGATCTTCTAATCCACACAATCTTGTAAAAGCTACTATTCTTGCTTTAAGTGAAATGAGAGATGCTCGTACTATTGCGCAGAATAGAGGTATTAGTATGGAAAGAGTATTTAAAGGTTAAGGGGGATAATTTATGTCAATTATAAAGATCAAACAAATAAAAAGTAGAAACCGTGTTTGTGAACGTCAAAGAAGAACATTGGATACGCTCGGTCTGCATAAATTAAATCAAGTTGTTGAGCGTGAGGATACTCCTTCCGTTCTTGGTTTGGTAGAGAAGGTAAAGCACCTTGTTACTATCATTAAGTAATTTCCAGAATTTAAAAATTGATTACGATATGAATTTAAGTAATTTAAAACCAGCTGAAGGATCAACTAAAGCACGTAAAAGAATTGGTCGTGGACCAGGTTCTGGTTATGGTGGTACTTCTACAAGAGGTACAAAAGGTGCTAAGTCAAGATCTGGCTATAAGAAAAAGATTGGTTTTGAAGGTGGTCAGATGCCACTTCAAAGACGTCTTCCTAAATTCGGCTTTAAGAATATTAACCGTGTGGAGTATAAAGCTATTAACTTGAGCACGTTGCAGAATCTTGCTGACGCAAAGAATCTATCAAAGATTAGCTTGAATGACTTAATTGAAGCAGGTTATGTTTCTTCTAACGAATTAGTTAAAATACTTGGTAATGGTAGCTTGACTACTAAGCTTGATGTAGAGGCAAATGCATTTTCAAAGAGTGCTGTAGCCGCAATCGAAGCTATTGGTGGTAATGCTGTAAAACTCTGATTCGATGAGAAAATCTATTGAAACATTAAAGAATATATGGAAAATAGAGGATTTGCGTCAAAGAATTCTCATTACCATATTATTTGTAGCTATTTACAGATTCGGTTCTTACGTGGTTCTCCCGGGTATTAACCCTTCTATGTTAACTCAATTACATCAGCAAACTAGTGAAGGTTTGTTAGCGCTGCTAAACATGTTCTCCGGAGGTGCTTTCTCAAACGCGTCAATCTTTGCGTTGGGGATCATGCCTTATATCTCGGCGTCCATTGTTATTCAGTTGCTTGCTATCGCTGTTCCTTACTTTCAGAAAATTCAACGTGAGGGCGAAAGTGGTAGAAGGAAGATCAATCAGTATACTCGTATATTGACTATCTTCATCTTGGTTTTCCAAGCACCTTCGTATTTGATTAACTTGAAAATGCAGGCGGGAGGTGCTCTTAATGCTTCTTTAGATTGGACGACCTTTATTATTACTTCTACAATTATTCTGGCCGCAGGCAGTATGTTCATTTTGTGGCTGGGTGAAAGAATCACAGATAAGGGTATTGGCAATGGTATTTCCTTAATTATTATGGTTGGTATCATTGCGCGTTTGCCTCAGGCTTTGGTTCAGGAAGTTGTTTCACGCTTCTCTTCTCCGGGTGCAGGTGGTATCGTAATGTTTTTGTTTGAGATGATATTCTTGTTACTGGTTATGGCTGCTGCTATCCTGTTAGTTCAGGGTGTACGAAAAGTGCCTGTTCAGTACGCAAAGCGTATCGTTGGAAATAAGCAGTATGGTGGTGCTCGTCAATACATACCATTGAAAGTTAACGCAGCGAATGTTATGCCTATTATCTTTGCTCAAGCATTGATGTTTATCCCTATTTCTATTATTGGATATTCTAATGTTGCAACGGCAAGTGGTGTAGCTCGTGCATTGATTGATAACAATGGTTTCTGGTATAATTTTATCTATGCGGCATTGATTATCATATTTACATATTTCTATACTGCGATTACAATTAATCCTACCCAGATGTCTGAAGATATGAAGAGAAATAATGGTTTCATTCCTGGTATAAAACCGGGAAAGAATACTGCTGATTATATTGATAGTATTATGTCTCGTATTACATTGCCAGGTTCAATATTCTTGGCACTTGTAGCCATTATGCCTGCATTTGCCGGTATATTTGGCGTACAGCGTGAATTTGCTCAGTTCTTCGGCGGTACTTCACTTTTGATTCTTGTTGGTGTTGTCTTGGATACATTACAGCAGATTGAGAGCCACTTGTTGATGCGCCATTATGATGGATTGTTGAATACCGGAAGAATTAGAGGACGTTCAGGTAATGCTCAGGCTTATTAATGGTTTGCTTGGAAGATGATATTTCTTAAAACAGAAGATGAGATAGAACTACTTCGTCAGAGTAATTTACTTGTTGGTAAAACTTTGGCTGAAGTAGCTAAAATCATAAAACCGGGGGTTACTACAAAGGAGCTTGATAAAGTAGCAGAAGAGTTTATTCGTGATAACGGAGCTACTCCTACTTTTAAAGGATTTCTTAATCAGTTTGGCCGGCCTTTCCCTGCCTCGATTTGTACTTCGGTAAATGATCAGGTAGTGCATGGCATTCCAAATGATATCCCTTTGAGGGATGGTGATATCGTTTCTGTTGATTGTGGTACCTATAAGAATGGTTTTTGCGGTGATTCATGCTATACATTCCCTGTTGGGGAGGTTTCGCCAGAAGTGATGCAGTTGCTAAAGACAACAAAGGAAGCACTTTACTTGGGAATTGAGAAAGCTATTCATGGTAATAGATTAGGTGATATAGGGGCTGCTGTACAAGAGCATTGTGAGGCAAAATCTTATGGAATTGTCAGAGAACTTGTCGGTCATGGTATAGGTAAAGATATGCATGAAGACCCGATGGTGCCTAATTATGGAAGACGTGGAAATGGTATTTTGTTAAAGAATGGGATGTGTATAGCGATAGAGCCAATGATTACGATGGGAGCACGTCAGATTTTTATTGAAAATGATGGTTGGACTATTCGTACTAAGGATGGCAAACCGGCAGCTCATTATGAGCATACGATAGCTATCGGAATTGGCAAAGCAGACATTCTATCATCTTTCGAATTTGTAGAACAAGTATTAGGAGATAAAGCAATTTAATATAATATATGGCTAAACAATCAGCTATAGAGCAAGATGGGACAATTGTAGAAGCATTGTCAAATGCAATGTTTCGCGTCGAATTGGAAAATGGACATGAAATAACCGCCCATATTTCTGGTAAGATGAGAATGCATTACATTAAAATATTACCTGGTGATAAGGTTAGGGTGGAGATGTCTCCATACGACTTATCAAAGGGCAGAATCGTTTTTAGATATAAATAAAAAAATAAAGATATGAAAGTAAGAGCATCAATCAAAAAACGTACGCCTGAATGTAAAATCGTAAGACGCAAAGGCCGTTTGTATGTTATTAACAAGAAAAATCCTAAGTATAAACAACGTCAAGGATAATTTATTATTTTTGCAGGAAAAATAATTTAATATATGGCTATAAGAATAGTTGGTGTAGATTTGCCTCAGAATAAGAGAGGTGAGATTGCGTTGACCTACATTTTTGGTATCGGACGCAGTAGTGCAGCTAAGATATTGGATAAGGCTGGTGTTGATCGTGATATTAAGGTTCAGGACTGGACCGATGATCAGGCAGCTCAGATTCGTAATATCATTGGTGCTGGATTCAAAGTTGAAGGAGATCTTCGCTCTGAAATTCAGATAAACATTAAAAGATTAATGGATATAGGTTGTTACCGCGGTGTCCGTCACCGTTTGGGTTTACCTGTTCGTGGACAGAGCACAAAGAATAATGCTCGTACTCGTAAGGGTAGGAAGAAAACTGTTGCAAATAAGAAGAAAGCTACTAAATAATAATCGTTAATATGGCAAAGAAAACAGTCGCTGCAAAGAAAAGAAATGTAAAAATTGATGCTAATGGACAGTTGCATGTTCATTCTTCATTCAATAATATCATTGTTTCTTTAACAAACAACGAGGGCCAGATTATCTCATGGTCTTCAGCAGGTAAGATGGGATTTAGAGGTTCTAAGAAGAACACTCCTTATGCAGCTCAAATGGCTGCCCAAGATTGTGCAAAAGTTGCATACGACCTTGGCCTTAGAAAGGTTAAAGCTTATGTTAAAGGTCCTGGAAACGGACGTGAGTCTGCAATCAGAACTGTACATGGAGCAGGTATTGAGGTTACAGAGATTGTCGATGTAACCCCGTTACCGCATAATGGTTGTCGTCCTCCTAAGAGAAGAAGAGTATAATAATAAGCTTAATTTATATGCGTCTTAATCTTGTTAATTTTTGGATTGCATTTCCTTTCTGTAATCGCGGCTGTAACAAATTAAGAGCATCAGAAAAACAAATTTAATTAGTAAATAAAATGGCAAGATATACTGGACCAAAATCAAAAATCTCACGTAAGTTCGGTGAAGGAATATTTGGAGCTGATAAGGTTTTAGCTAAGAAAAATTATCCTCCAGGCCAGCATGGTGTAAACCGCAGAAGAAAATCTTCTGAGTACGGCGTGATGTTAGCTGAAAAACAAAAAGCTAAATATACTTACGGGGTATTGGAAAAACAATTCCGTAACTTGTTTGACAAAGCCGCAAGACAGAATGGTATTACTGGTGAAATCCTGCTTCAGTTTCTGGAACAGCGTTTAGATAATGTAGTATACCGTTTGGGTATTGCCCCTACTCGTGCAGCTGCCCGTCAGTTAGTTGGACATAGACATATCGTTGTTGATGGCAAAGTAGTTTCTATTCCTTCTTACTCAGTTAAACCAGGTCAGATTGTAGGAGTTCGTGAAAAATCTAAATCTTTGGAAGTGATTGCTAATTCACTTGCCGGATTTAATCATGGCAAATATTCTTGGTTAGAATGGGATGAGAACTCAAAGTCAGGCAAGTTATTACATATTCCTGCAAGAGAAGATATCCCTGAGAACATTAAAGAACATTTGATCGTCGAATTGTACTCTAAATAATCATTAATTTCATGGCAATATTAGCATTTCAAAAACCTGATAAAGTATTAATGTTGGAAGCGGATGCCAAATATGGTAAATTTGAATTCCGCCCCCTTGAACCCGGTTTCGGTATTACCATCGGTAATGCATTACGCCGTATACTGCTTTCTTCTCTGGAAGGATTTGCAATCAATACAATTCGTATTGCTGGCGTAGAACATGAATTTGCTTCCGTGCCAGGTATTAAGGAAGATGTAACCGGCATTATCTTAAATCTGAAACAAGTAAGATTTAAGCAAGTAGTAGAAGAGTTTGAAAACGAGAAGGTAAGCATTACCATCGAGAATTCTAATGAATTTAAAGCAGGTGATATAAGTAAGTATCTGACTGGATTTGAAGTGTTAAATCCTGAATTGGTTATTTGCCATTTAGATCCTAAAGCAACTTTACAAATGGATATTACCATTAACAAGGGTAGAGGATATGTGCCGGCTGATGAAAACCTGCAGTTCTGTACTGATGTTAATGTTATTCCTATCGATTCTATTTACACACCGATTCGTAATGTAAAATATGCAGTTGAAAATTATCGCGTTGAACAGAAGACTGATTATGAAAAACTAGTTATAGAAATTACAACCGATGGTTCCATTCATCCGAAAGAAGCTTTGAAAGAAGCGGCCAAAATGTTGATTTATCACTTCATGTTGTTCTCAGATGAGAAGATTACACTTGAATCTTCCGACGGTGAGGGTAACGAGGAATTCGATGAAGAAGTATTGCACATGCGCCAGCTCCTCAAGACGAAGTTAGTTGATTTGGATCTTTCTGTTCGTGCGTTGAATTGTTTGAAAGCTGCTGATGTTGAAATATTAGGTGACTTGGTTCAATACAATAAGACAGATTTGCTGAAGTTCAGAAACTTTGGTAAGAAATCACTTACAGAATTGGAAGATCTGCTCGCAAGCTTAAATCTTTCATTTGGAACAGATATTTCAAAGTATAAATTAGATAAAGAATAAAATGAGACATAATAAGAAATTCAATCATCTGGGTCGTACTGCTTCTCATAGAGGTGCTTTGTTATCTAACATGGCGAGTTCTTTGATTAAACATAAAAGAATCAATACTACTGTAGAAAAGGCTAAAGCACTGAGAAAGTTTGTTGAGCCATTGATTACAAAATCGAAAGATGACACAACAAGTTCTCGTCGTGTAGTCTTCAGTTACTTACAGGACAAGTATGCTGTAACCGAATTGTTTAAAACAATTGCAACTAAAGTGGCTACCCGTCAGGGAGGTTATACCAGAATTATTAAGACCGGTAATCGTTTAGGTGATAACGCTGCTATGTGTTTCATCGAGTTGGTTGACTTTGATGAAAATATGGCAAAGGCTGCGCCGAAGAAAGCAACTCGTACACGTCGTTCGAAGAAAGCTGCTGCTAAGGCTGAGACTCCTGCTGAAGAAGTAAGCGAGGATGTAAATGCTTCTGAAGCTCCTGCAGAAGAGACTAAAGCTTAATTTCTTCCTGTAAAAGGAACTAATTTTAGTAATATATGAAAAGGGCTATCTCTATAACAGAGATGGCCTTTTTGCGTTCTAATGACCGATTTCATTTTTTTACTTGGTCTATTAAATTTGTCATCAAATGATCGGAAAAAGTGATGCGGATGAATCGCTCAACTGATGCGGATGAGTTGTTCAACTGATGCTGATGAGTTGTTTAACTGATGCTGATGACTTGATCGACTGATACGTATGAACAGACAAAAACTTCTGATGAATGCGCGAACTTATGTGTATCCCTTTTCATTCTCCTACATATCGGAATCGTAGCGGTTATGATTGGGTGACAAAAAAGTAATGTTATTATGTCTGTTCCTCTAAAAACTTTTACTAACTTGCGTTGCAATTGAAGAGATTACTTTAAATTAAAATTATTATATGAAACTTATCAATTTAGCTATTCTGGTTTTGGGTACATTGACCGGTTGCAATATGGTTACAACTAATATGCCGGAACAACATGTGAAAAACGATTTGCGGGCTCCTGCTTACCCATTGGTAACCATCGACCCTTATACGAGTGCATGGTCTATGATCGATAAACTATATGACGCTCCTGTAAAGCATTGGACGGGTAAAGATTTTCCTCTTATCGGTGTTGTGAAAGTTGATGATGCTATTTATCGTTTTATGGGTGATGATGAAGCCCAATATGATGTTATAGCAGGCACAGCTTCAGAATCAGGTTGGAAAGGGAAATATACGTTGACACAACCTTCCGATGGTTGGGAAAAGCCTGACTTTAAGGATGATAGTTGGAAAATAAGTGATGCCGCTTTTGGAACGGATAATGAGGCAACCGCTAAAACCGCGTGGAACAGCGAATGGATTTGGGTTCGTCGTGAAATTGAGTTGACAGGTGATTATAAAGGTAAACAGGTTTATCTGAATTACTCTCATGATGATGATGCCGTTATATATGTTAACGGTGTTAAAGTTGTTGATACGGGCAATAACGCAAAGAGTGGGGAGCAACAGAAGTTGACTCAGGAAGCGTTGGCTACTCTTCATGAGGGGAAAAATATCATTGCAGCTTCTTGTCGTAACAGAGTAGGTGGTGGCTTGATTGATTTTGGAATGTCGGTTAAGAGAGAAAAGACAAATACTTTTGTACAAACTGCGCGACAAACCAATGTGGATGTACAGGCAACGCAGACTTATTATGATTTTACTTGCGGAACGGTGGATTTGCGTCTTACTTTTACTGCTCCGGCTTTTGTAAATGATCTGGAATTGGTTAGTCGTCCGGTAAATTATCTGACTTACAGCGTAAATGCGAACGATGGAAAGAAGCATGATATTCAGGTTTATTTTGAGGCAGGAAAGCAATGGGCTGTCGATCTCCCTACTCAAGCTACCGTTAGTAAATCTGGTGAGGAGGGGAATTTGGTTTATGTAAGTACCGGAAGCAAAGATCAGAAGATTTTAGGGAAGAAAGGTGATAATGTCCGTATTGATTGGGGATACTTCTATATGGCTGCGCCAAAGGCAAATGCAAAAGTTGCCACAGGTGATCCTAAAGTTTTGCGAGATAATTTTGTGAAAGGAAAAGATTTTCAATCTACGCCGACAACCGATTCTGATAAATTGGCCATCGTTTCTTCATTAGGTAAGACGAAAGCGGCAGATGGTCATGTTCTGTTTGCATACGATGATGTGTATTCTATTCAGTATTTTGAAGAGAATCTTCGTCCATATTGGAATAGGAATAATGACCAGACCATTTTTACTCAGATGAGTAAGGCAGAAAAAGATTATGATGCTCTGATGGAACAGGCTATTGAGTGGGATCGGATGATTTATTCGGATGCAGAAAAAGTGGGAGGAAAGAAATATGCCGAACTTTGCGCGACAGCTTACCGTCAGGTAATGAACGCGCATAAACTTGTTCAGTCTCCAAACGGCGACCTGCTTTGGTTGTCAAAGGAATGTTTTAGCAATGGATCTATCAATACCGTTGATTTAACTTATCCTTCAGCTCCGATGTTCCTTGTGTATAATCCGGAATTAGAAAAAGGCATGATGAATGGTATATTTTATTATAGTGAGAGTGGTAAGTGGGAGAAGCCTTTCTCTGCACACGATATAGGAACCTATCCTTTGGCTAATGGTCAGACTTATGGTGGTGATATGCCGGTTGAGGAGAGTGGTAATATGTTGATTTTGGCAGCTGCCATTGCAACGGTGGAAAATAATGCCGATTATGCTAAAAAGCATTGGGAGACCCTGACTATTTGGGCTGATTATCTTATTGATAAGGGGTTGGATCCGGAAAATCAGCTATGCACAGACGACTTTGCCGGCCATTTGGCACACAATGCAAATCTGTCTGTCAAGGCAATTATGGGAGTAGCTTCTTATGGATATTTGGCAGAAATGCTTGGTCAGAAAGATATAGCAAAGAAATATATGGATAAAGCAAAGGAGATGGCTTCACAATGG
This sequence comes from Phocaeicola oris, assembly GCF_021295095.1. Lineage (GTDB taxonomy): Bacteria > Bacteroidota > Bacteroidia > Bacteroidales > Bacteroidaceae > Phocaeicola > Phocaeicola oris. The sequence goes on from NZ_JAJLQX010000015.1 coordinate 75,162, forward strand.
CCGGGTATGGCCGAGGAGAACGACCATTATAAACTTGCTTTCGACCAGTCTGATACATGGAGCATGAAGTATAATCTTGTGTGGGATCAATTGCTGAAGTTCAATCTTTTCCCGAGAGAGGTTGGGCAGAAGGAGTTGAAGTACTACATGACCAAGATTAATAAGTATGGGCTGCCTTTGGATTGTCGGGAAACCTATACGAAGAGTGATTGGATTTTGTGGACAGCTGCTATGGCTGAAGATAAAGATACATTTAATAAACTGGTTGATCCTGTTTGGCAGTTCATGAATGATACGCAAAATCGTGTGCCGATGAGCGATTGGTCTTGGACACTCACTCCTGAACAAAGAGGTTTCCAAAACCGTTCCGTAATTGGTGGTTATTGGATGCCGATATTGAAAGAAAAACTGTTGAAGTGACCTTATGATAACCGACGACGCGGAGATAATCCGCGTCGTCAGATATACTAAATGGTTATTGGAGTTTATAGAATTGTTCCCAGCCTTTGCGTGGCGGTATCCCTGCTAACATAGAATTAGCAAACGCATTGTTGGTGAACTGTTTTGTGCGTGGATCAAAGAACAATTGAGTATTCAAACGTTGTGCTATCACGCCTAAGCAGAATACTTCGCAGAGCACACCGCAAATCTCAAATGGCGAACGGGTTTTCTCAATACCTTGACAAGCCAATAAGAAGTTCTCGAAGTGATTAGATGGGCTCTTTGGTACTTCCGGCAACTTATTGGCCATTTCTCTGGCTTTTTCTTCAGGAATAATGGACAATGTGCTACCGTGACTGCCGCCTTTGAAAATTAAATCTTTAGAGTAGATGATTTTACCCGGAGCTAATGTCTTGTTAGAAGTATTGCCTTGATTGGTCGTTGGAACATTGGCTGCTTCCTCTTGACCACCGAACCCTTCCGGCAATGGTGGAAGATTATCGAGACCATCGTACCACCAAACATCAACCGGTGGCATTTCTTTTCTTGCGCCAAAGCGGAACAGAATAGTCGATGAGAACGGATAGAAGTAATCGTTATGTCCTTTTGCGTATTTCATGTTAATCTCGTAAGGCAAACCTAACTCCAGAAATTCATGCGCAGTATCTAAAAGGTGAGCTCCCCAATCACCTAATGCCCCCATACCAAAATCGTACCAGCAGCGCCAGTTGCCTTGATGGTATTTCTCACTATATTCATGATACTGAGCAGCTCCTAACCAAGTATCCCAATCCATATCCTTCGGCATCGGATCAGCTTGCGGATAGCGGTAGATGTTGGCATCATAGTTATGCCAACGGCGACTATTGTTCATGTGAGCGACAATTTTCGTTACATCTTTAATAATGCCTGCGTCTTGCCAAGCTTTAAACTGAAAATAGTTAGCTTCAGAGTGACCTTGGTTACCTATTTGAGTCGCCAGATTCGGATGTTTCTTTGCCATCTGAATGAGTAACTCGCCTTCGTTGAAGGTACGGCATAACGGTTTCTCAATATAGATATGCTTACCTTGCGACAGTGCTAACATGGCAATCGGAAAGTGATCGAAGTCCGGAACGGCAGCAGCTACAGCATCGAATTCATTACCTATTTCGTCAAACATCTTACGATAATCTCGATAACGCTTAGCATTCGGATATTTGTTTAAAATAGGAAGGGTTTGCTTATTACCCATATCAACGTCGCAGAGTGCAACAACCTCAACCATATCGGTTTTTGCAAAATCTTCAATGATTTGTTGACCACGGTTACCAATGCCAATGTAGGCAATCTTTACTTTGCCAGCTTTGTAGTGTTGTTTAGCTGTTTGAGCTTGTACAAACTCTGCCGGATTCATCGCTAATCCGGCAGAAGCCACAGCCACAGATTTTAAAAAGTCTCTTCTTGTAATCATAATTTTTCAATGATATTAGATGTTATATTTATATATTGAAATTCATAGAATATGTTTAGCAAATATAAGATATTATTTTCTAAAGTTTGAAAAAGATGAATCGAAATATGAAATTTTCTTTTTTCCTATTATCTTTGTCCTTGTAACTACAATAAGAAAATTACTATGAACTACAGAACTATTATCGCAGCTTCTTTATTAATGTGCTTACCGATGGAAGCTGTCTTTTCCGGACAAGCTGACGGACAAATAACTATTTGTATGAATGATGCTATAAGAAAGGATAACCGTCCGGCTATTGATAAGCGACTTTTTCATTCTGACGCAGTTGAGGCTCAGATTAAAAAGGTACAGGGGATGCTTACTAACGCTCGTCTGGCTTGGATGTTTACGAATTGCTTTCCGAATACACTTGATACAACTGTTCATTTTCGTCATTTTGCGGATGGACGTCCCGATACATTTGTTTATACCGGAGATATTCATGCGATGTGGCTTCGCGATTCGGGGGCGCAGGTTTGGCCGTATGTTGCCTTAGCTAATGAGGACGCACATCTCAAAGAAATGATTGCCGGTGTTATTAATAGGCAGTGGATGTGTATTAATATCGATCCGTATGCGAACGCTTTTAATGATGGTCCTACCGGTGGTGAGTGGCAAAAAGATAAGACAGACATGAAACCGGAGTTACATGAACGGAAATATGAGATTGATTCGTTGTGTTATCCATTGCGTCTGGCTTATCAATATTGGAAGGTAACGGGTGATACATCAGTATTTGATAGTAATTTTATTCAAGCTGTTCAGAATATTCTAAAGACATTTAAAGAACAGCAGCGCAAAGAGGGTGTTGGACCATATAAATTCCAACGTGTGACCGATCGGGCATTAGATACAGTTGCTTGTGATGGCTATGGTCGACCAGTGAAACCGATTGGACTAATAGCTTCTGTTTTTCGTCCTTCGGATGATGCTACTGCTTTGCTTTTCCTTATACCATCTAATTTTTTTGCAGTCAGTTCATTACGTAAAGTTGCAGAGATTTTAACTACGGTTAGCCATGAGGCTGTTTTAGCCAAAGAATGTACAGATTTAGCTTCAGAAGTTGAGGCAGCTTTGAAAAAGTATGCTACTTATGACCATCCTAAGTATGGAACTATTTATGCGTATGAAGTTGATGGGTTTGGAAATCATTTTCTGATGGATGATGCGAATGTGCCAAGTTTGTTGGGTATGCCCTATTTGGGAGATGTTGATGTGAATGATTCTATTTATCAGAATACACGTAGGTTTGTTTGGAGTGAAGATAATCCTTATTTTTTTAAAGGTACAGCAGGTGAGGGGATAGGTGGACCGCACATAGGTTATGATATGATTTGGCCGATGACAATTATGATGAAAGCTTTTACTTCGCAGAATGATGCAGAGATAAAGTCGTGCATTGAGTCTTTGATGACTACGGATGCAGGAACGGGTTTTATGCATGAATCGTTTAATAAAGATGATGCGTCGAAATTTACACGTACTTGGTTTGCTTGGCAAAATACGTTGTTTGGTGAGTTGATTCTCAAACTTATAAATGATGGTAGGGTTGATTTGCTGAATAGCATTACAATTCAGTAGCATGTAATCAAAAATCTTTTTCACTTTTAGCATGTTGAGAATCAGCGTATTGTTATAAAGGGATGGAAATAAGTTTAAAAAAAGCATAAAAAGATTTGCGTGTTATTTAAAGTTGTTCTACCTTTGTACCCGCTTTCCGCAAGGGAGCGCATCGATCTTTGAAAGAATGACAAACAGACAAAGCAGTACAAGCGTTCCGTATT